>DUFF01000099.1 GCA_011174815.1 Dehalococcoidia bacterium | reverse complement strand
TCGCTTATGCTGCGGCGTAATTCAAACTTCCTGCCGCATTCCGGACATTCGTATTCATAGAGTGGCATTCACTGGCTCTCCTCAATCTATCTTGATGGCACCAACAGGGCAAACTCGCTCACAGCCTCTAAGTCTATCACAAAGCCCGTGGTCTGTCACCTCCGCCGTGCTTGTATTCTCATCGAGATACAAAATGCGCTGCGGGCAGATTTCGACACACGCCCCGCATCCCATACATAACCCATCATCTATATTAACCACGTTGCTCATCTAACCTTCCTCGCTCCTCCTGTCTTTGGCCTTTCCGTCACCGGCCTTTTTGTCCTCGGGTTCCTCCACGGGACCCCAGCGAAACGGTGCTCAGCCAAATTGGGGGCTTTCTCCGCCGCAGCCATCACCGCTGGCTTTGCCTCTGCCCGACATGCCGACCACGGATACCATGTACAGGCCAACCAGCGCGCCTATCAAGGCACCTATCCACAGGTTTGAGGTAATGGCGGCGCCATCACCCTGACTGTACAGGTAACTGAGGGTAAGGCCAATGGCCGCGCCGATTAACACTCCCGCTAAGTATTTTACTCTCATCCGTTCTCAGCACAAATTTTCTTATATAAACTAGTTTATTTTATTAAACGGCTTTCCGCTTGTCTGTGACTATTATCACCCTTGCCAGGCTATCAATATCCTTCCGGCCCCAGACACAGTCCCCCGTCAACGATAATATTCTGGCCGGTTATATAGCTGGATTCCTCAGAGACCAGGAAAAGCACCGCATTGGCGATTTCTTCCGGTTTGCATAGCCGGCCCAGCTTGATTCCCCTCTCCCACTGGGGGATGCGGTCCGGCGCCATCTTGAGGACACGCTGTGTCCCCACAATGCCGGGGGAAACGCAGTTGACACGTATCCCATACTCCGCCACCTCCTTGGCCAGCGTTATCGTCATGCCAATAATGCCCGCTTTGGCCGCGGAGTACTCCACTCCCTTCATCATGCCGATTACTCCGGCGGTGGAAGATATGCTGACTATGGCGCCACTTTTCCTTTCAATCATATGGTTGATGACCGCCCGGGCACAGTTCAATGGCGCCAGCAAATTGAGACGCAAAATTTCCTCACCACGGGTTTTCTCCGACTGAGCGAAGAAGTCCATCCTGGTCTTAATTGACGGTCCAGTGGAGCCGCCGGCCACGTTAACCAGTATATCTATCTGTCCGAAATGGCCCAGGGCTGCTTCCACCAGCTTTCCTGCCTGGTCAACTTCAATCACGTCGGCAGCAACGGCCAGAGCCTCCGACCCCAGGGCCTTGACCTCATCAACGAGCTTGCTGGCTTCCTCGGTGTTCACGTCCGCGATGACGATTCTGGCACCTTCCCGGGCCAGCAGTTTGGTTATCTCCCCGCCAATGGCCCCGGCGCCACCGGTGACGATGGCAACCTTATCTTTTACTCGCATTTAATTCTCCCTCATTTCGTAATTACAGCTTTACCGGTTCACCTAAATTATACTTAATCGACCATTTAATAGGGAAATCGGTATTTTTACAAGAAATAAACAGGGTACTGAAATCGCCTGAAATCATGTTTTCAGTACCCAATTTTTCCAGTCGTGATTATTTCGCAACTTTACGGTTATACTATTTACACCTGCCGTTATAGCCTGCCTATGGTATCTCAAGAAAGTCAGAATGAGCCTACTGGTCAATAACCAGCTTACCGGCTCTGGCCACATTTTGCTTTGGCATATCAAAGAAATTAACGGTCACCCGGTCCGGCTCAACCTTGAAGTTCTTCACCACGGCATCGGTTATGTCCTTTGCCAGCTTTCGCTTCTGTTCCACAGTCCTACCCTCAAGGGCTCTTACGGTCACTATGGGCATAAGTAATGCACCTCCTTTAGCGCTTCTCTATTTATTAACTTTGGGTCGCTTGTATATGGCTTCGGTTTGCCTTTTCCACGCCGGAGCTTTATCCCTGACAAAGCGCCTTATCGGCTCCTGCTCGGTGCAGACCAGCATGGAGTTAATATTGACCCAGGGGACAAAAATATCTTCGCTCGCCTGCTTAACTCCGTCCAGTTGGTCGTCCCACTCCGCCTGAGTTATGCGTATTCCGTATTCATCCAGAACCTTCACCAGACCGATATAACAACATTCTGGCGCCGTTTCCGGAATCAGGCTGATGGCCACAAAATATCCTGGCTTGATAACATCCGGTTTTGCCATATGACACCTCCTTTATGTGGTAGAACAATAATATACGGTTACGCGCCAAACGTCAATCCGAAACAAAGTATACACTGCCTTACAGCGTTTCTTGTTGACTTTTACCGATGCTCCTCCTATACTTGGCTCAAATCTTAGGATAGAGGAGGCAGAAAAATGAGCACACTGTTTATGATATTGCCCTTCATCGGAATTTTACTGCTCATTTCCGGTGGTATCGGGCTCTTTGTCGTCAACCTCAATTATTCGGCCGGTGATCTCATCTGGATTCAGGGCAACCTCACTTATGGCGTCTTCACGTTGATAGGACTGGCCATCACCATCAGCTTCACGATTAGCGGACTCGAAACGGAATGATGGGACAGAAGTAAGCCTGGCCATAACCAGTGTGCCCCTGATATCTGTCTATTTCTTTCCCTCCTCCCACGGTGAATTTCCGAAAAACACCTTGGTATGCGGCCACGGTATCTCAATGCCCTCAGCATCAAATGCCTTTTTCACCCGATAGCGCAGTTCCCCCATGATATTCCACTGTTCCAGCGGCTTCACATCCCCCAGAATCTTGATATCAATGCCGGAGTCGCCAAGTTTATTCACCCGCAGCACCTGAGGCGTGGTCCTGATGCGCCAGTTCCAGTTCGGGTCAGCCGCCAGTTCCTGGCCAACCCGATTGATGACGCTGATGGCATGGTCAAGGTCAGTGCCGTAGGCAACTGAGACATCAAGGTTGACGCGGGAGAAGTGCCTGGTGTAATTGCTGGCTACCTTTATTTCCCCATTGGGAATGTGGTGTACAATGCCATCAAGGTCGCGGAGAACCGTTTTTCTCAGCGTGATATCTTCCACCAGACCGGCGATATCAGCCACCTTGGCTACATCCCCCACTCGATACTGGTTCTCGATAAGGATGAAGATACCGGCAATGAGGTCCCTGATGAGGTACTGGGCGCCAAAGCCAACGGCAATGCCGGCAATACCAAAGCCGGCCAGTATCGGCCCGATTGATACATTGAGTTCACCGAGAACCAGGAAGGCTATCAAAATAATGATTAAAATTTTTCCTAGCCCCATGAAGACGTACTGGATGGTATCCGCCCGCTTCTTCATCCCCTCCCGGCTTTCACCCCGCTTTGTCTTGGCCATGGAGCGCTGTACTATCGGAGGCAGGTACCTCCTCAGGATAACCCAGAGGACAAAACCCACCAGCAGGATTAGGAAAATGCGGGTACCGTGCCCCAGAAACCACGCCTGCACCATGGCCACCGTTATTACACTGTAAATCCCCTCTTCAGATAAGACTATTGATATCCCCGTCATGCCGATTAATATCAGTGAGATTCCTTCCAGTGTCCAGAAGGTAATGTTCAGCCATCTATGTACGACGGTAGTGTGCGCTTCAGATACCATCTTTTCCACACCGTGCTCAACCCTTCCCCTGATGGTGAGGAAAACAATCAGGGCAACCGCGGAGATAATAAAGAGCCACCAGCTATTGACCGTAATCCAGTACCACATATCAGTCACCTCCCATGTAACTGATAAACCTAATTATACTACCCTAGCCTTTTATTTAGTAGAGCACGCGCACATCGCCTGTCCGGCGGGTTATCTTCTCCCCGTCCAGATGCTCTAGCAGCGCCTGGGCATATTTGCGGCTGGTCTGAAAAATGTCCCGCACTTCCGCCAGCGTTATCTGCCCTTGGCTCTTGATTCGAGAGGTCACTTTTGCTACCATCTCATCATAGACTGACGCGGCAAACACCACGTCATTAGCTACCCTCACCACCTGGCGTTGTTCGATGAGCAAGTTGAGCAGGTCGGACTCGGGGATAAGGTCGCTGGGCGGCGCATAGGGGTTCTCGGCCAGCGAGCGCAGAAACGTATCCATCTTCGCCCGCTGGGCCTGGGTCAGCTGTATCTGGTGAGCCGGTAGGCGAACCAGCGTGCCTTCATCAGCGATAATACTCTGTGCCGCCATTATCTGGAAGGCAGCGGTCGCGTAGCCCCCCATCTTCAGCCGACTCCCCAGTTCCACCTTCGGCATACCGGGACGCATTGGGAACTTCCGGTGATATTCCTGAAGGACAGCCCTCGTTTTCTGGGCCAGACCATCCCATCTTTTAGCGGTTACCAGCAGGGATTGGGCTCCTTTACCAAGGACTACTGCCTTCCCCTGTTCGGCAAGGGACCCAAGCGCAGCCTTTATTTCCTCGGCCTTCAGGTTGAGCTCCGACGCCAGCGCCGAGGTTTCTAGAGGTTGTTTTGTCTCCAGGAGCGCCAAAACCATTTCCTCGGTAGTTCCTGTCTCTTTGGCTTCCAGGTTCTCAATGACATCGGGGCGAAAGCGGCGAAGTCGCCTGGCGTGCGCTTCGATTATTTTACCGCCACCGAGGGTTTCCATCGGGGAACGAACGATAAAATGGTCGCCGTTGATGGCCGCTACTGGCCGGTCGAGCGTAACCTGCGCCCAGGCAGCCTGTCCCGGCTTTAGTTCGTCCCCTTCCAGCAGGCGGACTTTGGCCATTGCCTCCGCCGCCCCGGTGTGGAAGCTGACGGTGGCGCCGTGTTTTAAGGGCCGGTGCAGATAGTCGAGCAGCCGCAGCTTCACCGTCAGCAGTGTGGTTGGAGACAGCCACCCCGGCCTGGTCAGCACGTCGCCGCGCTGCAGCTGGGAAGTATTGACGCCCACCAGATTTGCCGCCACCCGGCTCCCCGGCGTGGCGGTGTTGAGACGTGTCTTGTGCGACTGCAGTCCGCGCAATCGCGACCTCAAACCTGAGGGCAGAATCTCCACCTCCTGCCCCACGGAAAGCGAACCATCAATCAGAGTCCCGGTAATCACCGTGCCTGCCCCGGTCATGGTGAAGACCCGATCGATGGCCAGCCTGGGCCTGCCCAAGTCACGCCGCGGCTCTGTGGAACCCAGTAACTCATCGATACTCGCCACCAGCTCCGGCAGACCTTCACCGGTCAGTGCGGAAATGGCGACCACAGGCGCCCCGGACAGGGTCGTGGTGCCGATAAGCTCCTCCACCTCCATGCGCACCAGGCTCAACAGTTCCTCATCAACCAAGTCCTTTTTGGTGATGACCACGATTCCGTTCCGTATCTCCAGCAGGTTGACTATCGCCAGATGCTCTCTGGTCTGGGGCATTATTCCCTCATTGGCGGCCACGATTAACAGCGCCAGGTCGATGCCACCCACGCCGGCAAGCATATTCCTGACGAAACGCTCGTGGCCAGGAACATCGACGATGCCCACTTCGCGCCCGCTCGGCAGCTTCATCCAGGCGAAGCCCAGGTCTATGGTCATGCCGCGCTCTTTTTCCTCGCGCAACCGGTCCGGGTCAATTCCGGTTAGCGCCTGCACCAGAACCGATTTGCCGTGGTCAATGTGGCCTGCCGTACCCAGGACGTACACCTAAAACACCTTCAATCATGTAGTCTAATGCAAACCAGGAGCCAGGTCGCGAAGTGCCTTCACTACGATTTTATCTTCTTCGGGAAGCACCGAGCGCGGGTCGAGAAGCAGGATATCATTGGCAATCCGCCCCACCACCGGCGTTTCCTGTGCGCGCAGCTTGCGTGCCGCCCTCTGCGACAGATTTCGGTCTCTGCCACCCCCAATGGCGACCAGCTTCGTGGGCAGAGTCCCTCCGGGCAGGCTGCCGCCGCCGACCATCGTCTCTCCGTCAATCACGCGTGCCATGCCGCCGAGCGCTCTGTTCCACGTCCCCGCCCTCTCCTCGATATCCTTTACCTGTGCGGCAATCATCCGCCACACCGGTATCCTATTCGTCGCCTCACCTTTCAGGTAGTGAAGCAGGGTAGCCGCCAGCCCCGCCAGCCGTATTTTGTCAATGCGCACCGCCCGGGCCAGCGGGTGCCGGCGCAGCTTATCCATAAACTGCTTCTGGCCCACGATGATTCCCGCCTGCGGGCCTCCCACTAGCTTGTCGCCGGAAAAGAAAACAAGCCCGGCACCAAGGGCCACACTCTGCTGAACCATCGGCTCCGGCGCCAGCCCGAACGCATTCGTATCCAGAAAACAGCCGCTGCCAAGGTCGTCCAAGACAGGCGTACAGTGCCTCTCGGCCAGCGCCATCAGGTCTTCGAGCTGCACCTCACTGGTAAAGCCCACCACCTGAAAATTGCTGGAATGGACCCGCATCAGGGCAGCTGTCCTAGGGCCTATCGCCTGCTCGTAATCGCTGATATAGGTACAGTTGGTCGTCCCCACCTCGACCAGCTTGGCACCGCTCTGCCGCATCACGTCGGGAATGCGAAAGCCACCCCCGATTTCCACTGCCTGCCCCCGGGAGACGATTACTTCTTTTCTTTTCGCCAGCGCTGTCAGACCCAGCAGCACCGCCGAGGCATTGTTGTTCACGGCCAGCGCCGCCTCCGCCTCGGTAAGCTCGCACAGGAGCGATTCCACATGCACCTGTCGCGAGCCCCGTACGCCGCTCTCTAGGTTGAACTCCAGATTGGAGTAACCTGTGGCCACGACATCCATAGCCTCGGTTGCTTCCTGGCTGAGAGGGGCACGGCCCAGATTGGTATGCAGAATGACGCCGCTGGCGTTGATAACCGGACGCAGGCTGGGCACCTCCATCGCCTTCACCTGATTGTATACCGCTTCCGCAACTGCCGACGGAGAGGAAGCCTTCTTGCCGGCGGTGATAGCCGTGCGTTCCCGCTCCAGGTGCCGCCGTATCAGCTTTACCAGCCGTTCATGGGGATAGGTCTCCACGAGCGGTTTCAGCCGCTCATCGGCCAGAACCCGATCCACGCTGGGTATTTTCCGCAACTCGCTTTCCACGCCTCTTATTTTACACGATGGCAGGGGACACTTCTAGTGTGTCCGTGCCCTGACACAGCATTAAGAGATTCCGTAGCACCGCATTGGCCTTTAACTATCCATTATTCCTTGATACAATTAAAAGTATACGGAAACCCAGGCCTCAATATCCTGCCGGAAAAAGGAGGGCGCCAAAATGCTTACCAAAGATGAACTGACAAGATATGACCGGCAGATGATGCTAAAAGGCATTGGTAAGGAAGGGCAGGAGAAGCTGAAAAAGGCCAGGGTCTTCATCGCTGGCACCGGCGGACTTGGCTCCCCAATTTCTATTTATCTGGCCGTCGCCGGCGTGGGCACCATACGGCTGGCCGACCATGACCGGGTTGAGCTAAGCAACCTGAACCGGCAGATTCTGCACGGAGATGGCGATATAGGCGAAAGAAAAACCGATTCCGCCCGACAGAAGCTGAAAAATCTGAATAAAGATATAAACGTGGAAGCCGTTGCCGAGACCATAACCGAGGATAACGCTGCGGAATTAGTCGGCGATTGCGACCTCATCGTCGACGCCATGGACAACCTGCCCACAAGGTATGTTTTAAACAAGGCCGCCATAGAGAAAAAGATACCCTTTTTCCACGGTGCGGTTTACGGCTTTGAGGGCCGGGCGATGACGGTGATACCGGGCCAGACCGCCTGCCTGTGGTGCATCTACCAGGGGCGCGTGACCCAGGGGAAATTTCCCGTCATCGGAGTGGCACCGGCGGTTATCGGCTGCCTTCAGGCCACCGAGGTTATTAAATATATCACCGGCATCGGTGAACTGCTGACCGGCCAGTTATTGATCTATGATGGGCTCAATCTTGAGTTCACCAAGCTGGAAGTCAAGCGGGACCCGAATTGCCAGCACTGCGGTCATCTGAAGTAGAAGGGAGGACAGAGATGGTGGAAAAAATAAAGTTCAAGACAATCGAGTTACCCAAGCTGACCAGGGGGATTGCCCGCGATTCCACAGAGCTTATCGGCAATACGCCGCTGGTCAGGTTGAACCGCATAACCGGGGGCGTGAAAGCCGAGGTGGTGGCCAAGCTGGAGTCCTTCAACCCTCTGGGCAGTGTCAAGGACCGGATAGGCGTCGCCATGATACTTGATGCCGAAACGAAAGGCCTGATTAATAAAGATACGGTCATCATCGAGCCTACCAGCGGCAACACCGGCATCGCCCTGGCCTTCGTCTGCGCCGCCCGGGGATACCGGCTCATCCTCACCATGCCGGACACCATGTCCCAGGAGCGCCGGCAGCTCCTCGCCTTTTTCGGCGCCGAGCTGGTGTTGACGCCCGGAGCGGAGGGGATGAAAGGGGCCATCACAAAAGCGGAACAGCTATCTGCGGAAAACCCCAACTCCTTCATCCCGCAGCAATTCAAAAACCCGACCAACCCGGAGGTGCACCGGGTAACCACCGCCGATGAAATCTGGCGGGATACCGAGGGCAAAGTTGATATTCTGGTCGCTGGCGTTGGCACCGGGGGCACCATTACCGGCATCGCCGAGGTGCTCAAGGCGAAAAAAACCAATTTCCAGGCCATCGCCGTGGAGCCGGCTGATTCGCCGGTGCTTTCCGGCGGCAAAGCCGGTCCGCACCGGATTCAGGGCATTGGCGCCGGCTTCGTCCCCGATGTCCTCAAAACTGACCTCATTGATGAAATCATCAAGGTCAAAAACGAAGACGCCGGGACAATGGCCCGCCGGCTGGCCAGAGAGGAGGGGATACTGGCCGGCATATCGTCCGGGGCGGCCGTCTGGGCGGCGGTGGAGGTCGCCAGAAGGCCGGAGAACAGGGACAAGCTCATCGTGACCATTCTGCCCGATACTGGGGAACGTTACCTCTCGACCTGGCTTTTTCAGGAAATGTAACCGGAGGGACGTACTGAGTACATTGCATTTTCACCTAGCCTGTGATATATTAATTAAATTAGAAGAGAATATCGAACCGCTAGGGGTGCCCGAGGGCTGAGAGGCGATTGGTGCCAACCCTGTGGACCTGACCTCGGTAATGCGAGCGTAGGGAAGCGGCAGTAGCTTGGACCAAGGGTCTTGAAGTAACCGCCGGAGCCCTTGGTTTTTGTTTTGTGAGCGTGTCTCATGTTTGAAATATTGAAGGAAGATATTCGAACCGTATTCGCCAAAGACCCGGCGGCAAGAAGCACATTAGAGGTCCTTACCTGCTATCCGGGATTGCACGCGCTATGGCTGCACCGCCTGGCGCATTTTCTATGGCAACACAAGTTACGCCTTCTGGCACGCTTTCTTTCTCACCTCAGCCGTTTCTTCACCGGCATCGAAATTCACCCCGGAGCCATCATCGGCCGCCGGTTCTTCATCGACCACGGTGCCGGGGTCGTCATCGGCGAAACGTCCGAGATTGGAGACGATGTCCTGTTATACCAGGGGGTAGTGCTGGGCGGAACCACCACCGAGAAGAAGAAGCGCCACCCCACGCTGGGCAATAATGTTGTCCTCGGTGCCGGGGCGATTGCGCTGGGCCCCATAACCATCGGCGATAATGCCCGTATCGGTTCCGGCTCGGTGGTCATCAAGGCAGTCCCGGCCGGGGTCACCGTGGTGGGCGTTCCGGGGCGGTCGGTGGAGGACCGTCACAAGCCAATACTGGAGCTGGACCACGGGAAATTGCCGGACCCGATTGCGGAAGCTATCAGGCTGGTACTGAGGGAGCAGGACAAGCTTGAGGAAAGGCTGAATCAGCTGGAAAAACAATGCGGCGTCCGCGCCCCCGGTGACAAGCTGGAAAAGCAGCGAAAGCAGATGGAGCAAGAGCTGGCAGAAAAAGAGGAATGAGATGAGCAAGCGGCGTGTCATGTTCACCTTCGGCGAAGAGCATATCCCAGACCCAATCATCTATAACCTGGGGCAGCAGTATAACCTTATCACCAATATCCTCCGTGCCAATATTTCGGAAGATGAAGGCTGGATCGTGCTCGAACTGGAGGGAGACGAAAACAATATGGAACAGGGCATTGCCTGGGTCACCAGCAAGGGGGTACGTGTTGACCCAACAGATGGGTAGACTAAGGAGCACTGTTATGAAGAGAATCTATCTTGACTATGCCGCCACCACCCCAACCCACCCCGACGTCGTCCAGGCGATGTTTCCTTACTTCACCAATACTTTTGGCAATCCTTCAAGCATCTATGCCTGCGCCCAGGATGCGAAAGAGGCCATGGAGGAAGCCAGAGCCAGCGTGGCGGCGCTCATCGGTGCCCGGGAAGATGAAATCGTCTTTAC
>DUFF01000098.1 GCA_011174815.1 Dehalococcoidia bacterium | reverse complement strand
GCCTCGTCGATGAGCGCCAGCATCTCTGTTGATGTGCCTTGACGGGTGGGGTATGACACCGAGTAATGCGAGAAATGCGCCTTCACCCCGGTCCTTTCCGCAATCCGCAGCACTTCTTTGATGGACTCAATAAGGCCGAGGTCGTTTTTGCGCACGTGCCAGACGGAGAGGCCGTCGTATTCAGCAACCACCTCGCAGATTTTCGCCAGCTCTGCCTCATCGGAGTAACGGCAGGGAAAGTAATCAAGGCCGGTGGAGAAACCCACCGCCCCCTCCCGCATCCCCTGCGCCATCAACCCTTGCATTCCGGCCATTTCTTGGCTGGTGGCAGTGCGGTCGACAAAGCCCATCGTTTCCAGGCGCAGAGCATTGTGAGGCACGAGGTAGGCCACGTTAATCGCCACCTTGCGGTCAAAATTGGCCAGGAATTCAGCCACCGTGTTCCAGTTCCAGGAGATATTCGGGTTGCCGTTCAGACCGGCAAGGTAGCGCCGCATCATCCGCAGGTTATCGGGTGACAGCGGGGCGTAGGATAAACCGTCCAGTCCCAGCAGGTCGGAGGTGACACCCTGCATCACTTTGGCCTCATGCCTGGGTTTGGCCAGTATCATGATGTCGGAATGGGTGTGCATATCGATGAAGCCGGGGCAGACCACAAGTCCGCTGGCGTCAATCGTCAGGCTCGCCTGAGCAGGCTCAAGCCGTCCGATAGCAGCGATTCGGTCACCCTGAAGGCCAACGTCACCATAGTACCAGGGACCGCCGGACCCATCGATTACCCGACCTCCGCGTATCATAAGGTCGAACATAGTTCCTCCTTCATACCACGCATTATTATCGTAAACCTGTGGCACAAGTTTACTGCATGGGTGGCCGCCAGTCAAACTATTGTGGCCCCCGCTGTTTGACGGAAAGCGGGCTCTTACCGTAAAGTAATGGAAGCAGTTCACACCATGAATCTTCGCATGGCAGAATTGACTATTTCATTACGCAATAAGAAGGAGGTATCAAAATATGCCATATGGCTCCGGCAAATTTACCTATGAACTGGTGAATGATTGGGCTAAGTTGCCCTCAGGGGCATCATTTCTGGACATCGGCGGCATCTCCATCGATGCGCAGGACCGCGTTTTTGTGCTGAACCGAAGTGCCGAACATCCGGTGATGGTCTTTGACCGTGAAGGCAACTTCCTGACCTCGTGGGGTAAAGGGCTTTTCAAGCGCGCGCATGGCAGTGGTATTGGCCCCGATGGCGCCATCTACTGCACCGATGATAAGAACCATACCGTGCGCAAATTCAGCCCGGAAGGGAAAGTGCTCATGACGCTGGGCAACGAGGACCAGCCATCAGATACCGGCTACTCCGAGGAATACCTTGACTTCTTCTGGAGCCTGAACACAATCGCTAGGGGTGGCCCGCCATTTAACCGCCCCACCGGAGTATCGGTAACTGAGTCGGGGACAATCTACGTAGCTGACGGCTACGGCAATGCCCGGGTGCACAAGTTCACTCCTGACGGCAAGCTGCTGCTATCGTGGGGTGGGCCGGGCTATGGGCCGGGTGAGTTCCGATTGCCACACGACGTATTTGTTGATAAGCAGGAGCGGGTGTGGATCCCTGACCGGGAGAACAGTCGCATCCAGATTTTTGACAGCAACGGGAAATTCCTTGACCAGTGGGAGAATGTGTTCCGCCCCACCGATGTATTTATTGATGACGAGGGCATTGTCTATGTCTCCGAGTTGTGTTTGCGTTTCAGTATCTTCAGCCCGGAAGGTGAACTGCTGGCACGCTGGGCGACGCGACCAGGTGAAAATCTGGAAAATGCCGTTTTTATCGCTCCTCATACGGTGGCGCTTGACTCTCGCGGGGATATCTACGTTGGCGAGGTCTCCTGGACCTCCTACAACCGACACATTGACCGCGGCCCCAATGTGCTGCGGAAGTTTGTCCGCAAGTAGTAGCTGACTTGTCGGAGAGGGAGAGAAAATGGCCAGAAGAAAAGTGATTGTGCCTGAGACGATACACCCGGTCGGTCCGGAGATTTTGGAACAGGTGGCTGATGTTATTTTTGAAGCGGAGAAACCGGGTAAGCCTCTGCGTGATTTTATCACCGAGGCGCATGCCATCATCGTCAGACTGGGGGAAATCGACCGGGAACTGCTGGAGCAGGCGAAGAATCTGATGATTATCGCCAAGCACGGCGTCGGCGTCGACAATATTGATGTCGAAGCGGCCACGGAGAAAAAGGTGGTGGTTATCAATACGCCGCTGGACAATGCCGAGTCAGTGGCCGAGCACGACCTGGGCCTGATGCTGTCTATATCCAAGAAAATAGTGGTGGCTGACCAGAGCATCCGTCTGGGCAGGCCGAAGTCACGGAAAGAACTGGTGGGGGTGGAGCTGAAGGACAAGACGCTGGGGCTCATTGGCCTGGGCCACATCGGCTCCACGCTTGCCCGTCAGTGCCAGGCGGGGTTCAATATGAAGGTCATTGGCTATGACCCGTATGTTTCCCGGGAAAAGGCTACCCAACTGGGCGTGGCCAAAGTGGAGAAGCTGGACGATTTACTGCGCGATGCCGATTACGTCGTCATCTGCGTGCCGCTGACAGAAGAGACGGCCAACCTCATCGGAAGCAGAGAGCTGAGTTTGATGAAACCGGAAGCCTTCCTGATAAACAGCTCCCGGGGCGGCATCGTTGATGAAGAGGCGCTCTATGACCACCTGTCAGAAGGCAAAATAGCCGGTGCGGGGCTGGATGTTTTCCGCAAAGAGCCGCCGTCCCCAGACCACCCTCTGTTCCGCCTAGAAAACTTCATCGGTACGCCGCACATTGCCGGCGGCACCCATGAGGCGATGCGGCGCATGGCGACTACATGCGCGGAGGAAATCCTGAGGGTTTTTCGCGGGGAAAGGCCAAAATTCCCGCTCAACCCGCAGGTGCTGGATTAGGCGTTGGCGATATTATGAAGGGGGAGCTGGATAAAGGCTCCCCCTTTTTATTTCTGGACCTCTGGGAGTAAAGCCCTCTAGACGATGGTCATGCCGCCGTCAACTAGCAGCGTCTGGCCGGTGACGTAGTCGGAGGCATCCGAGGCCAGAAACACAGCCGTACCGGCATAGTCCTTGGGGTAGGCCTCCCGGCCTATCGGTATATCACTGACCATCTTTTTCAGTTCAGCCGGGTTATCTTCAAAGTATTTCTGGTTGATTGGCGTCATGGTCAGGCCAGGGGCTATGGCATTGACGTTGATATTATACCGGCTCCACTCGAGGGCCAGGGCACGGGTCAGGTGAGAGACGCCGGCCTTGGCGATGGCATAGACCCCCCGCCCCGGCTGCGTTATCTGCGACACTACGGAGGAGATGTTTATTATCTTGCCCTTTTTCTGTTTAATCATCTCCCTGCCGACGAGCTGGCAGCAGAGGAAGAGCCCTCTCAGGTTGGTATTCATTATGGTATCCCACTCGTTCTCCTCGAAGTCCTCCAACGGTTTGCGTATCATCACGGCAGCGTTGTTGACCAGGATATCGATCTTTTTATATTCGCCGAGCACTTTTTGTACCATCGCCGCGATGGAAGACTTCTGGCTTACATCGGTAGGTATGGCTACAGCCTTGAGCCCTTCTTTATTCAGCGTTTCCGCCGCTTTCTGCCCCTCAGCGGCACGCCGGTTGGCGATGACCACGGTGGCGCCGGCACTCACCAGGCCGCGCGTAATCCCGAAGCCGATACCCTGGTTGCCGCCGGTGACGATGGCGACTTTTCCTGAAAGGTCAAACATGTCCATTTTCCAGCCTCCTTACTTCATCTCCTGGTGGAATTTTTTCAGTTTGTTTTGAAACTCCGGCTTGTCCCAGACTTCCGGATTGACGAGGGTTGCTGGTTTTCCGCCATCAATCATCTGGCGTATCTGTTTGGCAATTTCCTCCCACATGGTGGTATAGAACTCATCGGTGAGGGCGATGGAATGTGGGGTTAAGATAACGTTGTCCAACTGGAACAGAGGGTTGTCCGTCGGGGTTGGCTCCTGCTCATACACATCGATGCCAGCGCCCTGGATCCAGCCTTCTTTCAGCGCCTTGACCAGCGCCGCCTCGTCAATGACCGGACCACGTGAAGTGTTGATGATATAGGCCGTCTTCTTCATCTTTTTCAGTTCTTTTTCCCCGATGAGGTGGCGGGTCTTTTCACTCAGAGGGCAGCTGACGTTCACAAAGTCTGACTGGGCCAGCACCGTGTCCATATCTACGAGCTGCACATCAACGTCTTTGACCGCATCCTGGGTGATATAGGGGTCGTAGGCGATATGTTTCATACCGAAAGGTTTGGCGAGACGGAACAGGTCATGACCGATATTGCCCACGCCAATCGAGCCCAGCGTCTTTCCTCCCAGCCCGATGCCGGGATAGTTTTTCCTTCCCTCGTCCCATTTCCCGGCGCGGGTTACAATGTCCTTGACGCGGATGCGGGTGGCCAGTGCCAGCATCAGGGCCATGATTCCGGTGGCTACCGGCCGGCGCACCGCCGCCGGGACGATGAAGAGGGCGACTCCGGTATCGGTACAGGCAGGCACATCCACCATATCGTAGCCCACGCCGCCGCGGTGAATGGAAAGAAGCTGCGGGCTGGTGGATAGTGTCTGTCTGGTCCAGTAGGGAGCGAAAGAAATCACCATATCAAATCCGCGGGTCTGCTCCGGGGTAACCTCCGTCAGGTACTCCTGGAACTTGTCCCACTCAACGTCCGATATCCTGTCCAGCACCGATGGCCCGGGCCCGGGGCTAACCGAATTCCCTTTCTCGTCAAAAAGGTCGCGGGTAACGGCCACTCTTGCTTTTCTGCCCATGTTATGGTTCCTCCTGCTATGTTTGTTTTGCCAATGCGTAATCCGGCATTGAAATCTTCAGTCTATAAGTGCGTGCGCCTGCTCGATGGCCGGACGTAACGCCTCAACATTCCCATTGAGAACGGCGCCGACCAGAAGCAGGTTATAGCCCGCTTTGGCCCATTTGGCTAGAGTCTCTGGGATAAAGCCCCCGATGCCGGCCACCTTGCCCGCTTTCTGGCATATCTGGAGAATCTGCTTTAGCCTCTTCTCCACGGCGGGCGTGGTAACCACTTCGGTGGCCACGGCTTTCGGGTCCATATCTCCCATGTTTACTGCCAGGTCAAACGGCCCGACAATGGTGCCGGTGACGCCTTCCAGGCTCAGAATGCGGTGCAGGTCGCTGATGTTCTCTAGGCTCTCCGTCTGGGGGAATAGCACCGTATTGTTATTGACGTAATCCATGAGGGAGCGGAATGGCACTTTGGTCAGGTCCTGAGAATCAATCAAATACGGGCTCAAACCAATGCCGGTACCCCGGTGTCCAATGGGAGGAAAATATGACATGCTAACGGCGCGGGCAGCCTCTTCCATGGCATTTACCAGAGGGAGCATCAAGCCGTTCACACCGGCATCGAGGTAACACCGGAAGAAGGCGGCCTTATCCTCGGTGCGCATCAGAAGGGGCATATCCATATCGCGGCAGACCTGGATATATTCCCAGACGGTTTCCTTATTGATAAGGCTGTGTTCTGTTTCCAGCATCACAAACCCGTCCCCCAGGTCTTTAAGTGCCTTGACTGTTTTCTCCGGGTCGCCCCCCGGGCCGACGAGTTGCCCGAAAATCTTCTCGCCGGCCTGCAATCTTTTTTTCATGTTATAGGTCGCGTTCAGTCCCAAAGTTAAAATCCTCCTTATGAATATTTCCGGCGGGTGTAAGATAAATCACTATCAGCAAGGTTACCCAAACTGACCGCCCGTGTCAAGGACAGGACAGCCGCTTGTTTGCGGTTCGGTAGCGTTGCTGGTATAATTGGGTGCAACTTCCGTGTAAAAACAATACGGGCATATAATGAAAGCGGAAATTATTTCCATCGGCACCGAGTTGCTGCTTGGCGAGATCGTTGATACAAATACCTCATTTCTGGCCAGCCAGTTATCGGTACTGGGCATCGACCTTTATTTCACTTCGGCGGTGGGTGATAATCCGGCGCGGTTGCAGGGTGTTCTCAAGCAGGCGTGGGACAGGTCGGATATAATTTTCACCACCGGAGGCCTTGGCCCAACGCAGGACGACCTCACCCGTGACGCCATTGCGGCGCTTCTTGGCGAGGAGTTAAAGGTGGCCCCGCAGCTGAAGCAGGAACTGATAAATTTCTTTGCCCGACGTGGCCTGGAGATGCCGGCCAGCAATGTCAGGCAGGCAACGCTTATCCCTTCTTCCACCGCGCTGGTCAACCCGCAGGGCACCGCACCGGGCTGGTGGGTGGAAAAAGAGGGAAAGATAATTGTGTCTATGCCTGGCCCTCCGGGAGAGATGCAGTATATGTGGGAAAATCAGGTCTTACCCCGATTGCAGAAGCGGGCGGGGGCGGCCATTCTAACGCGCATGATAAAGACGTTTGGCACGTCAGAGGCCAAGGTTGATGAAATGCTGGCCGACCTGACACCCTCGCCAAATCCGACGCTGGCGACCTATGCCAAGCTCGATGGCATCTATATCCGCATCGCCGCGAAAGCAGAAACTGAAGAGGAAGCGCGGGAGATGATAGCCAGGCGTGAAGCTGACGTCAGGGCCATTCTGGGCGATATTATCTGGGGGGTGGATGATGATAGCCAGGAGGGGGTGGCGGGCAGAATGCTTCTTGAGGAAGGTCTGTCACTGGCCGTTGCTGAGTCGTTTACCGGGGGTTTTCTAACCCATATGCTGGGCACGGCCGCAGATAGTGAGCGCTATTTCAAAGGCGGCTTGGTTGCTGCTACCAGCGAAGTTAAGATAGCACTGGGACTTGACCCGAATCTGGCTAATAGCGAGGACAAGGCTGAGGTGGCCAGGGCAATGGCGGTCTTGGCGCGCCAGAAGATGGGGGCCACGGTCGGCATCGGCATCGAGGGTGAAAGCGGCGTTGAGCCGGAAAGTGGCATGGTGCCGGGCACGGTATTTATCGCCATCGATAGTGAGAAGGCTGACCTGCACACGGTCCGGAGCTATTCCGGTAGGCTCTACCAGATGAAGCGGAGGGCGGCTTATTACGCGCTCTTTGACCTGGTGAAGTTGTTAAAGGAATGAGGCAGCCTGCTTGCCTGCGATTTCATTATCTGTCATAGATTAATTCTGCTTGCCCCTGAATAACGGCTGGCGTATAATCAAAATATCTCTTGAAAGGAGGCAGAATGAGCGCTATGAAAGCAGTGGTGAAAGAAAAAGCCGCTCCCGGAGCCAAATTTATGGATGTTGACATCCCTGAACCCGGTCCCAAAGATGTGTTGATTAAGGTAAAGGCAGCGGCTATCTGTGGCACGGATATCCATATCATGGAGTGGACGCCCTTCGCTCAGGCCAGAATCAAACCCCCGATGATTTTCGGCCACGAGTGTAGCGGTGAGGTGGTGAAAGTGGGCAGCCAGGTTGCTGATGTCGCTGTGGGCGACTTGGTGGCGGTGGAAACCCATATCCCAGACGAGACCTGTTTTATGTGCAAGACTGGGCTTCAGCATATCTGCCAGAATATGGCTATCGTCGGCGTGCATACTGATGGCGTCTTTGCCGAATACGCTAAAATCCCCGCGGTTTGCTGCTGGAAGCTCCCCAAGGATACCAATCCTGACCTGGGTGCCATTCTGGAGCCGTGGGGGGTGGCGGTTAACGGCATTCTCAAAGGGGAGATAAATAACCGCAGCGTGGCCGTTTTCGGCTGTGGACCCATCGGGCTCATGGGGCTCGGCTCTATCCATGCCTGGGGTGCCCGCAAGATATTTGCCGTGGAACCTTCAGAAATGAGGCTGAATATGGTCCCCCAGTTTGCCCCCGATGCCGTCCTGCTCAATCCAGCCAAGGAAGATGCGGTGAAGGCCATCCTCGATGCCACTGGCGGGCGCGGTGTTGACGTCTCCATAGATATCAGCGGCAATCCCAAGGCCATTCAATCGACGTTCGCGGTCGTGCGGCGGGCAGGCAGGGTAAGCCTGGTGGGGCTTCCTTCTGACCCGGTGACGCTTGACCTCACCGCCAACGTCATCTACAAGGAAGCCAAAATATTTGGCAGCACGGGACGGATGATGTGGCAGACCTGGTACGATATGCAGAACCTGATGGATTCGGGCAAATTTGACCCGATGCCGGTAATCACCCATCGAATGCCGCTGGCGGACTTCGCCAAAGGAATTGAACTGGCACAGGGTGGTAAAGCAGGTAAGATCATACTCTATCCCTAGCTCGAGAGGGTTTAAGTGACGGCACGAAAGCTGGGTATCGTGGCTGATGACCTGACCGGTGCCATGGACAGCAGCGGTTATTTTGCCCGGCTAAAATTCAGCACGGTGGTGGTTCTCGACCCGGATTTTTCCTGTGATGCCACGGTGCTGGTTATCACCACCAACAGTCGCGCCGAGTCCCCGGAGATTGCCCGTGAGCGGGTGCGGCAGGCGATGCAGAGCATGGCGGGGAGGGTCGTCTACAAGAAAATAGATTCCACGCTCCGGGGGAACATAGGAGAAGAGCTGCAGGTAGCTGCTGAAGCAATGGCCAGCCAGAAGGTGGTGGTGGCACCGGCCTTCCCGGCAGTGGGACGAACCACACTGGACGGAATTTTGCTGGTGAACGAGGTGCCGGTGGCGGAAACTCAGTTTGCCAGCGACCCGATATCTCCGGTGAAAGAATCGAGCATACCGTGCCTGCTGGAAAAATCACTGCACTGTAAAGTGGGCTGCGTTTCTGTCGCGGAGATTGAAGCCGGACCGGAGGCGCTCAAAGAGACTATCAACCATAGACCGGAAGAAGTCGTGGTCTGCGATGTGACGGAGCAGTCCCATCTCAGCCATATTGCCCGGGCAGCGGCGCTGGCCGGAGGCAGATGGCTGCTCTGCGGTTCCGGCGGCCTGGCACGGGAACTGCACCTGCTTCTCGCTGATGTACCCAGGGCAGAGAGGACGTCATCAGAGGAACAAGCGGTCGGGCCGGCGCTGGTGGTGGTAGGCACGAGAAACAAAGTGGCCGCCAGCCAGTTGCTCAAGGCACGGGATAAGCTGGGCCTTCCAGTATTGAACCTGGAGGTGGGAAAGCTGAATAAAGAGGATATTTTGTCAGGCAGGCCTGGCAGTGTACTGGAGGAAGCGGATAATTTAATAAGGGAAGGGAAGGGAGTGGCCGTATCGTCCACCTTCTCCCGGTATGTACCAGAGCTGAAACAGGCGATGGCCGGGGTTATGGCGGAGATTGTAGCCAGCATTCTGGCGTCCCATAAATTTGCTGGCCTGTTTCTCTCCGGCGGAGACATCGCTCTGGAGGTCTGCCGCCGGATGCAGGTATCGGCCATTCAGGTTAATGGTGAGGTTGAAGCCGGTGTGCCGGCAGGGGAACTGATTGGCGGACAGTACCAGGGGATGAGAGTGGTCACCAAGGCGGGAGGCTTCGGTACGGAAGAGGCGATGGTGAAGGCAATAGCTTATTTAGAGCGAGGTAAAGTGCCATGAGCGGAGAAGATAAAGCATTATTAGCCATCACGATGGGTGATGCCGCTGGCTCCGGGCCGGAGATAATCACCAAAGCGCTGGCTGAGCCCGAAATTAGAAAACTGTGCCGGCCGGTGGTAATCGGGGATGCGGCGACCATGAAAGAGGCATTCACCTTTACCAGGGCTCCCGGCGAGGTAAAAGCAGTCAAAGAACCGGCTGAAGCTGAATTTCAGGATGATATCGTTGAGGTCATCGATTTACATAATATTGAACTCGATAAGCTGACCAGAGGGCGGGTTGACCCGATGGCGGGCAAAGCAGCCTATGAGTATATAAAGCTCGGGACAGAGATGACTTTGGCGGGGAAGACGGACGCCATCGTAACCTCGGCGATAAACAAAGAAGCACTGAACAAGGCCGGGTATCACTATGACGGGCATACCCAGTTGCTGGCCGAGCTCTGCGGTGTCAAGGACGTGGCCATGATGCTGGTCACGGGCAATCTGCGTGTCAGCCATGTATCGACGCACGTTTCGCTGCGCGAGGCAATAGAACGGGCGCGTCCGCCGCGGATACTCACCGTGCTCAAGCTCACCGATGAGGCGGTGAAACAGATGGGCATAGCCGAGCCGAAGATTGCCGTCGCCGGGCTGAACCCTCATTCCGGCGAGGGAGGTCTCTTCGGGGATGAGGAGATAAAGTACATCACGCCTGCCATTGAGCAGGCAAAGAGCCAGGGGATGAACGTCATCGGGCCGCTGCCGCCTGACTCCGTATTCCTGCGCACCCATGAGGGTCAGTTTGACGCCGCCATCGCCATGTACCATGACCAGGGGCATATCGCCGTCAAGATGCTCGGCATTACCCACGGCGTTAATGTTACCTTGGGATTGCCCATTATCAGAACCTCGGTGGACCACGGCACCAACTTCGGCAAGGCGGGAAAAGGCACCGCCGACCCGACCAGCCTTATCGAGGCCATCAAGCTGGCCAGCGTGATGGTGCAGAATCGAAAGCGCCTTGCCGGAAACAAATAGCGATTACCAGGGCAGGAGAACGAACAGAGTAAAATGGTGGGCAAAAAGAAACCGCTTGTTGCTGTAACACAGGGAGATATTACCGGAATCGGGCCGGAGATACTGGTCAAGGTCATCGTTGCCGGACCTCCAGAAGACTG
>DUFF01000097.1 GCA_011174815.1 Dehalococcoidia bacterium | reverse complement strand
TGGCCAAGGAACTGGGACAGTACAAAATCAGGGTGAACGCAATTGCCCCGGGAGTGGTCAAGACCAGGTTGAGCGAGGCGCTGTGGAAGGATCCGGCCAAGGCAGCGGAAGCAGCCAGGAGCAAGGCGCTGGGTTATATCGGTGTGCCAGATGATATTGCTGGTGCGGCGCTTTTCCTCGCCTCCGAGGCATCAAGCTACGTAACCGGAGAGGTTATCGTCGTTGATGGTGGTGAGCTCGTCGGACCGGCACCAGATTATACCACCTGAGCTAATTCTCAGCAGAGGAAAAGGATTTGACCTTTTGTACCACCCGAGCGGTCAAGTCTTTTTCCGCGACCGGTACAAGGTCAATCGTTTCTCCGGCCACGACGATGCAGTGAACAGCTCTTTTCCTGATTCGTTTCTTATCGCCGCAGGCTCTGGGACACCCGCACAGGATTACCATTACATCTATCGGCTTGCTTCTTCGTGAGACAACATTGATGCCCGGCGCTTCCTGAAGCGCCCTTTCTATCTTATGGCCGACATCGGAAAGCGCAATCTCTGGATTACACGAGCCGCAGTATTTGACCGCCACCTTCATGCTTGGTCGCTTACACCAGTTTTGGTTGCTCTCCGATTTTGGCCAGCTTCTGGGCCAGCCGCTTCTTGCGTTCCCAGTTGGAACGCCGCATAATCATAATCCGCTGCGCCTGTGGCGAACCAGCACCGTGCATCGATTCGGCGAGGGCGGTGCCGCAGGTCATCCCCTCGATAAGCCTCAGCAGGCGCATTCGGGTCTCAGCGGGCACATCGGTCACACCTTTGAGGTACTTGTCCACATATTTGCCCACCTTGGTATTGCCCCAGTCCAGTTCTGAGGGCATGGTCGCAAGCAAGCCGCCGGCTATATCCTGGGCAATTCTGGCCATCTCATAGATGTAACGGGTGACATTGAGCTTGGTGACATTGGCCAGTAGGGGGTCGGCCATGAAATTACCCGCCGGCAGTGCGTACCCCTGGCAGGAGCAGGCGATGGAGCAGCAGTACAGCGTCTCGGCAAGATGAACCATCTCCACCAGCTTGTCTCTTATATGTGAGGCAGTGGCGGTGCCTTGGACCTCGGCCAGCGCATAGGTGGCGCCGGTCAGAACATCGGCCAGACCGACCTTGCAGCCACCGTAGTTCTGACGGTGGGCGGTGGCAAAGCGCTCGACCAGCTCGAAGGCGAAATCGTACTCGCCGCACATAAATACCTGTTCCCGGGGTACGAAGACATCGTCAAAGACCACCAGTGCCTCTCCGCCGACGATGCCGTATTCTGGGTTACCCTGGTCCATCAGACAGCCGCTGCATTTCCGGTCGTCGTTGGTCTGGCGGCCGAAGATATGAACCAGTCCCGGCGCATCAACCGGCACGTAACAACACACGGCGTAGTCGGCGTCCGCCTCTTTCAGTGAGGTAGTCGGCATGACAAGATGCCCTAGGGCATTGACCGCACCGGTGATATGAGCCTTGGCACCCCTGATAACGATGCCGTCCTTCTTTCGCTCAACGACGTGGACATACTGGTCGGCGTCAGCCTGCTGGCTGGGAGGGAGGCTGCGGTCACCTTTGGGGTCGGTCATGGCCCCGGAGATGAACCGGTCTTCTTTCTGCACCTCCTTTAGGAAGTTGACAAAGCTCTTATGATACTCAGTGCCATTCTTCTGGTCCATGTCATAAGTGACCGAATAGATGGCATTCAAGGCATCGTGTCCGACGCAGCGCGCGAAGCAGCTTCCTGTCTGCTGCCCCAGTGCACGCAGGGCTTTCACCTTCTGCACCAGATCATTGGTGCTGTGGTGCACATGGGTGAAGAGGTTGATCTTCTCTCCCGTCAGGTGGGACTCAGTGGTCAGCAATTCTTCAAACTCGGGCGCCCACGCCATATCATAGGTCAGGGCGGCAGCATTGATATGGGGGATAAAGGCAGGGTGGTCCGCCACGCTATCGATTTTCTCCCCCATATAGTAAACCTCCGGTTTAACCCGTCTTAAACTTTCACGGTAGTCGTCACCATGTATCATACCCATAGCCAGAAACCTCGCCTTTTTTTCTTAATACGTGACTTCAAAGAGGATGTACATTATTCCATATAACTGCGCCCGACGGCAAAGGCGATGGCGCCCAGAACCAGAAGCCCCGAAAGCGCGAACCAGAAAGTCCAGGTTAACTGAGGCATGATTGGTGCGACTACGTCGGCGGCGGTTACGATGCCCATTACGGCGCTGAGCGCACCGATGAGGCCCAGAATGACAGCTGTTAAGCCCATTGCTTACCCTCCTGATTTATTTTTTTCATTACGCCTAGTTTAGTATATAATTGAGGAATGAACAAGCCCAGTTATCTCGAAATCATAGCCGCGAAAAATAGATAATTTTTATAGTATATTTATATAAGAAAGGCCAGTATGCCTAGCATCGAGCAGGAAATCGGCGATTTATTACGACAGCGGGGGATGACACTGGGGGTGGTTGAGTCGGCTACCGGCGGGCTCATCTCCCACCGCATAACCAATGTTCCGGGAAGCTCCGATTACTATAAGGGTTCGGTGACTGCCTACAGTAACGAAGCGAAGGTCGGGGTGGTGGGCGTGAAACAGGAGACCATAGACCGGTACGGTGCGGTGAGTGCCCGGGCAGCCGAGGAGATGGCGGAGGGGGGCCGGAAACTGCTGGCGGTAGACATATGCCTTGCCGATACGGGGATTGCCGGGCCGGGCGGGGCTACCGCGGAAAAGCCGGTTGGCTTATTCTACCTCGGCCTGTCGCATCGGGGCGGGACATACAGCCGGCAGCACACCTTCTCGGGAAGCCGCGAGCGCAACAAACAGGACGCCGCCGAGGCCGCTTTGAGGTGGCTCAGGGAATATCTGTCCGACCTGGACTAGGGGTTCAAAACCCATATCGATATATTCAGGGCAGAAGCGAAGCTCACCCACAGGATATAGGGCACCAGTAGCCACGCCGCCGCTGATGATATTCGGGCAAAACTCAGTATCGTCAGCAGTATCGTAAGCCACAGAAGGATGATGACGATAAACCCGTATAGCGGTGACTGGAGTCCGAAGAAGGCCACGGACCACAGCGCATTCAGCACCAGCTGTATCAGGAAAATCATGAGGGCTACTCTTACGCGGCGGTCATCCAGCCCGACCCGCCAGACCAGAAAGGCGGCTATCCCCATAAGCAGGTAGAGGGTAATCCAGGCTGGGGCGAAGAGCCAGTTGGGTGGGGTGAAGGGAGGTTTTTGCAAGGCGGCGTACCAGGTGGGAATCGCCGGTGTGGTGAATGCCGAGCCGATAAGTCCGGCGCACTGGCTGACTACCAGGCTGGTAACAAGCTTCAGCATATTGATTTTTTTGCTGCTTTTCATCGTTTCATCTCCATTTATGGCTGGTGTGCATTTCTATCATATAATCAGCTAGGTTGTCAATACTTATAAAGACCTGTATTTGCCGAGCATACGTTGTCAATCTTGAGCGCTGATGTTATACTCTGACATATTGCGGGTAGATGGGGAGACATCAGGTGAAAAGAGTCGATGGACGTGCCTATAACGAGCTCCGCCCGGTAAGCATCGCTCCGGGTTTTCTGCTGTATGCCGAGGGCTCGGCGCTGATTGAACTGGGCAAGACCCGGGTGCTGTGTTCGGTCAGCGTGGACGACCGGGTACCCAACTTCCTCAAGAACAGCGGCACCGGGTGGATCACTGCGGAATATGCTATGCTGCCCCGGGCTACGGTGACCCGTACTCCGCGTGACTCAGCGATAGGAAGGGTGGGAGGTAGGAACCAGGAAATTCAGCGCTTCATTGGGCGCTCTCTGCGGGCGGTGGCTGACCTCGCTGCCCTTGGCGAACGGACTTTAATTGTCGATTGCGACGTAATTCAGGCTGACGGCGGCACCAGGACCGCCGCCGTTACCGGCGCCTATGTGGCCCTTTATAAAGCCCTCCACAATCTCTCCGATATGGGCATCATCTCATCAGTGCCGCTCAGGAGCGCGGTAGCGGCAACCAGCGTTGGCATTGTGCACGGCAATATGATGCTCGACCTGTGCTATGACGAGGATGGCGCGGCCTCGGTGGACTTCAACGTGGTCATGACCAGCAAGGGCGAGTTCGTCGAAGTACAGGGCACCGCCGAGGGCAAGCCGTTCTCCCGAAAGACCATTGATGAGTTGCTTTCCCTGGCTGAGTCGGGGATTCAGCAGCTCTTCCAGGTTCAGCAGACGGCCCTCGAAAAATATAAGTAGGAGATAAATCTCACGTTCTTATCTGGCCGCTGCCGTAGATAATCCACTTGTATGTGGTCAGCTCCTTCAGTCCCAGAGGGCCGCGGGCGTGGAATTTCTGGGTGCTGATGCCAACCTCCGCGCCCAGCCCGAACTGCGCCCCATCGGTGAAGCGGGTGCTGGCATTGACATACACGCAGGCAGCATCAACTTCGTTGAGGAAGCGCATTGCCGAGGAGTAATCCTCGGTCACAATCGCTTCGGAGTGACCGGAACCATAATGTTCAATATGTTCCAGCGCCTCATCGAGAGAATCAACCACCCTGATGGCGGCTACCAGGGATAAAAACTCCTTGCCCCAGTCCCCATCCGTTGCCGGAATGAGCCTGAGCCCGGGTTGGGTCTTCAGGATGGCCTGTGTCCGCTGGTCACCGTGCAGTTCCACGCCGGCTTTTCCCAGCTCCGCGGCAAGCAATGGCAGGTAGACCCCGGCGATTTCAGCGTGTACCAGCACCGTGTCCAGAGCATTGCAGACGGTGGGGCGCTGCACCTTGGCGTTGTGGACGATGGCCACTGCCTGTTCAATATCGGCGCTTTTATCAACGTAAGTATGGCAGACGCCGATGCCGCCGGTAACCACGGGCATACTGGCCTTTTCCGCTACCGAGCGTATCAGTCCCGAACCGCCGCGCGGTATGATGAGGTCGATGACGCCTCTCATGGATAGCAGGTGGTCGACGAGGGCACGGTCGGTATTCTCCACGAACTGGACGGCACCATCGGGCATGCCGGCGTTTATCGAAGCTTCCTGTACCACCCTGGCCAGGGCACTGTTGGAGCGCACCGCCTCTTTGCCTCCCCTGAGGAGCACCGCGTTGCCCGACTTCAGGCAGAGCGAGGAGATGTCTATGGTCACGTTGGGGCGGCTCTCGTAGATGGCACCGATGACGCCCAGCGGCACCCGTTTCTTGCCAATCTGAAGGCCGTTGGGCTGGGTGCGCATATCGAAAATTTCGCCGACGGGATCGGGCAGGGCGGCGATGTTGAGCACGTCCCCGGCGATGGCCTCCAGGCGACTCCCGTTGAGCATGAGGCGGTCGAGCATATGAGCGCTCATGCCGGACGCTTCCGCTTCTTTATAATCCTCTTTATTGGCCGCCAGTATCTCGGCTTTTCTGGCCAGCAGGTCACGGCTGATATTGCCCAGCGCCCGGTTTTTAACGTCCGTGGAGAGGTAAGCCAGCCGTTTTGAGGCTTCCCTGGCGGCTTTTCCCTTGGCTTCCAGTTCTGCAATGGCCGATTTCATATGGGACTCCATAGTTCGTTCTGCAGCTACGATTAGCTATGGCGACAATGAATCTAATACTGCTAAATATCTCTGATGTGGTTATTCCGGCTGCTTCAGCTCACTGATGCCGGTGAACTGGTACACGTAGCGGGGCGGGACACCGCTCACCGCCCGGTTCACCCGCTTGCGCAGGCGGCATCTGCCCCAGCGATTGTCATCCAGTTCAATGAGGTAAATATCGTTATCATTGATGCGTTTGTAATCGGTGAGGGTGAGTTCTCCCCACCAGCCCGTCTCGGATTCGTCCTGGAACTTGTAATTGACTTCCGTGATGAATTCATTGTCGCTAACTCGGTAGAGCTTACCTATAGTCATTTTGCTACCTCCTGAAGAACGGCTAGGTTATCCCGGTGCACCACCTCTGGCCCGAAGTCCATACCGAGCAGCGTGGCAATTTCCCCGGAATGAGCGCCTTTAATAAGATTTACCTCATGGGAACTGTAATTCACCAGACCGCAGCCGAAATAATGGCCCTCAGCGTCATAAATCTCGACGAGGTCACCGCGGTCGAAATCGCCTTCCGTTTCCTTGATGCCAGCGGCGAGCAGGCTCCGGTTCTGCTTCTTCAGCGCCAGAGCCGCCCCGGAATCCACCACCAGCTTGCCGCGATGGCACAGACCGCTCAGGAGCCATCGTTTGCGACTCTCAAGCTTGGTGGAGGCCGGCAGAAAGCGGGTGCCGACCACTTCCCCTCTGGCCAACCTCAGGATAATGTCCGGCTCCCGGCCGTCGGCGATAATCACGGTTACGCCCGAGGCGGTGGCCAGCCTAGCGGCCTCTATCTTGGTGACCATCCCGCCGATGCCCAGCGCCCCGGCTCTGTCAGCCAGGCGTTCGATCTCGGCGTCAATGTGCTTTACCTCAGGGATGAGGCGGGCATCGGGGTCACGCCGCGGGTCGGCAGTGTACAGGCCAGCGGTGTCCGTCAGCAGCAGCAGAAGGTCGGCATCGACTAGGTTGGCCACCATGGCCGACAGGTTGTCGTTGTCCCCGAACTTGGCCTCATCGAGCTCGTCAACCGCCACCACGTCGTTTTCGTTGACAATGCAGACCACCCGGAGCTGGAGCAGAGCAAGCAGCGTGTTGCGGGCATTGAGGTATCCGGAGCGGTCAGAGAGGTCAGCCTTGGTGAGCAGTGCCTGGGCTACTGGAATATCGTACTGGCCGAAAAGCTCCTCGTAGATATGCATGAGACGGCTCTGCCCCACGGAGCAGAGCACCTGCTTTAAGGGAATGCTCTTCATCTTTCCGGTCAGGCCGAGGCGTTGTCGCCCGGCGGCCATGGCCCCCGAGGAGACGACCAGCATTTCCACCCCCTGCTGGTGCAGCTTTGCCACCTGGTCGACCAGCCGGGACATAATATCGCGGTCCAGGCGGCCGCTACCGCCGGTAAGCAGGCTGGTGCCAAGTTTCACCACCATCCGGTGGCAGCGCCGGCCCACAGTTTTCGGATTACTTCCGTTGTCCCTGTCCATTTCACAACCGCTAAGAAGGTATGACCCATTATAACAATCTGGACGGCGTGAAACAAGGTGAGCGAGGTTACAATGTTCTTAAAACGCCGCCTTATGAAGGCAACGCAAGGCGGCGCATTTGAGAAGCGTCGGCGGCAGTGTTAGAATTATTTACAGGGCTGGTCGTTGGCGACGAGCCCTAGAGGTATTTGAGGAAGCTGGTATGGCGCTTGATTTAACGCGACTGCTGGACTTGATTGAAGATATGCCGGCGTACCGCCAGTTGCGGACGGCCTCGCCGCATTCACTAAGGGGTATGGGGGTCATTGTGCTCGATGCGGCCAAGCCCTATCTTATCGCGGCCCTGTACCGGCATTGGCGGCGGCCGGTCTTGGTGGTGACCGCCCAGCCCGAGCAAGGCAAGAAGCTGTCCGAGCAGCTTGCCGCGTGGACCGGTGCCTATGTCAGGATTTTCCCGGAGCCGGATGCGCTGCCCTATGAGCGGCTCACCGCCGACCCCACGGCCGAGTCGGAGCGGGTCACGGTGCTCTCTATGCTGGCCAGCTTTAGCAGGGGGGCGAAAGCGGAAGTTCCGCCCCTCGTTGTAGTCTCAGCACCAGCGCTGATGACGAAGACGCCCTCTTATCATGAATTTGCGGCGGCCTGCCGCACCATAGAGGTGGGAACGGAAATCGAGCCGTATGAGCTCCTGCGCCGCTGGTCGGAAATCGGCTACCAGTCAGAGGGCGTGGTCGAGGTGCCCGGCACGATGAGCCATCGCGGCGGCATCATCGATGTCTATCCTCCCACCAGCGAACTGCCCGCCAGGCTGGAATTCTTCGGCAATACCGTGGAAAGCATTCGGCTTTTCGACCCGGAGAGCCAGCGCTCTCTGGAAGAGATAGCGTCGATATCGGTGGCGCCGGCCACGGAACTGCTGTCGCCATTGCGAGGCGAAAAGTCGGAACTGAAAAGCGTGCTGCGTAACTTAGACCTGACGGGTCTCAGTCCGGAGATGCGTGAGCAGTACGAGCAGGAAATAGCCGCGCTGATTGACGGTCAGATGCCGCATAACCGGCAGTTCTATGCTTCTCTGTTCAATCATGACAGCCTCCTCGATTACCTGCCGGAGAATGTGCTTTTACTCCTCGATGAGCCGTCAGGCCTTGAGCCGGATATGGAGGAGCTGCAGGCTGAGGCCGAGCAGATGCGGGAGGAGAAGATAGAAAAGGGGGAACTGCCGGGCAATTTCCCCCGTCCCTATTTCACCTGGGGAGAACTTAAGGAAAAAATCGCTGGCCGGGAAATCTTTGGCCTTTCCGCCTGGGGCGATGATGAGGGAACGCTGCGCTTCGATTTCGCTCCTGCCCCGAACTATGCCGGTCAGCTGCCGTCATTGTTTAGAAGAATAAAGCGGCTCTCGGCGCAGAAACAAAGGGTCATCATCGTCAGCCATCAGGCAAGCCGCCTTTCCGAGTTGCTGGCCGATGAGGATATCATCGCAGCGCCGGTCAGCGAGGTTACAGAGGTGCCGCCCCGCGGCTCGCTGACACTGGTGCAGGGCTCACTGGCCGAGGGCTGGGTGATGAGCGGTGAGACCTGTCTCTTTACCGACGCCGAGGTTTTCGGCTTCGTCAAGCAGCGGCGGCAGGTGAAGAAACATCCCGTGCCGCGGCAGAAACTATTCGTCGATATTGCGCCGGGCGACTACGTGGTGCACGTGGAGCACGGCGTCGCCAAGTTCACCGAGGTCAGGACGCTGCGCCGCGATGGCAGCGAGAAGGAATATCTGGTCCTGCGCTATGCCGCTGGAGACAGGCTCTATGTACCCACCGACCAGATAGACCGCGTCAGCCGTTATGTCGGCGCCGGAGACCGCCCCCCAGTATTGAGCCGGCTGGGCACCCAGGAGTGGAACCGTACCAAGCAGCGGGCGAAAGAGGTCGCCGAAGAACTCGCCCAGGAACTGCTGGCCTTGTATGCGACGCGCGAGGTAGTGCCCGGCTTCGCCTTCTCCCGCGATACCCTCTGGCAGCAGGAGATGGAGGCCTCGTTTCTTTATGTTGAGACGCCCGACCAGATGGAGGCGCAGCGTGATGTCAAGGAGGATATGGAGAAAAGGAAGCCGATGGACCGGCTTGTCTGCGGCGACGTCGGCTACGGCAAGACGGAGGTCGCCATACGGGCCGCCTTCAAGGCGGTGATGGGCGGCAAGCAGGTGGCGGTGCTGGTGCCCACCACGGTGCTCGCCCAGCAGCACTATGCCACCTTCCGGGAACGGCTGTCCGCCTTTCCGGTACGGATAGAAGCCCTGAGCCGCTTTAAATCGCCAAAGGAGCAGGAAGAGATAATCGAGGGGCTGACGGATGGCCGAGTGGACATCTGCATCGGCACCCATCGTTTATTACAGAAGGACATCCGCTTCAAAGACCTCGGCCTGTTGATTATTGACGAGGAGCAGAGGTTCGGCGTAAACCACAAGGAGTATTTGAAGAAGATGCGGCGCGAGGTGGACGTCCTGACTTTGAGCGCTACCCCCATCCCCCGCACCCTGCACATGTCGCTGGTGGGGGTGCGGGATATGAGCACCATGGAGACGCCCCCCGACGAGCGCCTGCCCATCAAGACCTACGTTGCCGAGTACAACGAGCGGCTGGTCAGGGAGGCGATATTGCGCGAGATGGAGAGGAACGGCCAGGTCTTCTTCGTGCACAACCGGGTGCAGAGCATTGGCATGGTCGCCCAGAAGCTGGGGTCGCTGGTGCCGGAGGCGAGAATTGCCATCGCCCACGGGCAGATGCCTGAGGGCGAACTGGAAACGGTGATGGCCGACTTTGCCCAGGGGAAGAGCGATGTGCTCGTCTGCACCACCATTATCGAGTCGGGCCTGGACATGCCCAATGTCAACACCTTAATCGTGAACCAGGCGGATAAATTCGGCCTGACGCAGCTATATCAACTGCGGGGACGGGTGGGACGCGGTGCCAACCTGGCCCACGCCTACTTCCTGTATGACCGGGAGAAGCGCCTGACGCCCACGGCGCGGAAGCGCCTGCGCACCATTTACGAGGCCACCGAGCTCGGCGCCGGATTCAATATCGCCATGAAAGACCTGGAAATAAGGGGTGCCGGCACCTTGCTGGGGACGAAGCAGAGCGGCTACATCACCGCCATCGGCTTCAACCTGTACTGTAGATTGCTCGCCGAGGCGGTGGAGGCGCAGAAGGCGAAGCTGGCAGGCGTAAAAGAAGAAGTAAAACCACCCCGCCTCCCCGCCCCGGCCATTTCTCTGCCCCTGGACGCCTACATCCCCGAGGACTACGTGCCCGACCTCGAGACCAGATTAGCAATGTACCAGAAGCTGGTCAGGGTGGAGGAGATAGAGCAGATTGCCCCGCTGGAACAGGAATTCCTGGACCGCTTTGGCGCTCTGCCCGAGGAGGCGCAAAACCTGCTCTACGCGGTGAGAATAAAGCTGCTGGCGGCACAGGCGGGGATAGAGTCCATCACGGCCGAGCATGGAAATATTGTCATAAGGCGCTTTGAAGGCCTCCCCTTCGACCGCCAGAAACTTGGGGCGTTTAGCAAAGACGGCATCCGGGTGGGCCACACGCAGATTTCTATAAATATAAGAAGGGT
>DUFF01000096.1 GCA_011174815.1 Dehalococcoidia bacterium | reverse complement strand
TCGCCAGCGACGCTGCTCAGGATATCCACCTGCGCCACCGCGGCGATGCTGGGCAGGGCCTCCCCGCGAAAGCCGAGGGTGGCAATGGACTGTAAATCGGCAAGGTCGGTTATCTTGCTGGTGGCGTGGCGTTCAAAGGCCAGTGCCACCTCAGCCGACGGTATGCCGCTGCCGTTGTCCATGACCCGGATGAGGTTAGTGTCGCCGCCCCGCACCTCCACCGCGACCTGGCTCGCCCCGGCATCGAGGGCGTTCTCCATCAGCTCCTTCACCACCGAGGCCGGCCGCTCCACCACCTCGCCGGCGGCGATCTGGGAGATAACGCTTCTATCTAAGATTTTTATGGGCATTTTATCATTATCTTACACGCTTCCGTGTATACTGTCAATATTTTCTGTGTAAAATTATTCCACCTTCTCCAGCCTAGCAAAGCTGAGCAGGAGCTTTTTCACCCCCACCCCGTCGAAGGCCACCACCACCTCAACGTCGTCCCGCACCGGACTGCCGCTAACCACCACCCCCTCCCCGAACTGAGGGTGCCGGACATGGTCGCCGGCGCTGAGCTGCGGCAGGTCTGCACCGGGCATCGCCATCCGGTTCCAGGAATACATGGCCGTGGCCAGGTCGCTGTCCTCACCCCGCCACCGCTCCCCGCCCGATATCAGGTGCGGCGGGATATCCTGCAGGAAGCGCGACGGCGGGTTGATGTTGCTGCTGCCCATGAAGCTGCGGCGGAAGGCGCGCACCAGGTAGACCTTCTTTTCGGCCCGCGTGATGCCCACGTAGCAGAGCCGCCTCTCCTCCTCCATCTGGTCGGGGTCGTCGAACGACCGTATATGGGGCAGGATGCCGTCCTCCATGCCGATGATGAACACCACCGGGAACTCCAGCCCCTTGGCCTGGTGCAGGGTTATCAGGGTGGCGGCGTCAGCTCTCTCGTCCAGGCTGTCGACATCGGACACCAGCGTCACCCCTTCCAGAAAGGCGGAGAGGCCCTCGAGAGGCGGCATATCCCGATACTCCCGGGCCACGGTGCGCAGTTCCAATATATTCTCCCAGCGCTCCTCCCCATCGGCCATCTCCTGGACGTATTCCCGGTAGCCGGAGCGCTCCACGATATGGTCGAAAAGCTCGACCAAATTCATCTCCCGGCTTCTTGCGATGAAGTCTTCCATCATGCTGACAAACCCGATCAGCGCCCGCTCGGTACGAGGGTTGAACTGGGGTCGCTGCTCCGCGGCGTCATTTTCCGCCTTCTCCGCCAACCGCTGCATTGCCCGATACTCCGCGATGCCGCACGCCCTCGCCCACCCGGACAGCTCAGCCACCGTTCGTTGCCCGATGCCGCGCGGGGGCACATTGATGATGCGCAGAAGGCTGACGCTGTCGTTCGGGTTCAGGATGAGCCGCAGGTAAGCGATGATGTCTTTCACCTCCCGCCGCTCATAGAAGCGCGTGCCGGCCACCAGCCGGTAGGGCACGCCGTAGCGAAGAAACGCCTCCTCAAGGACACGCGACTGGGCATTGGTGCGGTACATTACGGCACAGTCGCTATGGCTGAATTCCCCCCGGCCCACCAGTTCCTCGATTTCATGGACCACGAACTGTGCTTCCTCCTGCTCGGTATAGGTCTCCACAATCTCGGGCAGCACTCCCGTATCGTTTTCCGTCCACAGCCCCTTGGGCTTGCGCTGCTGGTTGGCCGAGATGACATAGCTGGCGGTCTCCAGAATCATCTTGGTGGAGCGGTAGTTCTGCTCCAGCAGGATTATCTTCGCCTCGGGAAAGTCCTTCTCAAAGTTGAGTATGTTCCTCAGGTCGGCAAAGCGCCAGGAGTAAATCGACTGGTCGGGGTCGCCTACGACGCATAGATTGCGGTACTTGCCGGCCAGTTGCTTCATCAGCTCGTACTGGACAAGGTTGGTGTCCTGAAACTCGTCAACCTGTATGTGCAGGTAGCGCGACTGATAGCGCCCTAAAACGGGCTCATTCTGCCGGAACAGGTGCACCACCTTTAACAGAAGGTCGTCAAAGTCGAGGGCGTTGCTCTCGCTGAGGAACTGCTGGTAGCGCTCGTAGACGCGCTGGACGATTTCCTCGAAGTAGCTGTGGCGGTGCTTTAGGTATTCCTCCGGCGTCCACAGCCGGCTTTTGGCCGCCGAAATCGCCGATTGAATCGCCCGGGGGTTATACTGCTTGGGGTCGAGTTCAAGCGCCTGAAGGCTGCGCTTGACCAAGGTCATCTGGTCCTCATCGTCATAGATGACGAAGCCGGGATTGACGCCAGCGGCCTTGCCGTCACGGCGCAAAATTCGGGCGCAGATGGCATGGAAGGTGCCGATGGTCAGCTCGTCGACGGAGCTTCGAACCAATTTCCGCAGGCGCTCCTCCATCTCCCGAGCCGCCTTGTTGGTGAAGGTGACCGCCATGATGCGGTGCGGGCTGACGCCGCAGACTTTGATGAGGTAGGCGATGCGGTGTGTGATGACCCTTGTCTTGCCGCTCCCGGGCCCGGCCAGAATCAGCACCGGCCCATTGATGAGCTCAACGGCTTCTCGCTGCGCGGGATTGAGGCCAGCCAGAATGTCCATCATTTAATTATAACATTTCACCCCGGCGCTTTTATACGGCGGGAAGGCTACTTTGATCCCGCTTTCTACCTGCATCATAGAACCTGAAAAAATTGACCGCAACAAGCTTAAAGCCGTATAATATATGCGGAAATGCGCATATTATCATGTACATCGAGGTTTTCCTGATGCGAGATTTCATTCAACTGATGAAGGCCCTCTCCGATGAGACCCGCCTCCGCATTTTCCACCTTCTCCTGGAGCGGGAGTGCTGCGTCTGCGAGGTTATACAGGCGCTCGATATCTCCCAGACCAGGGCTTCCCGCAACCTCGGCATCCTGCAGAACGCCGGTTTGCTCAAAACCAAGCGCAATGGCCTGTGGGTCCTGTACTCGATAGACCGACAGACGGCAAATCGCTACGCTATGCCGCTTGCCCGGTTGCTGCAGGACCGCCCTATGGAAAATGAAACGCTGGCTGAGGACCGGCGAAGGCTGAAACTGGCCAGACGCATCGGCCCCGGCTGCGGGCCGGAACGAAAGGGAAAACGGCATGCCTAGCCGCCCACCGGCCAATGTTGCTGGTCGCCTTTCCCTGCTCGACCGCTTTCTTCCCGTCTGGATTTTCCTCACCATGGCGCTGGGGGTGGGGATGGGCTACCTGTTCCCGGAGATAGCCAACATATTCGATGTCCTGCGCATCGATACCGTCTCGCTGCCCATCGCCATCGGCCTCCTCTGGATGATGTACCCGGTGCTGACCAAGGTCAGGTACGAGGAGCTGTCCAAGGTGGCCCAGGCCTGGAAGATGTTCGGCGTTTCCATCATCCTTAACTGGCTCATCGGTCCGGTTATCATGTTCGGCCTAGCCTGGCTGTTTCTGAGCAATTACCCGGAGTACCGTGAGGGGTTGATTATCACCGGGCTGGCGCGGTGCATCGCCATGGTGCTCATCTGGAACCTGCTGGCGGAAGGGGATAACGAGTACTGCGCGGTGCTCGTCGCCCTCAACTCTATATTCCAGATGCTGTTCTACTCCGTGCTGGCCTACTTCTACATCACCATCGCTTCCTCCTGGCTCAGCGGCGACGAGGCCACCATTGTCAGGGTATCCATGTGGGACATCGCCAAAAGCGTCCTCATCTTTCTCGGTATCCCGCTGGTCGCCGGCATCATCACCCGCTTCTCTGTCATACGCCGCAAGGGCAGGACCTGGTTCGAGGAGGTCTTTGCCCCCCGCCTCAGCCCCACGGCCATGGTCGGCCTGCTGTTCACCATCTTCGTCATGTTCTCCATGAAAGGGGAATACATCGTGACCCTGCCCCTGGACGTGCTGCGCATCGCCGCACCGCTGCTGGCCTACTTCCTGCTGATGTTCGGCGTCGCCTACATTCTTTCCTGGGGGCTGCGCTTCGCCTACTCACAGACGGCCACCATATCCTTCACCGCCGCCAGCAACAACTTCGAACTGGCCATCGCCGTTGCCGTGGGCACTTTCGGCATCAATTCTGGACAGGCGCTGGCCACGGTGGTCGGCCCCCTGATTGAAGTGCCCGTCCTGATCGGGCTGGTCTACGTTTCCCTGTGGGCCAGGAAGTTCCTCTTTCGCCCCGACGGAACAGCAAAGGCATAAGGGGCCCAGCATGCGTAATGCGGCTGCCTTGATTTTGCCTCTGCCATTCGATATACTTTTCAATAGGTGAATAAGGATTACAAGGTGAAAGAAATGGGCTGGAAATCCCTGATTATTTTTTTAATGGTGCTCTTTACCATCGCTTTAGGCGCGGCCGGTTGTGAATCGCTCTCGCCACCCTCTTCGGCACCTAGTGCTCTCTCACAGGTAAGCGGCATACTCAACCAGCAGAATACCGGAATCTGGGTCACCGGTGAAGGAAAGGTCAGCGTTGTTCCCGATGTTGCCATCCTCAACCTTGGTGTGGAATCACAGGCGGAGAGCGTCGCCACAGCACAAAGCCAGGCGGCAACGGCCATGGCCGCGGTTGTTGCGGAGCTCGACCGTTTTGACATCGCCGATAAGGACATCAAGACACAGTATTTCAGCATCACCCCGGTGCGGAGATGGTCGGAAAAAGATGGGCAGGAAATCCTCATCGGCTATCGGGTGACCAACACGGTCACGGTCAAGGTGAGGAAAATCGAGGATACCGGCCCCATTATTGACGCGGCGGCAGTGGCTGGCGGAGACTACATCAGAATCAATAACATCAGTTTCACCGTGGACGACCCGTCGGCATACTATGATGACGCCCGCGTCAGGGCCATGGCTGATGCCTCAGAGAAAGCCAAGCAGCTGGCGGACCTGGCAAATGTCAAGCTGGGTAAGCCCACCTACATCAACGAAAGCGGGGTTTCCACGCCCGTGGTAAAGGATTTTTATCCGGAAGCGGCTATCCCCGCTCCAGCAGCCCCCACTCCCATCAGCCCCGGGGAAACTGAAATCAGTATATCCGTACAGGTAACCTACAGCATAGAGTAATCTCAGAGCCATGCTTGGAATCAGTCGACTATTGCATTTCCCGCCGACAAAATGCTACAATGGCGATAATCTGAATTTTATGTTAAGAAAAGGGCATGTTCACTGGTATAATAGAAGAGGTAGGTAAGGTCCTCTCGACATCCGCTACCAGACTGGTTATCTCGGCACCGCAGGTTGTTGACGGAATGAAGCCCGGCGACAGCATTGCCATAAACGGGGCCTGCCTTACCGTCACCGATTTCGACGGCGCTTCCTTCTCCGTCGACATTATGCCGGAGACGCTGAAACGCACCAACCTCGGGCAGCTCAAGGCCGGAGACGGCGTCAACCTGGAGCGACCGGTGGCGCTGGGCGGTCGACTGGGCGGGCATTTGGTTCAGGGCCACATTGACGATACCGGTAGAGTTATGTCACTGGAATGGGAAGAGGAGGCACTTCTTTTCCGGCTCGAAGCTCCGCCTGAAGTCCTGCGCTACATCGTGCCGAAAGGATTTATCGCCGTTGACGGCATCAGCCTGACGGTAACGGAGAAGGACGCCAGCTCGTTCCGGGTCTCGGTGGTTGAGTACACACGCCAGAACACCACTCTGGGCAGTAGAAAAGTGGGCGATGTGGTGAACCTGGAAGTGGATATCATCGCCAAGTACGTGACACAGTTCACCCAGCCACAGACCGGCGGACTGACGGCGGAATTTCTGGTTGAGCACGGCTTCACCATCGGATGATAAACTAAGCGGGTGAAAATGAGCACTGGTCTGGCCACGATTCCGGAAGCAATTGAAGACATCAGAGCCGGCAAGTTCCTGATCGTCGTCGATGACGAGGACCGGGAGAACGAGGGCGACCTAGCCATAGCGGCGGAGAAGGTGACCGCCGATGCCATTAACTTCATGGCCAGGCATGGCCGTGGGCTTATCTGCCTGCCCATCATCGGCCAGCGCCTTGACGAGCTGCAGATCCCCCTGATGGTGCAGCAGAATACCTCCAAGTTCTCCACGGCCTTCACCGTATCTATCGAAGCCAAGCATAAGGTGAGCACCGGCATCTCCGCGGCCGACCGTGCCGAGACGATAAAGGCAGTGCTTGACCCCGCCACCCAGCCCGAGGATATAGTCCGGCCCGGGCATATGTTCCCGCTACGTGCCAGAGAAGGCGGCGTCCTAGTGCGCGCAGGACACACAGAAGCCATCGTTGACCTAGCCAGGTTGGCCGGCCTCTACCCGGCGGGTGCCATCTGCGAGATATTAAACTTAAATGGCGCCATGGCCCGGTTACCCCAGCTCAAGAGAATGGCCAAACGGTTTGACATCAAAATCGTGAGCGTGGCCGACCTCATTGCCTACCGCTATCGCCACGAACGGCTGGTGCACCGGGTAGCCGAAGCCAAGCTGCCGACGCCCTACGGCAACTTCACCGCTATCGCTTACCGCAGCAACATTGACCCCGATGAGCACCTCGCCCTGGTGATGGGGGACGTGGCCACCGATGAACCGGTGCTGGTCAGAGTGCACAGTCAGTGCCTTACCGGCGAGGTATTCGGCAGCCTGCGCTGCGATTGCGGCGAGCAGATAAAAATGGCCATGAAAAGTATCGCCGAGGAGGGACGCGGCGTCCTCCTTTATATGAGGCAGGAAGGACGGGGCATTGGCATCCACAATAAAATCCGCGCCTACGCACTTCAGGACGAGGGGTTGGATACCGTGGAGGCCAATCTATCGCTCGGTTTCGGTCCGGACCTGCGGGAATACGGTGTCGGTGCCCAGATTCTGGCCGAACTGGGCCTGCACAATATACGCCTGCTCACCAATAATCCCAGGAAAGTAATCGGGCTGGAGAGCTATGGGCTCAAGGTGGTAGAAACCCTGCCCATTATTACTCCGCCAAACCCGTTCAACACGCATTACCTGAAAACAAAGCAGGAAAAGCTGGGGCATATGTTGAGACTCACCGAGATTTCTCCCGACGACTGTGATTAGTCCCGGTGAAAAGGAGAAGATTATGGGTAAAAGCTATGAGGGCTCACTGCTGGGCAAAGGACTTAAGTTCGGCCTCGTTGTTTCCCGTTTCAACGAGTTCTTCACCCGGAAACTGCTGGAAGGGGCGCAGGACGCTTTGCTCCGCCATGGTGTCAACGAGGCAGACATAGAGGTCGCCTGGACGCCGGGCTCATTTGAAATCCCGCTGGTGGCGCAGAAGATGGCCCAGTCCAAAAAGTATGATGCCGTTATATGCCTGGCCGCAGTCATCCGCGGGGGCACGCCTCACTGGGAATACATCGCTGCCGAAGCCACCAAAGGAATAGCCCGCGTCAGCCTTGAGACCGGGGTGCCGGTAGTTAACAGCATCATCACCACGGAAACACTCGAACAGGCAGTAGAACGTTCCGGCTCAAAAGGGGGCAACAAAGGCTTTGATGCTGCGGTCAGCGCCATCGAGACGGCGAACCTGCTGCAAACCATGGGCTGATACTGCCACTAGGCAGACTGATGCTGGTTCGCCGGTATCGGTCAGTCACCAACGCAATCAATCGGTGACCTTATAGATAGTGTCCCCGCGTCGCACCCGTTCTGTCACCTTGACGCCGACGGAATCGCCGACTTTGGCTTCGCTGACGTCCACATTGTTGATTTGCATTGAGTTCACCGTCAGTTCGAGGTCGGTAGTGTGCCCCTTGATGTGGATTCGATCACCCACTTTGAGCGTACCGGTGAGCTCAATACCGGCGACCACAGGATGAGCGAAGAAATCGCTTACCTTCCCGATTTCCTCCTCAGGCATCTGACTCCCTCCTTACCTAACATTCGATGTTCACATCCTTTATTTTTGAAATTATACCCCTACAGCCTCTATAAATCAATATGTGGCGTGCCGTTTTGACATATTGTCCTAAGACACGTATAATTATTTCACTAAATCCATTAGGAGGCCCTGATTTGGCGCAGGACCGGAAGGCTGCCTCGGTGGCCGAGGAAACAAAAGCCGATATCGAACGCATTAATAAGCGCCTGGATATGCTTGACGACCGTCTGGACAGCATTGATTCCATGGTTACCGCCGTTGCCGAACGAGTAATGAGGCAACCTGTTACGCTCAGTGTCACCTGCTCCAAGTGCGGGCAGACCATAGAAATCGCGCTCCTCGGCCTGGAAAAGCCGAGGAAATAAGATTATTGGTAAAAACCGCTGAGGTCTCCTCCTTTTATACATCAGACTCCGCTCCCTTTTTGGCAAACCAGCTTTGATAACCTGGGGGAGCGCATATAGTCAGTGACAAAGGTAGTGACCGATAAGCCATCAAGCGACGGAAAAAGTAAGTCAGCAGCATGAGCGGACTGATAATTATCGCCCTTTACTTCCTGACCATGCTCGTCATTGGGGTGGCGAGCCGCCGGAAAGCAAGAGGGATCGATGATTTTTTTGTCGCCGGGAGAAAAAGTCCTTCTCCGTTCGTCGTCGGTTCCCTGTTAGCCACCATAATCGGTGGCTCCGCCACCATTGGAATGGCGGGGCTGGGTTTCCAACAGGGACTGACCGGAGCGTGGTGGCTGCTGGTGGGCAGCATCGGACTGGTATTTCTGGGGCTCTTTTTTGCCAAAAAAGTCAGGAGGCTGGCGCTTTATACCCTCCCGGAACTGGTGGAAAGACAATATGACCAACGGATGGCGCTGGCAGCCTCCATTCTCATCGTCGTTGCCTGGATAGGAATTATCGCCGCCCAGATAATCGCTGCCGGGCAAATACTGGGCATTCTGGGAGCTGGCAGCCCAACCATATGGATGGTGATTTTCACCGCTATCTTCGTTACCTACACCATACTGGGTGGTCAACACGCCATCATCCGCACCGATTTTTTGCAGTCCATTATAATTTTCGCCGGCATCTTCGCCGGCCTGGCTCTGCTCCTGTCCAGGCTGGGAGGATGGGAAGGGCTGCGCATTTCTCTGCCCGCCGAGCGCTTTGCTTTTCCGCTGAGCCCGCAGTTCAACGGCGCGGCCCTGATAACTCTCCTGCTACTCGTCGGTCTTACCTACCTCGTCGGGCCGGATATGTACTCTCGAATCTTCTGTGCCCGGGATGACCGGGCAGCCAGCACCGCCACTTTATGGACCGCAGCACTCATCATCCCTCTGGCCTTCGCCATCACCGTAATCGGCATGGGCGCTGCCTCTCTGTTTCCTGATATTGCCCCTGAACAGGCATTCCCCACCGTTATCAATGAACTATTCTCGCCACTTCTGGCCGGCATCATATTGGCTGCCCTGCTCTGCGCCGTGATGTCCTCGGCGGATACCACCCTGTTGAGCGCCAGCACCATATTGACCATAGATATCATCGGAAAGTTCAGGCCGGCAGCGAGCCCAGCAAATATAGTTCCCCGTTCCAAGTGGGCCATAGTATTGCTGGGGATATGCGCACTCATCTTAGCCCTGATGCTCAAGGGCGTTATCAGCGCCCTCCTCTTTGCCTACACGATATATACGTCCGGCGTAATCATACCCGTCATCGCCGGCTTTTTTAAGCACCGTCTAAAGGTTACGCCTGCCGGAGCACTGGCGGCACTAATCGGGGGCGGCTTTGTGGGTCTCATAAGTAAACTACTCGATATCAAGTACCTGGATTTGGGGGCGCTGCTCATCAGCGGGGGGCTTCTTTTCCTAGTCAGCTATCTGCACCGCCGGTTCCGGTCAGCAGCGCGCTGAGCCCGGTTAACTTGACCGGGTAAAGAAGATAAATAAAGTCCCGCCCACCAAGGCCAGACCGGCGCTGAAATAGAACGCCGCGTTAATATTAGCCAGATCAACGAGAGCGCCGCTAATTATAGGACCCATCGCCATGCCAATGCTCAGCGCTATCGTTATGGCAGCAATGGCCGAGCCCATGCCATATTTCCTCCCTTCCTCCACCGTTAACGCCAGAACTGCCGGCGTGGCGATAGCGGTGCCCACACTGCCCAAAATACACAGCGCCAGCAATGGCCAGAAGCCGGGCGAAAATGATATCAGCAGCAGATAGGTGAAAATCACCAAACAGCCGATTATCACCAGCGCTCGCCGGTTGAAGATATCGGCAACCTTTCCCCCCGGTATGCCAAGCAATGACGTTAGCAGGACATGAACCGATATCAGGATTCCGATGAGGTTTTCTGGAAGCCCCAGCTCCATGGCTACAAACAGCGGCAGAAAGGTAAAAAAGGAAGACCGGCCCAGGGCAATGGCCAGACGGAAGCTAAAAAGACCGGCCATGTTGCCGCTCCGGCGCATATCTAAAAATGACAGCGGTGGGGTCGCCGCCTTTTTCTTCACATCACTGCGAGGCAGCATGATGACCGCAATGGTAAAGGCGAGCAAGTTAAGAGCACCCATGGTTATGAAGGCAAGGTCCATCCCCCACTGTGTGGCGAGCACTCCACCCATGAGCGGCCCGAAACCGAAACCGCTGAAAAAGGCGGAGTTCGAGTACCCCATCCACTTTCCTTCCTCACCCTCAGGAGAGAGGTCTCCGATATATGCCTGCGCAATGGGCAGTATCATGGCGCCGGTAATGCCATGCACGATGCGTATTAAAACCAGCTGGTATACATGGCCTGCCAGAACGTAGGTGAAAGAGATCAGCGCATAGGTAAAAAGCCCGATGACGAGAAAAAGCTTCCGGCCTTTGCGGTCGGAGAGCCGGCCAAAGACCGGCGTAAAGATGGTACGGGAAATGGAAAAACCGGCGAAGATAAATCCCAGCCACAGGCCACTCGCTCCCATGCTTTCGGCATAGAGCGGCAGGAGCGGGACAACAATGCCGGCGCCCAGCATGGAAGAGAATATGGCCAGAGCTAGAACAGGGAATACTCGTTTTATCATGCAGATATAAACCCATTATAGCTATTTGCTGCTGTCTCAGGCAAGCTGACGCGGGTTTCAACCGTTCGTTTGCACCAGTGGAATGTCGCTGGTATAATAGGGCTGATGGATAGACAGGGATGGGTGCGGCCTCTCGTCCCAGAGTCGGGTGAGAGGTTTTCGTTATCAACAGGCAGGTTAAAAAGTGGTATCGAAAGCAAATCAGAAAAAAGAGGAGCGTCTGGAGACCATGCGGCACTCCGCCTCCCACGTGATGGCGGAAGCAGTCCAGTCCATCTTCCCCGGCACCAAGTTCGGCATCGGCCCCGCAATCGAAGACGGCTTTTACTACGATTTCGATTTACCGCG
>DUFF01000095.1 GCA_011174815.1 Dehalococcoidia bacterium | reverse complement strand
GGGATATAATTAGTAGTGGTAGGGTCAATCGGAACCGGAGATAAGAAGCTGGACAAGTTGCAAGAAAGCTGCGGTGTTTTCGGTGTTTATGCCCCCAATGAAGATGTAGCTCGCCTTACCTATTTTGCCTTATTTGCCCTGCAGCACCGGGGCCAGGAAAGCAGCGGTATTGCCACCGCCGACGGCAAGAAACTCAACGTATATGCCAGGATGGGCCTGGTGGCTCAGGTTTTCACCGAAGAAGCGCTCGGTCACCTCAGCGGCAGTCTGGCCATCGGTCACAACCGTTATTCCACCAGGGGGTCCAATCGGGAGTGCAATGCCCAGCCCATGGTGGTCGGCAAGGGGAATCATGCTATTGCCATAGCTCACAACGGCAATATCGTCAATGCTGAATTCCTTTACGAGCAACTTTGTGAGCAGGGCTACACTTTCCAAAGCTCCACCGATAGCGAGGTAATCGCCAACCTCATACTTGCCGCACCGGGGATTGACTGGGTAGAAAAGATACGTTATGCCATGAACCGGCTGCAGGGGGCGTACTCGCTGACGCTGCTGACCAAGGACACGCTCTTTGCTGTCCGCGGGCCGTTAGGGGTACGTCCGCTGTGCCTGGGGAAGATTGATAATGGCTGGGTTATCGCCTCGGAGACATGCGCTCTTGACCACATCGGGGCCAACTTCATCCGTGAGATTGAGCCGGACGAAATCGTTAAAATCGATGCTAATGGCCTTGAGAGTTATCTTGGCGGGAAAGGTAGAAGGGCGCTGTGCATCTTCGAGTATATCTATTTTGCTCGCCCCGATAGCGTAATCAACGGCCGGCTGCTCTCTCCGGCGCGGCAGGCGATGGGCATGAGGTTGGCCATGGAGCACCCGGTGGATGCCGATGTGGTGATAGGTGTGCCTGATTCGGCCACCAGCGCCGGCATTGGCTATGCCCATCAGTCCGGTATTCCGGTCGGCGAGGGATTGATCAGGAACCGCTATGTGGGACGAACGTTTATTGAACCGGACCAGCGCATCAGAGACCTGGGCGTGAAACTGAAGTTCAATCCTCTCCCTCGCGTGCTCAATAACAAGCGGCTGGTGGTGGTAGATGATAGTATTGTGCGTGGCACCACTACCCCGAGCGTGATAAAGGAACTGCGTCGTGCCGGGGCCAAAGAGGTTCATATGCGCATCTGTGCGCCGCCAATTCGCTACCCCTGCTTCTTCGGCGTGGATATGGCCACCCGCAGCGAACTGATAGCCGCCCAGAAGTCAATACCCCAGATTTGCCAGTTCATCGGCGCGGATACCCTTGGCTATCTCAGTATCGAAGGCCTTCTGAAAGCGGTGGCGCTGCCGGAGGACCAGTTCTGCCTGGCCTGCTTTACCGGCGAGTATCCCATCCCGGTGCAGCTGGAGATGGACAAGCTGGCACTGGAGACACTGCAGTTGCAGCAGGTGTTATCCCAGGCCGGACGGCGCTAAAGATACCCGTTTATTATTTTTTTCCGTTTGACAACCTGTTCCATTTATTATAAATTGTTATAGAACAATTGTTCTCTATCGGATGAGTGTAAATGAAAAGCCAATTGTCGGCGAAAAGACAGCAGATCGTTGATTTTATCCTCCAGTTTATGGGGGAAAGGGGTTATCCGCCTACCGTCAGGGATATACAGAGCGGCTGCGGCATCAGCTCAACATCCGTGGTTGACTACCATCTGAAGGTGCTGGAAAAGGAAGGACACATACGCCGCGACCCTGAGGTATCGCGCGGGATCGAACTGCCCGGCCGGGCCTCAGCGTTAACCGAAAAAGTACAAGTACCCATAATCGGGCAGATTGCGGCCGGGGAACCGATTCCGGTACCCGGTTCGGACACCTGGGACGTTGCGGCTGGTGCCGATTTCCTTGAGGTAACAGCCGAGATTACCAGGGGCAGGCAGGATATTTATGCATTGAGAGTTAAAGGTATGTCCATGGTTGATGCGCTGATAAATGATGGTGATATGGTGCTGATGCAGTATGCCAGCACAGTGGATAACGGCGAGATGGCGGCGATATGGCTCAAGGCGGAGAAGGAAGTAACACTGAAAAAAGTTTACCTTGAATCTGATCGCGTGCGACTTCAGCCGGCGAACAGCCAGATGCAACCTATCTACGCTAATCCGCGGAATATTGAAATACAGGGGAGGGTTATTGCCGTAATCCGGCAGCTGGGAAAACCCGCGTAAAAAATAAATCATAGCTCGATTTGTTTTTCACGTAGCCGTCAATATAAACTTAATTTGATTTTTTCCGGGCAGTAGGTATAAATTATTTACAGACTGTGCTCGGTAAATGTTGAAGCGTATAATGTCAATACGGTATAACTGAAAAAGAGCTATGATTTCGGAGCAATTTCAGACGGTGGGCCGGGACCTATTTGCCCGGGGTCTCGTTTCCTCAAACAGCGGCAATCTCAGTATCAGGCTGGGAGAGCAGATCATTATTACCCGCCGCGGCAGCATGCTCAACTGCCTTAATGAAAATGACCTGATTGAGACCGGCATCAGCAAGAACAGCCGGACTACACCCTTAGCCTCAACCGACCTGCTTATTCACCGGGCGATCTATCGTGAAACACAAGCTCTGGCCGTAGTCCATGCTCATCCACCTCATGCGGTTGCGCTCTCGATAACAGAGAAGGAAATTGTGCCTAGCGTGGAGGACTTCTCGCTCCTCGGCACGGTCCCGGTGGTGGGCTGGAGTGAGGAACTGAAAAAGGAATGCCTGGATGATATTGTGGCCAAGGCGTTACAGCAGCACCGGATAATTATGGTGCACAATCACGGCAGTTTTGCCATTGGGCAGTTGCTTGAGGAAGCTTACAATCTCACGACGGCTCTCGAGCACAGCAGCCAGGTTCACTGCTTGATGAAGTCCTTACAGGTCGGTCCGATTCAGGATTAGCCTATTTCTGATAGACTGGTGTGCACCAGTGGAGGTACTTGCTGTTTTCCCCTCGTATCACATCGGCGTAGATTTGCTGTAGCTGCTTGGTTATTTTGCCGATCTCCCCGTCACCCACCTGGCGATGGTCTATTTCCGCGACCGGGGTGACATGGGCGGCCGTGCCGGTGAGAAAGACCTCATCGGCAAGGAAGAGCTCAAGGCGGTCAACCGGCCTTTCTATCGTCTCGATACCAAGCTCGTTTTTCGCCAGCGTTATGGCGCTGTCGCGGGTGATACCCGGTAAAATATTATTCCAAGTAGGTGGCGTGACTAACTTTCCGTCGATTACCAGAAAGATATTTTCACCGCTGCCCTGGGCAACGTAGCCATCTTGGTTGAGCATAATGCACTCGTCAAACCCCTTCTCCACTGCGTCTGACTTGGCCAGCGCGTTGCCGGCATAGTGGCCCATTATTTTCACCTGCGGCGGAATGGAGTTATCGGTGGGGCATTGCCAGGGGGAGACACAGCACCTTGCCTTGTCCACGTCTATGTATCGTCCCCAGGGAATGATGAATACGGTAAGATCGTCAGCGATGTCATGCACCCGAACCCCCAGGGCCTCACTGCACTTGTAAGCCAGGGGGCGTACGTAGATATCCTGCTCAAAGGCGCACTTCTGAGCCAGCTCCACCGTGATACGGCATAGCTCGTCGAGACTGTAGGGGATATTCATTCGCATTACCTTGCAGCCATTGAGCAGTCGCTGGTAGTGTTCCCTCTGGCGGAAGATGTAGATCTGCTTGTGCTGGCTGTTCCAGTTGCCTCGGATGCCTTCAAATACGGCAGTTCCGTAATGGATGGCGTGGGTCATGACGCTTATCTTGGCTTCAGCTAAAGGAATATATTCATTTTTAAAAAAGGCGTAGGATGGCATGGCAGTCTCCCTTTCCGGACAATAGTTATCAATCATTATAGCGGCTGAGTGTGGAGAATACAAGAGGACTTACTGGTTGGATTTAGGATGTTTTAAGTGATAACATATATACCTGTATCAAGTTAAGGGAGGTCAAGGATGCTGGAGCAGTTTTCGGGCGAGTTATTAGAGGCGATTTTTGATGCATTGCCGCTGGATGTGACCTATGTTGATGAGAACGACACAGTGCGGTATTACAGCAAGCACGACGAGCGGCTATTCCGGCGGACGCCGGCGGTCATCGGCCGCCAGGTGCAGAACTGCCACCCGAAGGATAGCCTGGATAAGGTGAACCGGGTGGTCGCGGAGCTGAAGTCGGGAAAGAGAAACTCTGCCGAGTTCTGGATTGACCTGAAAGGGCGTAAAATTTACATCAGGTATTTTGTGGTGCGGGATAAAGCCGGCAAGTATCGCGGTATCCTTGAGGTGACCCAGGACATCACCGATATTCAGAAGATAGAGGGGCAGAAGCGGCTGCTGGATGTGACTTGAGGAACGTATTTCCTTGCTTTATCTTGATAGGCTCGGCGTATGTAGCGTGTAGCCATCGTCGCCTTCCGGGAAGATATCCCTCAATTGCAGCGTTCTTCCCGTCTGGATGGCGGTAAAGCCGTACTTTTTACGTATGCGGTCAACGGCCGTGTTCAGCTGTGCCAGCCTTTGCGCCTTCCGGTCCAGCATATCCGGCTGCTTTCCCGTCTCCACCAGGTTTGACACCCCGATGCCGATAAGCCGTACCGCCTGTTTGCTGCGGGGCAGTTCGGTTTTCAGCAGTTGCAAACCGGTGTCAAATATGGCCTGGTCGGCATCAGTGGGTTGCGGTAGCGTCTGCTGTCGGGTGATGGTGGTGAAATCGGCGTATCTCAGTTTGAGCGTGACGCATCTTGCCAGCTTTCCTTCCTGGCGAAGTTCACTGCCCACCCGTTCGCTGAGGTAGCGGAGGGTCGCCTGCACCATTGCCGTATCTCTGGTGTCACGGCTGAAAGTGGTCTCCCGGCTGATGGATTTGGCGGCGGCCGGGGGTTCCACTTTATCATCACCAATGCCGTTAGCGTGGTCATGGATAAGTTTGCCGTAGGCTCCAAAGTGGCTCTGCAGAACCTCCACCGACGATGCCGCCAGCTGCCCGATGGTGCTGATGCCCAGGTTTTTCAAAACTGGCTCGCTCTTTCTGCCGATGCCGGGCAGCCTGTTTACCGGCAATGGAGCCAAGAAGGCGCTCTCTCCGCCGACGGGCACTTCCAGCAGTCCATCCGGCTTGGACGCATCTGAGGCAACCTTGGCCACCACCTTGCTGCTGGCGATGCCGATTGAGGCACAGAGTCCCAGCTCATCTCTCACGCACCGCTTTATCTTCTCCGCCATCTGCCGTATTGAGCTGTGGAGCGATTCGAATCCGGTAGCGTCGAGGTAGGCTTCATCAATGCCCAGCGGCTCGAGGTAGGGGGAGAAGTCGGCCAGTATCGCCATGAACTTTTGCGAGGCCTGGCGGTAGCGCTGGTAATTGCCCTCGATGAATATGGCTTGGGGGCAGAGGCGGCTGGCGGTGAGCAGCGGCATGGCGGAATGCACGCCGTAGGCGCGGGCTTCGTAAGAAGCGGCGGCGACGACTCCCCTGCGGTCGGGCTTGCCGCCAACGACCACCGGTTTGCCCTTCAGCTCCGGGCGGAGCACCTGCTCCACGGAGACGAAGAAGGCGTCTAAATCGATATGCATAATGCGGCGGGCCATTTTATGCTATGACGACTCCTCAGTCCTGACTGGTCGCTTGAAGTACCTATTTAGATATCCACCATCCATCTGAGATATTTTTTATCCTTTCCCCAGCGCTTTACGGAATGGAATACTGCCAGAGCTGCAATAAAGCCAATGGCCATATTGGTCAGCAAGCTCAGTATGATGACCAGCGCCATTATGGGCAGCTCCCTGGCTTTAATGCTTCGGGCAAACCCGGTCAGCTGGATGCCCACTAAAAGCAGCATAGCCCCGATGATACTGGTGGGGAACAGGGCGAAAAGGGTGGCGATGGAACTGGCGAGGAAAAGCCCCAGACTTATTTCGATAACGCCTTCGATGATATTTGTACCACCGGTTCTGGCCCCAAAGTAGTACTGTCCCGCCAGGCCTCCCGCGCCATGGCACATGGGCATTCCGCCGAAAAAGGAAGGGATAACGTTCATTAAGCCGTGGTCTAGCGCTAGTTTCCTCTCCGACACCGCCTTGCCTGGGAAGTAATCGGTAATGAGAGCGCTGGTGGCGATGATGGCGTTGGTGGCCGTTAGCGCTATCTGGGCAAAACCAGCCAGCACCAGCCCCTGCCATATCTCGATTGGTGGAAAAAGGGTGAACATGGGCAAAGTAAAGCCCGGATTTACTACTCCGGCAAGTCCATGCTGAAAACCCATCACCGCAATACCAAGAGCCATCAGGACTACTGCGGCGGGGGCATACCGGCTGTTTCGGAGCAGGATGACAATGAAAATGGAAACGAATCCGAGAATCCAGCCCGTAGATACCATTTTAAATCCCTCAATGGCCAGCATTATCCCCAGGGCGACTTGAATGCCTCTGACCACGCTCCTGGGAGTAACGGCAGCTATCTTATTTACCAGGCCGGTAAAAGAGAGTATAAGCCAGATGATACCGGTGCCGAAACCCGCGGCATAGACCAGAGAGGGAGACCATCTCTGAGCGATAGCCGTGGCTGCCAGCACCTTCATCGGCTCTATGGGCATGGGCAGCCGGTAAACGATGCCGGTTACGATGTTGGCCAGCCCCATCATCACCAGAAGGCCCGCCGGGTGCAGCCCGTTAACGGCAAAATAGCCGATAGCCAGAGGGAAAAGGGTACCGAAATCACCCATTGAGCCGGCCAGCTCGCGCAGATTAAACTCGAAATCTTTGATACGCATACGATATCAATATACTACTTTTAGATCGACTTTAGGTAAAAGCGGTGCGGATGATTGATGCCATTTTAAATCTATAATCTGAAGATTTGCACTGCTTTCAGTGGGCAGGCGCGGGCGCAGTCGCCGCAGCCCTGGCAGGTGGAGGGATGAAACATGGGCTTACCGTAAGGGGCTTCCTGTTTTATCAGCCGGTGTGGGCAGGCGGATGCCGCGAGACAGGCCCCCTGCTGGCACTTTTCCGGCTGGCACCTATCAAAGATTACCATGGCCATTTTACTTGGCATCTCGGGCTGTTTATGCCTCCTTCTTCAATCTTGTCAGTTCCTCCTCGAGGTCCTCGCGCTGCTGCCACATGTGCAGCGGCACCGAATGGGCCGGCCAGCGTGCCAGCAAATCGGCCAGTTTTTCTTCTAGTTCTTTCACCCGTTCCCTTGCCGATTTTTCGGGCGCAGGTTCTTCTCTGGAGATAACGGCCTTTACCCGGCGCTCAAAGACGCTTCTCGGCAGGAGGACACGATGCTGGCATTGCAAGCACTTTATGCCGATGTCGGCACCGAGCCGCACCACCTGCCAGTCATAGCTGCCGCAGGGGTGTTTTTTCTTCAAACGGACGGTATCGCCGATTTTTATGTCCATGGCTCTGAGCCTAAATGAAGGGAGAATCAGGAGACGGTCTCTTTGATGCGGTTTATCTGCTCTTTTAGCTCGATGGCCGCCTGGCGCGCCGCCGGAGCAAAATCCTTGCCTCTTGAGGCATAGAGAATCTGCCGCGAGGAATTTATGATTGCCTTCTCGCCGTGGCGGTCAACGCCGTAGCGCACGGTCAGCGCCAGGTCTCCCCCCTGGGCACCGATGCCGGGAATCAGCAGCGGCATATCAGGGTGCTGCTCGCGGATGGCTTTCAGCTCGTCCGGGTAGGTGGCCCCCACCACCAGCCCGATGTTTCCGTGAACGTTCCAGTCGCCGGCCCGGCGGGCGACAAACTCAAACAAAGGCAGACGCTTATTATCTCCAGCTTCAATATTGAGCGCCTGGAAGTCAACGGCGCCGGCGTTTGAAGTGCGGCAGAGAATGAAAACGCCGCGCTCCCGGTACTGCAGGAACGGCTCTATGGAGTCATAGCCGAGGTAGGGGTTTACCGTGGTGGCATCGAAATCAAAGTAGTTGAAAATGGCTTGGGCATAGGCCTTCGCCGTGTTGCCGATATCACCGCGTTTGGCATCGCCGATAACCGGTATATTATCCGGGATGAAGCTTCTTGTCCGTTTCAGGATGCTCATGCCATCGTCGCCCAGCGCTTCGTAGAAAGCAAAATTTATTTTGTAGGCACAGACCAGGTCGGAGGTGGCCTCAATTATAGCCCGGTTAAACTCGGTAACGCTGACCTTTTCCGGCATCCTTTCCTGGTCAGGGTCAAGCCCGATGCAGAGAAGGCTCCCGTTCTTTCTCGTTGCGCTGGTCAGCTTGTCAATAAACGTCACCTGGTTCTCCACAGGTCAATGCTGGCGAAAGGCGGTTAATGAAAGGGACTGCCTGCTCATCCTGATCAGCGGACAATCTCATGGTGGGGTGTTTGAGCCTCCGCGGGGAGCATATTGCTGAGGATTTTTTGAAGTGCCATGGTATGGCTGCAGAGACCCCAATTGGAGAAGAAAGGGCAGGAGCAATGCCACTTGCCATCCTGATAGCTGGTGTTATAGCTGTCGTTTTCGCCACGGAATTTCACGGCGAAATCGGTAAAGGTCACGCGGTCGGTTTCCTGAGCATATCTATTGGCCTTTTCAATCTTCCCGATCAAGCTGGACTGCATATGCCTTCCCTCCTTAATGTACGAAGCACTGGCCTGATCCGGCACAGCGCTTCATTTCCCTATTGCCAGGCTTCTCACTCCTGGATTCATATCGAAATCACCATCATTTTAATCATTATTTAAATTTTAACTCTTTTGCAGCGGTAAGTCTAGGGGGAATGTCGGACATTTTATGCAACCTGTCATTTGCCTCCCTTGAAGCTGATGCAGTAAAATAAATGGTAAAAAGGGTGAGGTGAAGTTTGCCCATATACGAGTACGAATGTGGCGAGTGCCAGTTACGTTTTGAGAGGAAGCAGAGCTTTGATGAGGAACCGGTAGCAATGTGCCCGCAGTGTCAGGGAAAAGCTCGCCGTGTGCTCCATTCCATTCCAGTCATCTTCAAAGGCAGCGGTTTTTATGTTACCGATAGTCGTAAGCACGCCAATCCTGAGGAACATAAAGAAACGGAAAAGAGTAAGGGAGGAGTATCAGAGAAGGAAAAGGGGAAATAGTCTGGTGAAAGCGCTGCTGCAGCGTGTTACCAGAGCCTCCGTCACTGTGGACAACGAAGAGGTGGGAAAGATAGGGCGGGGGCTCGTAGTTTTGCTTGGTGTCGCCAGCGCCGATACCGAAAACGATGCCCGGTATCTGGCGCAAAAGATTGCCAACCTGCGCATCTTTGCCGATAGCGAGGGAAAGTTCAATCTGTCGGCGCTTGATGCCCAGGCCGAGATGCTCATTATCAGCCAGTTCACCCTTCTCGCCGATACCAGAAAGGGCAGGCGACCCAGCTTCATTGACGCGGCGCCCCCAGAAAAGGCGGATAAGCTGATTGCCTACTTTGTGGAGCAAATGGAAACCACTGGCCTGAAAGTAGCCACCGGCCGCTTTCAGACGTACATGCAGGTCGAAATCCACAATGACGGACCGGTCACCATAATGCTGGACAGCGGTGAAAAAGTTCAGGAATAGTGGCAATTGCAAATAATTTTATTTGCAAAAGCTTGCAATAAATTTCTTTTTCTGCTAGACTACTGCTATCCAGTTCAAAATCTCGATCCAGATGAAAAAGACGGTTGATATAATTACTCGCCTGAGTGAGCACGGCTACCGATTGACCCCGCAGCGAATGATGGTCCTAGCTGCTATTGAGAAAAGCGACCATCATATCAGTGCCGAGGAGATCTACGCTCAGGTGGTGACCAAGTATCCTCACTTTAATATATCAACGGTATACCGCACACTGGAGTTGCTCCATCGTCTTGGCTTGGTAACCGAGACCGACCTCGGTGGGGGGCGGGTAAGGTATCATCCGGCGGATAAAGGCCATCACCACCACCTGGTCTGTCAGGAGTGCGGCCGGGTGATTGACCTAGACGAATCGGTGATGGACCATTTAAAGCTGGTACTGCGGCGTGATTACAATTTTGAACCGGATATACGCCATATGGCTTTCTTCGGCACCTGCGCTGATTGTGGAAAATAAAAATTTTTAACCAATTAATGCAATAAATTGCAGTTGCATGCATTTGCTCATTAGATTGATTAAATGAGGGGGCTTGGTAGAAAGTGAATAGAAGACATTACTGGTTATCAGTGCTCATTCTGGGCGTCACCATGTTGATGGGCGCTATTTCGGGCGGGTGCACATCAGAGGAGGCGGAAAAGCTTCAGGTTGTGACCAGCACCTCGCTGCTGGCGCAGATTGTGGAGCGGGTGGGGGGCGAGAATGTGGCTGTGGTCAATATCATTCCGCCGGCGCAGTGCCCGGGCCATTTCGACGTCAAGCCGGGCGATATCCAGAAACTGGCCGATGCCACTATATTTCTCATGCACGGCTGGCAGGGAGAGAAATTCACCGATGATTTGATAGCTTCCGCGGATAATCCGGACCTGAACGTTCATAAGATTGACGTGCCGGGCAACTGGATGACTCCCCAGGTGCAGGCACAGGCCATAGACCTGATTACCGGCGTTATGAGCGAAGCCGACGCGGATAACAGTGCTGATTTTCAGAAAAACGCAGAGAGTTTTAAAGCGTCGGTCAATGCCAAAGGGGCGGAAATGGCGGCCAAGCTGGCCGAGGCGAACGTGGCTGAAGTCAACGTGCTCTGTGCGGACCAGCAACAGGGATTCGTGCAGTGGGCTGGGTTCAATATCGTGGCTATTTTTGGTCGCCCCGACTCAATGACGCCGCAGGTGGTCAAGGAGCTGGTAGACAAGGGAAGAGAAGGCAAGGTAACTCTGGTTATAGACAATATGCAGAGCGGGCAGGACGCCGGCGCTGGCATTGCCGAGGAACTTGGCAGCGCCAGAGTCATCCTTTCCAATTTCCCGGGCTGCTATGAGAACACAGAAACCTGGGAGAAGACTATCGACTACAATGTGGAGCTTTTACTGGCGGCGATAGGCAAGTAAGAAGCTGTGTCTTTGGTATAGCATGGGCGAGACAGTAATAGATATTAGAAACGCAGTCGTATCCTACCGGGAAGACGTAGCCCTGCGGGGTGTGTCGCTCAAGGTGAAGGAAGGGGAATTCGTCGGCATCATCGGCCCCAACGGTGCCGGCAAAACGACGCTGTTGACGGTGGTCAACGGACTGGGCAAACTGCTCAGCGGACGGGTGAAAGTGCTGGGGCACCAGCTTGGTTCTGGTACTGGCCATTCCCTGAGAAAGAGGGTCGGCTATGTAGCCCAGGTACAGAATATAGACCCGCGCATGCCCATGAATGTACGCGAGGTGGCAATGATAGGGCGCTACGGGCTGTTGGGACTGCTGGGTCGGTCAGGGAGACATGACTGGGAACTGGTGGACGAGATGCTGGCACTCGTCGGGATGAGCCACCTCGCCCGGAGGCCCATCGGTCACCTTTCCGGCGGCGAGCAGCAGCGGGTGGCCATTGCCCGCTGTCTGGCGCAGGAACCGGAGATATTCCTGCTTGATGAGCCGACTGCTTCGCTGGACTGGAAGGCACAGGCAGATATTCTGGAACTGGTGAGGAACATCCATGATGCCAGAAACCTCACCACCCTTTTCGTAACACATGATTTGAGTT
>DUFF01000094.1 GCA_011174815.1 Dehalococcoidia bacterium | reverse complement strand
GCCTGCACAAAGGCAAAGGCGGTCTCAACATCGCAGTTTGTCCCTGGCGCCCGCAATACGATTGTCCTAACCATCCTTCACCACCTCAGCGGCTTCTGCCAGGCCTCCTTTAATTCATCAATGGGGATAGAGACAACGCAGTCGCCTTTCCGACCGTATATCTCTAGATTAGTCTCGTTGCTTATCCGGCCAATCAGGGCAAAGGTTGTACCGGCAATCGCCTTCTCGAAGGCGTCTTTCTTATCCGGAGAGACCTCAACGATGAACCGACTGTTCGACTCCGAAAAGAGTATGAAGTCGTCACGGTCTATCGATTCACCGAGCGGCACCTCTTTCAGATTTACTGTTGCACCCAGACCACCAGCGAAGGCCATCTCCACCACGGCCACGCCTATTCCCCCCTCGCTGCAGTCATGGCACGACCGAACCAGACCATCTTTACTGGCCGCACTCAGGCCAGCTATCAGCTTTTTGCTCTGCTGCGGCTCAACCCTGGGCACGCTGTTGCCGACCAGGCCCAGTGCCTTGAGATATGCCGAGCCACCGAGCTCACACCGGGTGCTGCCCACGATATAGATGAAATCGCCGGCCTGCTTGAAGTCCATGGATATGGCCCGGCGCACATCGTCCATAACTCCGATGGCCGAGATAAGCAGGGTATGCGGTATGGATATAATTTTCCCCTCATACTCGAACTCGTTGTTCAGGCTGTCCTTGCCGGAGATAAAGGGGGTCTCATAGGCCACGGACATGTCATAGCAGGCCTGCGCCGCTTGAATAAGTGCTCCCAGCATCTCGGGTCGGCTGGCACTGCCCCAGCAGAAGTTGTCCAGCAGCGCCACCCGGTCCAGGTCACCGCCCACGGCAATTATCTGCCGCAGAGCCTCATCAATCGCCGAGGCTGCCATCCAGTACGGGTCGATATCGGCGTAGCCGGGGTTGATGCCGTTGGCGATGATAACGCCCCTGGGTGAGTCCAGCACCGGCTGGATAATGGCCGCATCACCGGGCCCGTCGTTATTTTTGCCCACCAGCGGCTTGAGGACGCTGCCGCCCTGCACCTCGTGGTCATACTGACGGATGACCCACTCCTTGCTGCATACATTCCAAGAGCCCAGTATCTTCAGCAGTGACTGGCCAAGGTCAGAAGGTTCGGCAAAATCTGGTTCGGGGTGGCGGGGCGATTCCCAGGTCACCTCCCTGCGCAACTGCGGGATACCGCCGTGCAGAAACTCCATTTCCAAATCGCAGACCGACTCCCCTTCGTAGGAAAGGCGCAGGTGACGGTCATCGGTGAACTCGCCGATAACGGTGGCCTCCACATCTTCACCGGCAAAGAGCGCCAGCAGCTCATTGATTTTCTCCGGCGGCACGGCCAGAATCATTCTCTCCTGAGACTCCGAAATCCATATCTCTGCATACGAGAGACCAGCGTACTTCAGCGGCACTTTATCCAGATCAACGCGGACGCCCGTCTCCTCGGCCATCTCCCCTACCGCCGAGGAAAGCCCCCCGCCGCCGCAATCGGTGATGCGCGTGTACAGCCCACGGTCCCTGGCCTGGAGGAGGATATCAATCATCTTCTTTTCCACAATGGGGTTGCCAATCTGGACGGAACTGGAAGAGGTGGACGTCGAGGCCTCGGTAAGCTGCTCCGAGGCGAAGGTGACGCCGTGAATGCCATCCCGGCCCGTCCGGCCGCCAATGAGGACCACCTTATCGCCCGGTTTCTGCTGTCCGCGCCGGGCGATCTCTTTCGGCAGCAGGCCCAGCGTGCCGCAGTAGACCAGCGGGTTGGCCACGTAACGCTCGTCAAAGAGAACGGCACCATTGAGCGTGGGTATGCCGAGCCGGTTGGCGTAGTCGGCCACTCCGGCGCGCACCCCTTTGAACATACGGCGGGGGTGAAGCACGCCCTGAGGCAATTTTTCATAGGGCAAATCCGGCGGGCCGAAACAGAAGACGTCAGTATTGGCTATCGGCTTCGCCCCCAGACCGGTGCCGAGCGGGTCACGAATGACACCGCCGATGCCTGTGGCGGCGCCTCCGTACGGCTCCACCGCCGAGGGATGGTTGTGCGTTTCCACCTTGAAACAGAGCGCCCACTGGCCATCAAAATCAATCACCCCGGCATTGTCCACGAAAACGGAGAGGCACCAGGGTTTGTCCAGCTCACGGGTCGCCTTCATCACGGTGCTCTTCAGCAGGTTGTCCACCACCCTGCCATTGAACGTGAACCTGCCCTTGAATGTCTTGTGGACGCAGTGCTCCGACCAGGTCTGGGCCAGCGTCTCCAGCTCGACATCTGTCGGGTTGCGGCCCTGTTTTTGATAGTAAGCAACGATGGCCTGAAATTCATCAACGCTGAAACCGAACTGCTTCTGCAACGCGGCCCGTTCACCCTCCAGGATATCTACTGTTTCCAGCTTGAAGTGATATTTTGGATTCTCCGGGAAGCTCAGCTGCTCCCGCGCCACGACGTGCTGGATGATGGGGTTTACCAGCAGCCGGCCGCAGATGATTTCCAGCTGCTCATCGGTCAGCTGCCCCTGGATAAGATACCGCTTGGTTGTCTTAACGGCTCTGACGCCCGCCACATTCAGGTCCCTAATCGCCTTTAGGACGCTGTCCTCAACCGGGTCAGTGACCCCGGCGTTATAGGCGACCTCAACGGTATGATACCGTGATTCATCAACCGGCCCGGCTGGTGAACCCTGCTGGTAACTGTATAACTGGGTAACCGGGTCGGCGAGCAGGCTTCGCCCGATCACGTCCAGAATCGCTGCATCGAGTTCAGCATCAAGCCAGTATATATCCACGACGCGCACATCGGATATCGTGGCAATGCCAAGGTCATGGATATCCTTGACCAGTCCCTGTCCCCGGGCATCAGGCAGATGGCTTTTCAGCCGGACTTCTATTCGGTGCACCTGAGCGTTACCCCATTATCTGGAGATTAAAAAGAGGGGCATATGCCCCTCTGGAATGCTCAAAACTTTCGTTTTATTCACCTGACTCATGAACTGAGTAATTCGCTGACCACCTCGTTGATTTCACGGCCATCCGCCCGGCCTTTCAACTGGGCAATGAGCTTCGGCATTACCTTGCCCTTATCACCGGGCCCTTCCGCACCTATCTCAGCCATTACTTGCCGAGCTGCCTGAACAATCTCTTGCCGGCTCATCTGCTGCGGCAGGTATCCCTGCAACACCTCTATCTCCGCCGCCTCCTTGTCAACAAGGTCCTGGCGGTTTCCCTGTTTGAAAGCCTCTATGCTCTCGCGTCGCTGCCTGATCTCTTTAGAGATAACGCCAAAGATATCACTGTCCTCCATCTTTGCCTGCCGGGCGATCTCAGCATTGTTGATGGCAGCCATCAGCATCCTGATGGTGCTCTTCCTCAGGGCATCGCCGCTTCTCAGAGCCTGTTTGAGGTCATCAGACAACTTTTGCTTCAGGGTTGCTTCTGCCATATAATCCCCATCGAAGGGCTATCTTTTCGCTGCTCTGGCGACACTGCGCCTTTTAACCGCTCTCTTGCGCTTGCGTCTGACGCTAGGCTTTTCATAGTGCTCCCGACGGCGTATTTCCGACAGAATACCGGTCTGCTGGACACGACGGTTGAACCGCTTGAGCAAACTTTCAAAGCTCTCGTTCTCGCCCGCCACTACCTCGGTCAAATAGCATCATCCCCCTTCAAGATATGACTATAGTTTCTTACAATCGTTAAAAAAGCAACCACACCAGAACATCCGCACCACAACCCATAACACCACCACATTTTAGTCAGTAGTTCGGTCCAATGTCAAGGAAGAATAAGAAAGTCAATCGCAAATTTTTACGAATTTTAATCACCATTTTTATGAAAACTTAACTTGGCCAGTTTAGAATGAGCATGAACATATATGGACAAATGGCCCTTATTCGATAATATTGACATTTGCCAATTGGCGAATTATAATAAGAGGAATTGAGGAGTGGAGTTATGTCAAGAACGAATAATGATCTCGGCAGAATAATAAAGCAGCAGAGAATTGCCATTCCGCTTACCCTGCAAGAACTTGCCGCTGCTTCGGGGGTATCTTCCTCTCACTTGGGCCGTATTGAGCGAGGCGAGCGCTTCCCTTCAGCTCATATTTTGCGCCGTATTGCCCGGCCACTTGGCTTTGACGAAGATGAACTTTTTACCCTCGCCGGTTTCCTTTCGCCACACAATTCTGAAGTAGCCGAAGAGAGAAGCACTGCTTATGGCAACCGCCGTCTGGATCCGTATGTCGCTAAAATGTTGGCCGAAGAGCCGGTTGAGATTCAGCGGGCGGTCATCGGTATTCTCAATACGATAAAACTTGTTGCCAAAGGAATGGCCAGAGAAAACTTGCCATAACCTGGTGCCCATAATTCAAGGAAGCCTAGAATCTCCTCATTACTGGATATCTTCTTCTGATCGATGAACTCCCCCCTGTCATTCCTGACCGTAATGTACGAGAAACTCTTGCGTAAATCCAGACCTGTGTAAAGCATCGCTGCACCTCCTGAGCCCCATTACGCTCTTTGATGTCAGCGATGAGATCACGACCTTTTCCGGCATCAATCCTGAAACTTCGGGTAAGGGTTCTGCTCAGAAATTGGTGCCTTTCCCTTTTGACGCCAGAAGGTACGAATGTACTACCCGGATTGGCACTAATGGGGGATTTGCGACACATTTCAACGGTAGTAGAATGGGCTCAAGTATAATCAAGACTGATCAAGGGGAGGATATTCGATTCATGCCGGTAGAGATCAGCGGACAGAGGTATTATAGAACCTCCGAGATTTGCTTGAAAGCAAGTATTAGTCGAGCGACTCTTTTTCGCTGGATTAAGTCGGGTATTGTAAAAAACCAACTGCGGGATCGTAGAGGCTGGCGATTATTTACGGAGGAAGATGTACAAAAACTCCAGGCAGAGGTCGGAAAGATTGAGTCGGAAGATGACGAGTTACGGAATTGGAAATGAGGTCCTGACATGGACATTTCTCAACTGTTGGCACCTTTAACTTGGGATTTCCCATATAATAAGAATGGCAACAAGATCGGCTTTGGCGATGCCACCGCCCATGAGTTGAAGACACTGCTTACAGCCATCATTGTGTCCGCCGAACTTCTGGCCGAAGAGCTTCAGTCAAACCACAAGAATATGCCGCTAAGACTTGCCCAGAATATCGTTCGCAATGCGCATAGCCTTGATGAAAAACTGACCAATTTCTCGGAAATGGCTGGCCTGCTTTCCGGTGAGTTATCCTTTCAACCCGAGTTGCTTGAGATTGGACCGATCATTCGCGATATAAACTCTCAGGTCTACCCAATTATACACAGCCGGAACCAGTCATTAAACGTTGATTTGCCCGCAACCCTGCCTCAAGTCAGGGCACAACGTCATTATCTAGAACAAATATTGCTTAACCTAGTCACCAATGCCAGTAAGTTCACCCCGGAAGGGGGAAATATAACGGTAACTGCAACCAAAAATGACTCCAACCTAATAATAGAGGTAGCTGATAACGGCATTGGTATTCCAGCGGATAAGCAGGAAATGGTTTTTCAGCCCTATTACCAGGTTACCGGCGGCAAGGGTAGCGGACTGGGATTGGCCATCACCAAGTTTCTGGTGGAGCTTCATGGCGGCACAATCTGGCTGGAGAGTATTCCGGGAAAGGGCAGCCGCTTTTTCTACTCTCTACCCTTATCAGACCGGAGATAATTGCTGGGGGTTAATAGATGAAAGTAGTGGTAGTTGATGATTCAGTGGAAATAATAGAAGTAGTAACACTCTGCTTTCAGCTGCGCTGGGGAAACACGGAGGTGTTTCCGGCCACGGATGCTAATAAAGGGCTGGAACTTGTCGAGAAGGAAAATCCTGACCTAGTCATACTCGATATCGGGCTGCCCGATATGGATGGTTTTCAGGTACTCCGTGAGATACGACGCTTCTCTCACGTTCCGGTTATAATGCTTACCGTGAAGAACGAAGACACCGATATCGCTAAGGGGCTGGAACTGGGCGCTGATGATTACGTTACCAAACCCTTCAGTCACATTGAACTGCTGGCCCGGGTACGAGCGGTGATGCGCCGCTCCCGGGGTGCGCCGGCTGTCGCCGAGGAGCAGCCCTATACCAACGGTAAGCTGCAGGTTGACTTTGCCCGCAATGAGGTCACGGTTGACGGTAGACCGGTAAAGCTTACATCCACAGAATATAAACTGCTCTACCATCTCATCCAAAATGAAGGGCGCCTGCTTTCCCATGAAAACCTGCTCAGCAAGGCCTGCGGCGAAGCATACCGTGATGCCAGAGACCTGCTTCGCGTACACGTCCAGCATCTGCGGCAGAAGCTCGGTGACAATGTTGAGTCGCCCCGCATCATCGTTACCGAACATGGCATGGGCTACAAGTTTGTCAGCCCTGCCTAACCTCGATGGACAATACCCGGCTTTGTCGAAAAAACGCGTTTCTAATCGTTCATCCCGCCATTCTTTACGAAACCTTAATAGAACCTTTACGAAATCTTTATTTTTTTTATGCTTGTCTTTATGCTCGAATGTTAGATTAGAAGCGTAGATATGACTTGTAGATATCACCACAGCTTTAGAGGAGCTGAATATGGATAAGATAACAGTTTTTCTGGCAGACTGGCAGGTGCTTTTCCGCGAAGGTATTCACTTCACCCTGTCCGGTGAGGAAGATATAGAAGTAATCGGTGAAGATGTGGGTAACGAACAGGCACTTGCTTTTATTGAGACCAATCCACCGCAGGTGGCCATTTTGAATGCGAGTCATGATAAGGTAAACGGTTTTGAGGCAACGAGGCAGATTAAACAGACCCTGCCTGAAGTGTCAATTATTCTGGTCATGGACAATTATAACGAAGGCCTGCTTTTTGACGCCCTGAAAAGCGGCGCCAGCGCCTGCTTCACCAAGGATGTTGACCCTGATGTCGTGGTTAATACGGTACGTGAAGTGGTGAAAGGCGCTCAACCGATAAATGAGGCCATCTGGAAGAAGGAGATTGCCTCCCGAGTTATTGATTATTTTACGTCGCTTTCCTCACTCGGCGAGCAGGTCAGGAAAATGCTGGCTCACCTCACTACCCGTGAAACGGAAACCCTGTACCAGATCGCCGATGGAAACAGCAAAGAACAGATTGCCGGTACGCTGGACGTAAATGATATGGAGCTTGACAAACGGCTTGGCTCTGTAAAGTACAAACTGGTGAGCAACGACCAAAAGTTGATGTTGATTGAGGTAGCACAGAGCGTTCTGCCATCGATATCCAGGGTCAGTTTTAACGGTAATCCGGGTACCGAATATATTACCAAGGAAGAATTCGACGCTTTCAAGGAAAGCCTGAAGGAACGTTTCAAAGTCCTCAGCGGAGAAATAAGTTAAAAAGTGTAACACACGGAGGTGATCAAATGTTAAACAAATCAACAAGGCGGACATAAAAAGATGGTAGGCATTCCTAAAAAAATGAGCGTAAAGGAAAACCTACAACCCAAGAAAGTGTCAACAATATGTTTTAAAAACTAGGTGAAATAGTCAATCATCTGAGAGGAGGAAGAAAAATGAACAATATAGTTAAGGAAATCGCGGGAAACACGCTGAGACGCTATCTTTTTATCGCTCTGGTGGCGTCCTTGGCAGTTACCGGTGGCATGTTTGCCTATGCTTATACCACAAGCACCACCACCATTACCGCCACCGGCACGGCTGACTTTGCCGACATTGGCGCGTACTATTCACCCCCCAGTTATTCGATATTTGGGCATTACCGTGGTGCTCTGCCGTCGGGCTATCTCTTCAGTATAAACCTGACCAGCGGATATCCCGGCGATGTAGCCGTAAATGTCTACCTAGACAATATCGACCAGCTGGGTAAGAACTACGGCCTCTGGTTGATGAGGCTTGAGCTCGTTCAAGCTTCTGATGACGCATCGATGGATATAGAAGGCGATATCACCAGACCCATCAGCCTTAACAACGGCGTGGTCTCGTTTGTTTCCGACAATATGAGTCCGGGCACCGAATACAGAGTTCGGTGCGACGGCGGGGTCTACAAGGCATTCCCCTGGGCATATATTAATTCCGTTGGAGGAACGGTTAACCCGTCGTTCACCGCCGAAGTTCTCCAAGCGCAGTAAGATAGTCTAAGGTGTTAGTTCCGCGGGGTTGCCTCGTGCGAGGCAACCCCGAAGCGGAAAAGGGAAATGAACTAAAAGAAGAACATATAAATACCGTAAACCAGCTATCAGTTGACATATATTGTGACAAGCGGTAAAATTTGAGCAAAGTATGAACCAAATGTCATAAAGTGGAGGCGTAACAATGAAGAAGATTTTGCTGATTGCTTTAGTGGCATTGGTAGTAGTTACCGGTGGCATGTTTGCCTACACCTTTACCACCGCCACCGCTACTATCGGCGTTACCGCCCCGACATCTGATTTCGCCAATGTTACGGCAGGCTCCAGCATCACCGCACCGACCGTTTTCGGCAACTTTAGCGGCACGTGGCCATCAAGCACATTATTTGACATTGACCCAGACCCGAACTACCAGGGTGACCTAGTGATAACGGTATATCTGGTGAATGCCGCTCAGCTAGTAAGGCAATATCATCACGTTAATATGACGCTCGAATTCCAAGACAGCACCAACACCACCGCTGACGAGCAGGGAACCATCCAGGTGCTCACCCTGGATAATGCAGAGGCACTCTTTACCTGGTCCAATGGTACCGGCACCAGCCCTTACAAGTTGGTGCTGACCGGCGGCAGTTTCCGCCTGCATCCATTCAAGGCGCTGACGGGTGGCAGCTACCAGCCGCAGATATGGTGTGAGATAACCCAGAGATAATTGCAGTAATAATTTTACAACAGGTATGAATGAGCAAGCAGTGGCGAATAGACGCAAAAAGGAAATTATATGTCCTGGCGGCGCTGGGACTTGTACTGGTAATCAGCGGTGGCGCCTTTGCCTATACCTATGCCACGGCCGTCGGAACCGTTAACGTTGGCGAGCCCTCGGCTGATGTCGCCACCTGCGATACCTCCTCAAGCCAGCCCGACTGGGATTCGGTCACCGATAATCTATCGGAGGATACCACCTGTGGGGAAGTTCCCCCGGGTGATTTATTTGATATAACCCCCAATGCCGCCTATACCGGCGATCTGCAGATAGGCATATATCTGACCAACGCAGCCAACCTGACCAGAGCCTACAAGTACCTCAACATGAAGCTGTACCTCGAGGGCTCGAAGGAAGCCTCAGAAACACCAGACTACCAAGTACTATCAATGCAGAACGGCCGGGCCAACTTCTCTCTGGCCGGCATAACCTCCTCGTCAAAGAGCTGGGTCCAGACCACTCAGTCTGACTTCGAGGGCGGCACCCTGAACCAGCTTGATACCACCACCAGCCCCGGTGATGTCATACTTGACCGGTTCACCGATAACGTCACCGACAGCTTCAATGACCAGAGCAAGGTTGCCTCCTCGGCCAATGTCACCATCAGCGGTGGACAGGTCAAACTGGACTACGCCTCCGGTGCCACCGCCAATGAAACCCTGAGGCCGAATGCCGCCGGTGATAAGACCAACATCTCCCTTCAGGAACCGACCTCGGGAGAACACTGGGACAAGGTGGATGAAGCAAGCTCCGACGGAGATAACACTTACGTTCATACCAATAGCTGGGATCTTCAAGAAGACCTGTACCAGTTGCCTAACCATAGCACCGGTTCCGGCACCATAAATTACGTTAAGGTATACATGGTTGCCAAAAATACCGCCGATAACCCGGATAGACCATCAGCGTTTATCCACATCAAGACCAACGATTCTGAATATAGCTGGCCTTCATTAGGATTTACATTGACCACCAGCTACGCCACCTATTCCCACCAGTGGGATAACAATCCCCAGACCGGTAACCCCTGGACCTGGAGCGAGATAGACAACCTGCAGGCCGGCGTGGGGTTAAGGGCGCCGAAAGGTTCAGGACCACCGGGAGGACGGTATTCCCGGTGTACCCAAGTCTATGTTGAAGTCAATTATACACCGATAACTTACTATTCGCGTGGCACCGTAACCTCGGTAAACCTGCTATCCAGCGCCAATGTGGCCAGCATTGACGATTTCTACTATGATGCCTCGGCGATACCGTCCAGAACCAGCCTCAAGGTCCAGTATTCCCAGGACAGCAGCAACTGGTATGACTCGTCAGGCACCCTCGATGGCTGGGATACCCTTTCCCAGGGCTCGGCCAACATCAGCCTCACCAGTCTGAACTGGACCGGTTCCAATTTCTATTACAATATGGAGTTTACCTCCGACGGCACGGATACCCCGGTGCTGGACGAGATACGTGTTTACTTTTCCGCATACTTTGCCTCAGGAGACCTGACCTCTTCCACCTATGATGGCGGTGACTATGGTAACTGGGACTGGGAAAATATTTACTTTGCCATAAGCGAGCCTTCAGAGACAGATATCAAGTTCCGGCTGAGGTCAGCCGCAACGGAAGCCGGTCTCAGCTCAGCCACCTGGTACGGCCCTACCGGGACGGGCGATTACTATACCGCCAGTGGTACCGCCATCAACTCTACCCATGATGGTGACCGCTGGATACAGTACAAGTCCTACTTCTCCGGTCCCGGCGATGCCACGCCAACTTTAAGTGCTGTAACTATCACGTACACGGTGGCGTTATCGGGCTATACTGTGGAAATCATCGGTGGGAGCTACTGCCTGATTTCGGACAACACCTCGGAGTGGGCTACGGGATGGACCACCGCTCCCGAGTTTTACTGTGAGGCTACCCAGCGGTAACAAGCATACTTCTTACGGAGCTGAACAAAAATCGCGTGGAAGCAAATAAAAGTGGAAAAGAAATTCTATCTGCTGATCGCTTTGCTAGTCATCCTCCTCGTCAGCGGCGGGATGTACGCCTATACCTACACCACGGCTTTTGGAACAATCGGCACGTCAACACCGACCGGGGATATTGCCACCGTTAATGCCACACCAAGCCAACCGGACTGGGATGATGTGTTAACGACGGTGAACGAAGACATTATTTTCAGACCTGTCGGTGCCGGTGACGAGACCGAAATCAAAAGCCAGTATCCAGATTCTGGAGAACACTGGGCTAAGGTAGACGAGACCACCTCTGATAATGACACCACTTACGTTTACACCCCATCAAATGCCTGGGAAGAGGATTTATATAATACCGCCAATCACTCCACGCAGACGGTCGGCGGGGATATCCAGTACGTTGAGGTCTTCATGGTAGCGCGCGCTGCCCTTAGCGCCGACCAGGATTCAGCTTACATCCACATCAAGACCAATGGCTTTGAGCACAATGGCGCCACGGAAAACCTGACCACCAGCTACGCAATCTATTCGAATCAGTGGATCGATAACCCCCAGAGTGGCAGCTCCTGGAACTGGAATGAGATTGATAATTTGCAGACAGGCATTGGCATAAGAGAGGCGGGAGTTGGCAAAGATTCACTGTGCACCCAGGTCTACACCAACGTCAATTTTGACGCCCCCGAGCTCAATGGCAACACACCAACCGGTGACCTTTTTGAGATTGACGTAGACTCCAACTATACCGGCAACCTCCAGGTAAGGGTCTATCTGACCAATACCGACGCCTTGCTTAAGGCATACGACAGTCTCAGTATGTATCTGTACCTGGAAAGCTCAGAAGAGGCCGGGGAAACACCGGACTACCAGATTATGAACCTGCAGAATGGCACTGTCACCTTCAACTTGGTGGGGATAAGCGGCGGCAGCTATACGCTTTCGGTTACCGGCGGCACCTACCAGCTATTTTCCCGCGAAGTTTCGGAATGGGAGACGGGATGGGCGGTAACTCCGGAGCTGTATTGCGAGGCTGAGCAGCGATAGGTTTAACCCCCCATTTGTTTACAAAAGTTTAATGGAACCTTTATAAAATCTTTATGTTTTTTACGCCAATCTTTATGTCCCTATGTTACAGTTAAAGCAGAATGATAAGGGAATTTATCAATATTATCCTGACAAGAACATTCCGCTTCAAGCGGGCCATCACGCTCATCACCGTGGTGGCGATAATCCTTGCTGCCTTTTTGGCGGTCCGCGGCGCCATGCCGTTTATGCCCGTTTTCGGCACCAGCATGGAGCCGGAACTCCACGCCGGCAACCTCATCCTGATCAAAGACAAGGAACCGGAGGAGGTAAAAGTCGGTGATATCATCGTTTATAACGTCCCACCAGCAATCCAGGATTTCTATAATTATCCGCCGGTTGTCGCCCACCGGGTGATTGAGGTACGCGATACGCAATATGGCATTGCCTGGCGCACCAAAGGCGATAACGCCGGTGAAGACCCGTTCACAGTTCGCGCCAACGACCTGCGCGGCACGGTAAGCCACCAGGTCCCCTTGCTGGGCTTCCCTTTCCTCTTCCTGCAGAGCCAGCAGGGACTGATGTTCGTTATCATTGCTCTGTCACTGTTCGCCCTCTATCTCTACGCCAATGACATCAGCCGCGGCGGACAGAAAATACATCGCGGCCTATTTGCGCCGGTTATCAAAGAAACAATGCGTGATACCGAAACGCTGGCCCAGCGTATGGACGGCACCGAGAAGGTGATGGCGCAGACGCAGGAAGCACTGAGCAGCTTCGCCATCGCCATGGCAGAATATGCCGAGCACCTGAGGAGCCACACCAGCGCCATCCAGGGGCTGGCGGAAGCGTCTCACGAGCTAAAGCGCGGTGCCGCCGAGCAGAACAAGGCGCTGGAGCGTATTGTGGAGGCTCTGGAGCACAGGAAACCGCTCACTGAGGAAATGCAACCTCCAGAGAAGCCAGCCGCACCGCCACCAGTAAAGGGTAAGTATCCTCCGGGATGTGTGCGAAGCAGACAGCAGGTTAGCGCCGGCCACGATATCTTCGGCGCAGGCTAAGTATAGACCGCAACTACTACCGCCTCTTTGGGATTATGTTCGTCGAAGAAGATGACCGCCACTTTCCTTCCGGCGGTTATTTCACCGGTCTGGAGGTTGCGGGCCACGGCCACGTCCTCCAGGTAGACTTTGTGGCTGCCCGCCAGCTGCACGGTTGCCGTGTAGTTACCGGAATCGAAGCTCTGCAAGACCCCTTTTTTCAAGCTCAATGTGCCTCTCCTTCCTCGCTCCTGATCAAACTGCCCCCAGCTGCAAACGCTGGCGATATTCCCCACGACGAGGGCTGTAAACGAGAACAAAGCCAAGCACCCGCCGTTTTGACGCATCAAGCCCGGCACGGCTGTCCGTGATATCTATGACGTCGTAGAGCTGCTGACCGCAATTGACGGGCACTAGCATCGTGCCGCTGGCCGATTCTATCTCCGCGTGCCTGAGGTAAGCATCACCACGTTCCTGTGCTCCAGCCACCGTGTCAATGTTTCTATCTTCCAGCTGCCTGATTCTATCGTATAGTCGGTCTATCTCATCCCAATCAAAGCGGTCCACCACTATCATCTCGTCACTGCCTGTGTCGTAGCCCTCCACCTGGACATGGTTGAGCTGCCAGCCCCTTCGACAATATCTCCCTTCCAGAATCGGGTGCTCCTCACCATAGCTGTACGCCGGGCTGTCCGATGACTGGGGATTTACCAGATAAGCCGTCTCGCCTTCGATAAATAATCGGTCAGGAACAAAGGAGAGCAGTTTCTGGATAACGGTTTCTCCCAGGTTGCCGGAGCTGATGGTAAAATCGGGATAGAAACCGGCGATGACCGCTGACTGTGATTTGACCGCCAACTTCAGCCCGGCCCGGGCCAGAACGAAGGCCAGTATGTCCCTGATGCTCATCTCCTCCGCATCCTTGTTCCAGCGGAACTGGTGCCTAGCCCGCCAGTCGGCGATGGGCCCCCAGCCATCCCGGGCCTGGAGTATCAAACTGGCCGTGCCACCGGCACTGGTGTGCTCATATCCCTCCAAACAAAAATGCTGCCCGGCACTTACCTCATCGCCATTTCCCGTCCGGTAACCGGGGCTGAAGTCCAGCTGGCAGCCGATATCAAGGACGGAGAGCATTCCCTGTCCCGGCGAGGCGTACTGCCCGGCATCGTTTCTCAGTTCCACAGTGAGTCTGCCCGATGTCTCCCCGGCTTCCTGCCGCACCGCCAGCACGTCACCGGTCAGGTCAAGGCTCTGCACGGTTGCTTCAGCACGCCACACCCCCGATGGGCAGGAAAGCCAGCAATAATCTCCGTGGTGCGCTAT
>DUFF01000093.1 GCA_011174815.1 Dehalococcoidia bacterium | reverse complement strand
GAGGCTGAGAAGCTGGCCAGAAAACAGGCCGAAGAAGAGGAGAAGAGGGCCAGAGTCGAAGCTGAGCGCGAGGCCAGGGAAAAGGCCAGGCGTGAAGCCGAAGAGGCCAGGAAAACCCAGGAGGCTGAGAGGCTGGCCAGAAAACAGGCCGAGGAAGAGGAGAAGAGGGCCAGAGCCGAAGCCGAGCGCGAGGCCAGGGAAAAAGCCAGGCGTGAGGCCGAAGAGGCAAAAGAAAAAGCACCTGAGGAACAGCCCAGGCGCGAGGTCAAAGAAGCCAGAAGAAGTGAAGAGGAACAGAAGAGAGCGATAAAGGAAGCTGAGGAGGCAGAAAAAAGAGCCAGAAAGGAAGCCGAAAAAGCGGCTAAGGAACAGGCCAGGCGCGTGGCCGAAGAGGCCAGGAAAGCTCAGGAGGCTGAGAAGCTGGCCAGAAAACAGGCCGAGGAAGAGGAGAAGAGGGCCAGAGCCGAAGCTGAGCGCGAGGCCAGGGAAAAAGCCAGACTTGAGGCTGAATTAGCCCGGAAAGCAAAAGAGGTCGAAAAGCTCACTAGGCTGGAGGCGGCACGCGAAGCCAGGGAAAAGGCCAGGCGTGAAGCCGAAGAGGCCAGGAAAACCCAGGAGGCTGAGAGGCTGGCCAGAAAACAGGCCGAGGAAGCGCAAAAACAAGCCAAAAAGGAAGTCGAAAGAGAAAAGCAGGTTATCGATAATCTGAAACAGATTGAAAACATCTGTGAAGCATTAAAAGATGGAAAGATAGGCACTGAAGAAGCGCTAGAGAAGCTCAAGGATATTTCGGATAAAATACCGGAGTAGTCGGTGTTTTTCCCGTACCGGCGGACCTGCACCTTTTTCAGTAATCCAGCAGAAATACCTGCGTGCTCGCAGGAAGGCTGGACTGGTTGAAGGAAAGTTTGGCCTGAGAGGCCGGCTGCTCTATTCCCATCTCCTTCAAAAAGCTGCCCACGGGTTCCAGCTCCCGCTTGAGCACCGGTGTCTGATAGTGCATGGGAATCACCGCTTTGGGCTCAATCTGGCGAATCACCTCGGCGGCCGTAGCAGCATTAATCGTGGATCCTCCACCCACGGGTAGCAAAAGCACGTCCACGTCAGCAACTTCTTCCACCTGCTCGGTGGTGAGAACATGACCCAGGTCGCCGAGATGACAGACCGTAATCCCGTCGATCTCTATAAGGTAGACCGTATTCTTGCCCTTTTTCTGGCCTCTATCAGCATCATGAAAGGTAGCAATGCCAATTATCAGGACGCCCTGAATCTCATATTCCCCAGGCCCAGCGATTACCTTGGGATCACCACCTATACCTTTGTGATAGGAATGGCCGGCATGCTGATGGCTTACCGTAACGATGTCAGCAGTAGGTTTTCCTAGCGTGTAGCCTAAATCTGGCGGGAATGGATCAGTAACTATAACTGCCTGTTTGCCTCTGAGGCGAAAACACGAATGGCCCAACCAGTTAATATCCATCCTGCCCAATATATCACAGGCGAGCCCAATAATCAAGAAAGCATCCAGCACCATACCCGCTAACCCATCTTGACAACCCGGGGTTGAGATGCTAAATTATTACTGATTAGCACTCTCGGACTTAGAGTGCTAATTGGAGTCAAAATGATATCACCGCGAGCAGAAACCATACTGAACCTGATAGTGTCAAAGTATATTGACCGGGCAGTGCCGGTTCCTTCCCAGAGCATTGCTCAGGAATCGGCGCTGGGAGTCAGTTCCGCCACCATCCGCAATGAGATGGCGCGACTGGAACAGGAGGGATATATTCTCCGAGCTCATCATTCCGCCGGCGGGGTGCCTTCGAATAAAGGTTATCGCTTCCATGTAGAGTCTCTCAAAGATATCTCGCTTTCTGAATCAGAGCAGCGTTTATTCAGCCACGTCTTTCATCAGGTTGAGCGTGACCTGGAGAAATGGTTGAGCCTGGCGGCTACGCTGCTTGCCCAGCAGGCACAGAATATAGCGATGGTGACCACTCCCAAGCCAGCGGGTTGCCGCTTCAAGCATATGGAATTGCTGTCCTTACAGGATACCCTGGCGCTTATCGTTCTTGTCCTTCACGGTGCCCGGGTTAAAGAGCAATTAATCACCTTCGATGAAGCGATTCCGCAGTCAAGCCTGACCGTGATGTCCAACAAACTCAATGCTGCCTTTTCCGGAATGAACCGGGAACAGATTGCCGAGAAAGAAATCGGACTTTCCCCTGCTGAAGAACAGATAAAGCAAATTTTGAGCAATATCATGCAGCAAGAGGATGAGCAGGAGTATGAAGAGCCGTATCTCGATGGATTTCATTTCATGCTCAGCCAGCCCGAGTTCTCACAAAGCGAAAGAGTGCGCAGCCTTATGGAACTGGTGGAAAAGCGCCATCTGATAAAGACAATACTTCCCAAAGAAGTGGCAAGTCAGAAGGTAACGGTTATCATCGGTACGGAAAACAGGAATGAAGCCCTTCACGAATACAGTATCGTTATCAGCCGGTATGGCATCCTCAACGAGGTGGTGGGCACGGTCGGCGTTCTTGGACCTACCCGTATGCCTTACGCACACACCATTCCCACGGTAAATTATCTGTCCAAGATACTGAGCGAGTTGATGTCTGGCCTCTACTGAAGCACGGGAATGAATTCGTGACTTAAGTCATAGGCAAATTCCAGAAGGTAACGTAAGATAAATTATGATGTCATCGGAAGCAGAAGAAAACCAGAACAGGGATGCGGCGCCGGATACCGCGGAAACTGAAGATATAGAGAGCCTGAGGCAGGCTCTGGCCGAGGAACAGTCAAAGGCGGAGGCCAACCTGGCCGGCTGGCAGCGGGCGCAGGCCGACTTCATGAATTTCAAGCGGCGTAGTGAGCAAGATAGAGCAGAGTACGCCCGATTCGCCAATGCCAATCTCATGCTTGAAATCCTTCCCGTCCTTGACGACCTGGAAAGGGCGCTAGAACATGTGCCAGTAAAGCTGGCCAGCATCGCCTGGGTAGATGGCATCAACCTTATTTACCGCAAATTCAAGGCCACCCTGGAGTCTCAGGGGTTGACCGAGATCGAAGCGCTGGGAAAGCCATTTGACCCCAGCCGGCATGAAGCGGTGAGACAGGCCAAAGGCAAGGAAGGAATCGTTATCGAGGAAATACGTAAGGGTTATCAGTTACATGACAAAGTCATTCGCCCGACCATGGTTGTGGTGGGCAATGGAGAAGATACGGAAAAGGAGGAAGAGTAAATGGGAAGAGCTGTTGGCATTGACCTGGGAACAACGATGAGCGAAGTGGCAGTGATGCAGGGCGGCGAGCCGGTGGTTATACAATCGGCCGAGGGCAGTGACCTTATACCGTCAGTGGTGGCGGTAAGCAAGAACGGAGAACGGCTGGTCGGACAGATTGCCAAGCGCCAGGCCATCGTCAACCCGGATAACACCATTTATAGCATCAAGCGGTTTATGGGGAGAAAGTGGGGTGAGCCCCCGGGGCGTGAGCTCCCCGTGGAAGAGGACGCCAGGCGCAAGACCTACAAAGTAAGCAAAGGCCAAAATAATGAGGTGCGGGTGGTTATGGGTGATAAAGAGTACCGGCCCGAAGAGATCTCCGCCATGATTCTACAGAAATTGAAAGTGGATGCCGAGGCCTACCTCGGGGAGCAGGTGACCGATGCCGTGATAACCGTGCCCGCTTACTTCAACGACGCGCAGCGACAGGCCACCAAGGATGCCGGCACCATCGCCGGCCTGAACGTGCTGCGCATCATAAATGAGCCCACCGCGGCCTCCCTTGCCTACGGGCTGGATAAAAAGGGAGAGGAGTCCATTGCTGTCTATGACCTGGGCGGTGGCACCTTTGATATCTCCATCCTTGAGATAGGCGAGGGCACCTTCCAGGTGAAATCAACCGCCGGCGATACGCACCTCGGAGGTGATGACTTCGACCAGAGAATCATGGACTGGCTCTGCGATGAGTTCAAGCGCGACCAGGGAATTGACCTCCGGCAGGACAAGATGGCATTACAGCGACTGAAGGAAGCCGCGGAGAGGGCGAAAATTGAGCTCTCTACCGTCCAGCAGACGGAAATCAACCTGCCTTTCATCACCGCTGATGCCAGCGGCCCGAAGCACTTAAACTACACTCTCACGCGAGCCAAGCTGGAGCAGCTGGTTATGGACCTGGTGGAGAAGACCCTTGGACCATGCAAGCAGGCAATGGGAGACGCTGGAAAGACCGCCGGTCAGATCAATGAAGTCATTCTCGTCGGCGGACAGACCAGAATGCCACTGGTGCAGGATAAGGTGAAGCAGTTCTTCAACAAGGAGCCGCATAAAGGCGTAAACCCTGATGAGGTGGTGGCCGTCGGCGCCGCTATTCAGGCCGGCGTGCTCAAGGGTGAGGTGAAAGAAGTCCTGCTGCTCGATGTTACCCCACTTACCCTGGGCATCGAGACACTGGGCGCGGTGGCTACACCGCTTATCCCGCGCAACACCACCATACCCACCTCCAAGAGCCAGATTTTCAGCACCGCCGCCGACAACCAGCCGAGCGTGGAAATTCACGTTCTCCAGGGCGAACGGCCCATGGCCCCCGACAACCGCACCCTGGGCCGATTCATCCTTGACGGCATCCTGCCCGCGCCGCGCGGCGTGCCCCAGATTGAGGTCACCTTCGACATCGATGCCAATGGCATCCTCAATGTCAAGGCCGTGGACAAGGGCACCGGACGCGAGCAGAAGATAACCATCACCGCCTCAAGCGGCCTGAGCAAGGAAGAAATAGAAAAGATGCAGAAAGATGCGGAAACGCATGCCGCGGAGGATAGCAAGCGACGTGAGGAAGTGGAGGCGCGCAATATGGCCGATACCCTCGCCTATACCGCCGAGAAGACCCTCCGCGACCACAAGGACAAGATACCCGCCGAGCTGAACCAGGAGGTGGAGGGCAAGGTCTCTGCAGTGCGCTCAGCGCTGCAGGGCTCCGATATCGAGGCCATCAAAAAGGCGAGCCAGGAGCTGAATGAGGTGATGCAGAAAGTCGGTTCCGCAGTATACCAGCAGCAGCCCCCGCCACCCGGCGGCGAGGCCCCACCGGAAGGTGAAGGTGGCGGAGAAGGCGGTGAAGGTGGCGACGAAGGCACCGTGGAAGGCGAGTTCAGAGAGGTGTAAGTAAACCCCTAGCAGGCGTAGACTTAATAGTAATTTTTAATACTGCTTGATACGTAGGAGTTCGTTAGCAAAAAGGGTTAGCAAATTAATTTCATTATTGCTTGCGGAAAGCGTCGGCAATCCCTAGGACTTCTGGTCGGGCTTTTTTTAAACCTCCTCGTTCTAGTAAAACATTCATGTTTTCCATAGCCTCTATAAAATTAACAAAATAATCCAATAATTCATCAGATTTTATATTATCCAGCTGTTTTTTAAGTTTATCGTGATTTACATGAAATAGATTATCACGTAGTTTATGAAGTTCTTTGATGACCCTATGTGGATATTGTTTAAAGTCTATTAAAGATTTGACGTGCGGTTTCATTTTTATTACTGGTAGTATAAGCCATTGCTGCTTAAAATTAAGCTGACTGAAGCTTTCTGCTTGATTATCATCTATGAAATTCTCTTCTTTACATTCTTGTATAAGATGGGAAGACCTTGCTTGGGCAGCCAGTATACACCAAGATAGAAGTGAGAGTTTAAGCATGTCTTTTTCTACAAGAGTACCTCCAGCCTTCGGCGTATCCCAGCTGTAACCGGGGTCTTGCCAACTTGAGGATTCATATTGTTTCAACGCTGAAGCACTATCACGAGCAAACTTCAAGAAAGTGTTCCATATTTTTACACGGTCTTTAGAATCCATATTTCACCTCTAATAAAACTTTTTTATATTATTACAAAAGACATCTTCAAAGCATATGAAAATATTAATATAAAAAGTGATTTTTGACTATAACATTTAATTAAAAGATATAAGGGAGTTTAAGAGGGGCTTACGCCCCTCTTGCTTTACCTCCCCTCTCCAAACAAAGTTCCTAGGGGTATTATCTGACCTCACTGTTTGGAGAGGGGACACAGGGGTTAGGTAAGAAATAGACCAGCCTGCCTGCTTTCCCCTCTCTTTATTGATTTTATCCCCTCTGTTAAGATAAAGTCGTATATTGTTGATCGAGCGGAGGAACGGTTTGACCAATCTGGATGATATTCTGCTCAAAGTAACCAGGCCGGGGCGCTACAACGGCGGCGAGTGGAACAGCATCGTCAAGGACTGGGGCAGCACGCCGATAAAAATCGCCCTCAGCTATCCCGACATATATGAAATCGGCATGTCCAATATCGCCCTGCCCATCCTCTACGACCTCTTCAACCACCAGCCGGACGTCCTCGCCGAGCGGGTCTTCGCGCCCTGGGCCGATATGGAGGCGGCAATGAGGGCGAGAGGTATACCTCTCTTCAGCCTTGAGTCCAGGCGCCCGCTGAAGGACTTTGATATCATCGGCTTCTCCCTGGGTTATGAGCTCACCTACACCAACGTATTGAATATGCTTGACCTGGCGCAGGTACCGGTCCTGGCTGCGGAGAGGAATGAAAACCACCCTCTGGTCATCGCCGGGGGCAGCACTGTGCTGAATCCGGAGCCGATGGCGGACTTCATCGACCTGTTTGTCATCGGAGATGGTGAGGAGGCAGTCCTCGAGCTGCTGGATAGCTACCGCGAGTGGCAGAAAGCGGGAGGTGCCAGCAAGAGCGATTTCCTGCAAAAGGCGGCTACCATTCCTGGCATCTACGTTCCCGGCCTGTATCACGCCGAATACCAGGCTGACGGCTGCTTGAAGAGCCTTGCGCCAACCGTGCCGGAGGCAAAACCCCGCATCCAGCGGCGCCTTGTGGCCAAGCTGCCGCCGCCGGTAACAAGTCAGGTCGTCCCCTATATAGAGGTGGTGCACGACCGCGGCGCCATCGAGATACAGCGGGGATGCACGCGCGGCTGCCGTTTCTGCCAGGCGGGAATTATCTACCGTCCGGTGCGGGAGCGCCCGCAGGAGGAGGTGCTGAAGGCAGCGGGGGAAATCATCGCTCACTGCGGTTACGACGTGTTATCTCTGGTCTCACTGAGCACCAGCGACTACGCCGGTATTGAAGAGCTGGTCGCCAGCCTGGCGACTCAGTTCCCGAACCTAGCTCTGTCGCTGCCCAGCCTGCGCATCAGCCGTTTCTCCGTAAGTTTGATGGGCAAGCTCCCCGACCGCAGCCGGACGGGGCTGACCTTTGCCCCGGAGGCCGGCAGCGAGCGACTGCGCCGGGTTATCAACAAGAACACCCCGGAAGATGAGCTCCTGAAAACGGCGGCCATTGCCTTTGAGCGGGGCTGGACGGGACTGAAACTTTATTTCATGCTTGGCCTGCCCACCGAGACGGATGAAGATGTCGCCGAGATAGTCCGCCTGGTGCAAAAAATCCACGCTCTGGGAAAGCAGGTGAGCGGAAAAGTACCGCATCTAAGGGTGAGCGCCGCCACCTTCGTCCCCAAGCCGCACACTCCCTTTCAGTGGGTGGCCCAGGAAGACGAGGAGCAGTTAAATAGAAAACATGAGATTCTAAAGCAGGGGCTGCGCCGGCTGGGGGCGAAGCTTTCCTGGCAGGAGCCGAAGGCCAGCCTTCTGGAAGCGGTTATATCACGCGGCGATCGGCGCCTGGGCAGGACAATCCACCGTGCCTGGGAAATGGGCGCTAAATTTGATGCCTGGAACGAGCACTTCAAATATGAGAACTGGCAATGTGCTTTCGCCGATAGCGGGCTTGACCCCGCTTTCTATGCGCACCGGCAGCGCACCTTCGACGAACTGTTGCCCTGGGCACATATCGACCCGGGAGTATCAACCGCTTTTCTCAAGAAGGAACTCCACGCGGCTATGGGGGGCAAGGAGACACCAGACTGCCGCTATGACGACTGCTATTCCTGTGGGCTGCAACGCCGGCATCCCGCCTGCCGACAAAAGTCTCTGGCCAGAAGTTAGGCCGCAGAAAAGACCGGATACACTCATTTCGCGCCCTCTTTTTCCGTCTTTTCGCCGCCCCTGTCCTTTTCGCCATCGAAGGCAGCCACGGCTACCACTTCGTCCCCGGGTTCCAGTTTCATCAACCTCACTCCCTGCGTGCTCCTGCCCTGAATGGTGATGCCCTGCCTCGGGTCTTTTTCCTTTACCGGAGTGCGGGTGACAATACCGTTGGCCGATATGATCATCACCTGTTCTTCAAGGATGACCACCTTGGCCGCCGCGATTTCGCCGGTTTTCTCAGCCACCTTAAAGGTCCTGACGCCGCTGCCAGCGCGGTGCTGCCTGGGATACTGCTTCAGCGGCGTCAGCTTGCCGAAGCCGCCCCTGGTCACCACCAGCAGGTGTGCTTCCGCATCGGCTCGGTCGAGACTGACCACACGGTCGCCGGCATCAAGGCGCATAGCCCGCACGCCTCCGCTGAGCCGTGAACTCGCCCGCAGGCTCTTCACGATGAACTTGATGGACTGCCCCTTCTGCGTGACCAGGATAATATCGTCATTATCCACGGCGAGACAGGCGTCTACCAGCTCATCGCCTGCGGCCAGGTCCATAGCAATGAGTCCGCTGCTGCGCACCGCGGCGAAGTGGTCCACCGCCGTCTTCTTTATTTCTCCTTTTGCCGTGGCCAGGAGCAGGTACGTTTCCGGTACAAAATCAGTCACCGCCACCAGCGCCGTCACCATTTCTCCCTCGACAACCGGGAAGAGGTTGACCACAGCCGTACCCCGCGCGATACGGGAGCTGTCCACCGGTATTTCATGGCACTTCAGGCTGTAGACCTTGCCCCGGTTGGTGAAGAAGAAGATGACGGCGTGGGTATCGGCCACGGTGAGCAATCGCACCGGGTCGCCTTCCCTGGTCACCACGCCAATAATGCCCCGGCCACCGCGGTGCTGGGGGGTGTAAAGGCGGGCGGGGACACGCTTGACATAGCCACGGTTACTGAGCGTCACCACCATCCTCTGGTGCGGAATCAGGTCTTCCTCGCGAAACTGCACTTCCCCGTCTTCAACTATCTGGGTACGCCGTTCGTCACCGTACTTCGTCTTCAGGTCACCGACCTCCTCTTTAATAAGCAGAAGCATGCGGCGCGGGTTGGCGAGAAGGTCTTCCAGATAGGAAATCTTTTTCAGTACCTCGGTGTATTCATCGAGTATCTTTTTACGTTCCAGATTGGCCAGACGGCGCAACTGCATATCAAGGATGGCCTGCGCCTGTATCTGGGTCAGGCCGAAGTTGTTCATCAGCGCCTGACGCGCCGCTTCTGCGGTCTCCGATTTGCGTATCGTGCTGATAATCACGTCAATCTGGTCAAGGGCAATTTTCAACCCTTCCAGAATGTGGGCCCTAGCTCTGGCCTCTTTCAGCTCGAACTTGGAGCGGCGGGTGATAACCTCGTGGCGGAAATCAATGTAGCTCTGGAGCGCCTGTTTCAGGCTGATAACCCTCGGCTGGCCGTCTACCAGCGCCACCATATTGGCGAAAAAAGAGGACTGCATGGCGGTATATTTGTACAGATTGTTGAGCACCTGCTCCGGAAAGGCATCTCTCCGCAGCTCGATGACGATGCGCATGCCGTGGCGGTCGGATTCATCACGCAGGTCACTGATGCCAGCGATTTTCTTTTCCTTGACCAGCTCCGCAATCGTCTCCATCAGGTCGGCCTTGTTCGTCTGGTAAGGCAGCTCGGTGACCACGATCTGGCTGCGGCCGGTCCGGGCGATATTTTCAATGCGGGCCAGTGCCTGAACCACAATCTTGCCATGTCCGGTAGCATACGCGCTCTTGATGCCATCAACGCCCCTGATAATGCCGGCGGTGGGGAAATCCGGCCCCCTGACAAACTGGGTCAGCTCTTCAATGGTGGCATTGGGACTATCGATAAGATAGGAGACCGCGTCGCAGACCTCGTTGAGGTTGTGGGGCGGGATATTGGTCGCCATGCCAACGGCAATCCCGGAGCTGCCATTGAGCAGAAGGTTGGGTAGGCGGGTGGGCAGCACCTTCGGCTCTTGGAGGCTGTCATCAAAATTGGGCATGAAGTCGACTGTCTCTTTCTCAATGTCAACCAGCATCTCACCGGCGATGCGGGCCAGCCGGGCTTCGGTATATCGCATGGCCGCGGGTGGGTCATTGTCCACGCTGCCGAAGTTGCCCTGTCCGTCTACGAGTGGATAGCGCATGGAGAAGTCCTGCGCCATACGTACCATCGCGTCATATACCGATGTGTCCCCATGAGGGTGATATTTCCCCAGCACCTCGCCGACAATGCGGGCACTCTTGCGGTGGGCACTGTTATAGGTAAGGCCCATATCATTCATGGCGTAGAGGATGCGCCGGTGCACCGGTTTCAAGCCATCACGAACGTCCGGCAGAGCGCGGGATACTATCACGCTCATCGCGTAATCGAGATACGAACTCTGCATTTCCCTTTCTATTGATACCGGCTTCACCGCTCCAGTTGTCATGCGCTCTGCCCCCTATTCTTCTTCGCTGACCGACTCGTCGCTGATGTCAGCAGACTCTTCCGGTAATACTTCAATTTCATCGCCGCCGATGATGGTGTAGCCAGGCTCCTCAGGCAACGTTTCCTCAATTTCAGACTCCAGCTTGAAGACCCTCTCGTCAACGTAAGGCTTGAGTTCCTCTGCTCCCTTTGATGGAAAGGACAGCTTCCCGATCTGGCTCGGGTCCTGATAGACCTCGCGGATGATGACGGTCATCGCCTCCTCCGTGGAACTCACCACCGATGCTGAATATCTATTTCCACCATCCATTAATTTAATCAGGCGCTGGCCATGTTTCGGGTCAACAAACCCCACATACTGCCCGAGGTCATCCTCAACGACCAACCGGGTACCGCTTATCTTGAGAAACACCTCGTCGCCTGCGACGAGCCGGGCACGTACCTGCGTGGGCGCCAGATAATAAAGGCTTACCACCCCGGCTTTGCCGATCTCCTCAATGAATCGGTGCGGCTCAACCTTCCGCGCCGTGCTCTCGACAGTGACTTTCGCCTCTCCAAGATAGCTCAGGCGCTGCAGGTTTTTCTTGGCAATGGTGTTGAAGGGGTCAAGCTCCGCCGTTCGACCGTAGGCCTCCCTGGCCTGCTGGTATTCCCCCAGTTCCATATAAGCACGGCCCAGGCGATTGTGGGCATCGACATCGTTGGGAAAGTCCTCCAGAATTGCCCTGTTGGCGGCAATTGCCTCCCGCCAGCGACCCTGCATCGCCAGGTCGATGGCCTGCTTGGTGCGCTGCCGTTTCAGGCTCGCCAGTCTCTCTTCCTGATACGTCATCATCCCCTCTAAAAAGAAGCTCAATTATAAGCATTATATTCTACATTAAACATCAGAACTAAACAAGAGTATTTGGTACTAATTTGACGAATGACTTTGGCAGCAGATAAAATAAAAGATGTAGCTATTTTTTCACAGGAGTTTTCTATGCAGGACAAAGTTACCGAGATACTAGACAAGATTCGCCCCCAGCTTCAGAGGGACGGAGGCGATGTGGAACTGGTAGGAGTCAATGACGGCACCGTGCAGGTAAGGCTGACCGGCGCCTGCGCTGGTTGCCCAATGTCCACCATGACGCTCAAAATGGGGATTGAGAAAATCCTGAGAGAGCAGATACCGGAAGTCAAAGAGGTGGTGGCGGTATAGCCTAGCGGGGCAACCGTCTATTCTTCCTCAATCTCAAACGCCCGGTGCAGAGCACGCACTGCTTCCTGGACCTCGGCAGCATTGATAATGCAGGTTATCCTTATTTCCGAGGTCGTAATAAGCTGGATATTGATATTTTTCTCGCTTAAGGTGCTGAACATGCGGGCGGCGAAGCCCGGGGTATTCTGCATCCCAGTGCCGATGATGCTCACCGCACCCAGCTTTTCATCGCTGGCGCATTCCCGGGCGCCGATTTGGGCCGCCAGCGGCTTGACCACTTCTATCGCCCGGGCAAGGTCACTCTTGACCACGGTAAAGGTCAGGTCGGTAATGCCCTGAATGCTGGCGTTCTGGACAATGGTATCAACATTGATTCCCGCTTTGGCCAGAGGGCTGAAGATGGCGGCGGCAATTCCAGGGCGATCCGGAACACCGACTACAGTTATCTTGCCTACATTGAGGTCATAGGCGATGCTTCTTACCTTGTTCCGAACTTCCATTGATACTCCTCCGTGTATTAAAGTCCCCGGATTTTCGGTGAAGCTGGAAGCCACCAGGATGGGAATATGGAACAGCTCCCCGAGCTCCACTGCCCGGGGGTGCAGCACTCTTGCGCCATAGGTCGCCAGTTCCAGCATCTCCTCATAGTGAATCTCACCAAGGCACTGTGCCTCCGGAACGAGACGCGGGTCAGCGCTGTATACCCCTTCCACATCGGTGTATATCTGGCATACTTCCGCCCCAAGGCTGGCCGCCAGCGCCACGGCGGTAGTATCCGAACCGCCCCGCCCCAGCGTGGTGATATCCAAGTCCTCGGTTATGCCCTGAAAGCCGGCCACGATGACGATATTGCCTTTATCCAGTTCCCTGACCACCCGCCTGGGCTCTATCTGAAGGATGCGCGCCCGACTGTAGACGGAATCGGTGCGGATGCCCGCCTGGGCCCCACTGAGGCTGATGGCCGGATAGCCCATGCTGTGCAGTGCCATAGCCAGCAGGGTGCTGGTAACAACCTCCCCGGTGGAGAGCAGGACATCCAGCTCGCGGCTGTCCGGTTTCTCCGAGAGCTGATAGGCCAGCTGGAGCAGCTCGTCGGTGGTGTCCCCCATCGCCGAGGCGACCACCACCACCTGATTGCCTTGATCCCTGGTGCGGGCAATGCGTCTGGCTACGTTCTTGATACGCTCGGCATTGGCCACCGATGTCCCTCCGTATTTCTGCACGATTAACGTCATCTAGATACCCGCCTTGGCCACGAATTTATCCATTATTTTATACCCTTCCTCGAGGAAAAGACCAGTTCCTTTCGCTTCCGCCTCGGTAAACCTCACGGCGCCACTTGGCTTTACCCCTGTTCCCCAGGTAAGAAAGGGCACCGGGTCATCGGTATGGGTCTGCACTACAATGGGGGTGGGGTGGTCGGGCATAATGAGCAGGCGGATATCGCCCGGATAGGCGCGCAGCCGGCTTACTACCTCGCCATCGATTTTCTTAATGGCCTCAATTTTGGCCTCGATAGCGCGGTCGTGGGCCGCTTCGTCCGGCGCTTCGATGTGAACCACCACCAAGTCGTGCACCGCTAGCGCTTTAATGGTGCCATTCGCCTGCGCCGCGTAATCGTTGTCCAGGTTGTCGGTCACCCCATGTATCTCCAGCACTGCCATCCCGGCAAGCTGCGCCAGCCCTTTGAGCAGGTCAACCCCCGAGGTCATGGCCGCTTTGAGCCCGTACCTGCCTTCAAACGACGGCATATCCGGCAGGCGGCTGCTCCCCCAGAACAGCCATATCATGGTGGCCGGGATGGCGCCACGGGCTATTCGCTCTCTATTCAGCGGATGGTTAGCAAGGACCGATTGGGAACGTTCCATTAAGTCAAGCAATACCTTGCTTCCCTGGCCGCGGGGCAAAAATCCGGCGATCTCTTTATCCGGAATATCGTGCGGCGACGTGCACTCGGCCTGGAGCGTGTCTTCGTGTCCCCTGATTTTGCAGATATGCCGGTAGCTGACACCGGGGAAGAATTGGACTTCATCATCGCCGAGCTTTTCGTTCAGGGCGCCCACCAGAGTATGGGCTTCCTCAGTGCTGATGTAGCCCGAGCTGTAGCTCCACATCTTTCCTTCCCGTACCGCCACCAGGTTGCAGCGGAAAACGACCTCCCCATCGCCGATGGGGATGCCCATGCTCCTCGCCTCGATGCCCGCCCGGCCTTTATAATATGCTTTCGGGTCGTAGCCCAGCACGGACATACAGGCACAGGCGCTGCTCGCCTCCATCCCCGGCGGCACGGTGCGGGCCAGCCCAACGGTGCCCCCCTTGGCCAGGGCATCCAGATTGGGTGTTTTTGCCAGCTCCAGAGAGGTCCTGCCCCCGCGCTCGGGTATGGGGTACCCGGCAGCGCCGTCCATAATCAAAACAACGTATTTCATCAGCTTCTGCTCTTAGATTGTTATAACCCCTTAAACTCCCCGTGACCGTCTGGAGATTGTTGCCCTATAGATTAAATCCGTCTATAATGGTGCTGGCGGGGCGTAGCGCAGCCTGGTTAGCGCGCAGCGTTCGGGACGCTGAGGTCGGAGGTTCAAATCCTCTCGCCCCGACCATTGACTTGTACTCTTGGCTGTGTCCAGAATCCGCGCTAAAATTACTCCTGTGCTCATTTTAGATAGTGACAGACTCAGTGTCAATCTCAGATGATGACTAAATGCGGGGAATTCATGGGAAGACTATGAACATGGGCAAGTCATTAAATGGGACGGGGGTACTTTTATATCTCTATTTTTTTACCGGTTTTCAGGATTGGAATTACTTTACCCAGACTGGTAGATATCCGATCACACAACTCTTT
>DUFF01000092.1 GCA_011174815.1 Dehalococcoidia bacterium | reverse complement strand
CAGCTGGGGAAAAAGGCGATGGTCGTTACCTATCCTGATATCCGCCGGGTTGGCTTGCTGGAAAAGATAATCGCCGACCTTAAGGCAAACGGGCTGGAGGTGCTGGCTTTTGAGAAGGTGCAGCCAAATCCCCGTAACTTAACGGTGGATGAAGGCGCTGGTCTGGTGCGCAAAGAGAAGGCAGACCTGCTTATCGGTCTGGGTGGAGGCAGCGCCATGGATTCGGCCAAGGCGATAGCCATCGCCAGCGCTCGGGACGAGCCTTTCTGGGAGCGCGCGCTGTCCGGAATCGATGAAGTTGAGATAACAGATAAAGTCCCTGCCATCATTCAGGTACCGACTCTGGCCGCTACGGGCAGCGAGATGAACAACGCTTGTGTGGTGACCAACTGGGAGACCCGGGAAAAAAGGCCGATTACGAGCCAGCTTATGTCTGCAAGGGTGTCAATCGTCGACCCAGAACTCACCCTTACGGTGCCCAAAAAGCAGACCACGCAGGGGGGCGTGGATATTTTCGCTCATTGCGTGGAGCCATATATCCTGCTTGAGGCACCCACTCCAGTGAATGATGGCCTGAGGGAGCATCTGATGCGAATAGTTGTGGAGTACCTGCCGCGAGTACTGGCCAAGCCAGACGATATCGGGGCCCGCACCCAGCTTTCGTGGGTAAGCACCATCGCTATGTGTCCTCTCGGCACCCTGGGCGGAGGGCGCGGGAGGGGTCTGCACTGCCACAACATCGAGCACGGGGTAAGCGCGCTGTACGATATTGCCCACGCTGATGGCCTGGCCGCCATGTTGCCCAGGTTCATGGAATTTATTCTTCCGGCCAGAAAAGAGAGGATAGACGCCGTCGGCAACAAAGTCTTCGGCAAAGCGGATGGCATAAAGGCTACGGAAGAGTGGCTGGAGAGCATCGGCATGAAACTGCGGCTGCGTGACCTGGGCTGCAAGCTGGAAGATGCGGAAGAGGTGGCCAACATTGTGTTAAGAACCTGCCCATTCAATCTGGAAGTGCCGCCACTTAAAATCGAGGCCGAGCAAATAGTAGAAATTTATCGGAACTCATACTAGATTACCGCCGAAAAAAGAACAGGCACAGAAATTTCCCTGTGCCCGTTCCTCTTACGGTAACAGCTTCCGTAGCTATCCCCTGTTTAACAACAGCCGTTCATAGCGTCATGTAAGATTTAACCAGCTTATCCAGTCCCAGCTCTGACAGGCGGGTTTCCGCAGGTATGCCGGTATTCGGGTCCCAGCCCATGGCCTTTCTGTATTCGCTAACTAAGGTATCTATATCTATGGTAATCCCTTTCAAGGGTCCCTCACTCTTCGGCGGTATTCCGGCCAATCGATCCGGCAGGGCATGGTCCGAAGGGCTGATGCCCTCCCTGACATTGAACAGCTGCCTTAGAGTCTGAATTCTCGCCCCTGTCTTAAATACCTCACCAATTGATATGTCCCATCCGGTTACCCCGTTGATGAACTGCAGGAGAGGAAAGACGCCGGACATAAAAGGCATCAGACATATCCCGGAACTGCCACCGACCTGCCAGTAGTTGGCGGCAGCAGCGGCGGCCTGTCCCTTGCCTTTGTACTGGTATCGTTCGAATCCGGAAAACTGGAGTTCTTTATAAGGTCCGGCAGCGGTATTGGTGTCACACCGAGTGTAAGGAGCGGCGGCGGTATGCCGGCCCGGTGTGGGGTCGGCCACAAACCCCGTGCCGCGACCGGGCAGAAACAGGGCGTTGTGCAGCCCGGGCTCCTGACCACCGACGTGCATGGCAAATCGTTCCGCCCCCTTGCCTATGCGCCGGGCGGCCACTCTGACACCGTCGGCCAGCACATCGCCGAAACCCTGCCGGCGTATTAACCTTTCGGTCATGGCAATGAGAGCCTCTGCATTGCCCCAGGTGAGCTCGATACCGTCGGTATCCGCTTTGGTGATAATGCCATTTTCATAGCACTCCATGGCGAAGGCCATTACTGAGCCCGTCGATATCGTATCAAGGCCACCACGGTTGCACATATCGTTCAATTTGAAGATGGAAGAAAGGTCGTCGTTCAGGCACATATTGCCAAAGGCGGCCACCGTTTCATATTCCGGTTTGTGGGTCTCCGTCACCGGATATTTCCCCGTAGGCACGGTGGTGATACCCCCGCAGCGAATCGGACAGCTATAGCAACCGTACTTCTTCGTCTCGAACTTGATGACATTATCGCCGTCTATTTCATCCACCGTTGGAAAGGACTCCATCCCGGTCAGCAGCCAGTTTTTAACGGGACTGGCACCGGAACCGACAAGCGCTGCCGTTGAGCCACAGGTACCGAATTTCATTAAGCCCTGGATAAAGCCCACCTCGCGCATTTTTCGGGCGTATTCCCGGTGCAACCTTTTCACCGTTTCGCTGTCGGCCACGGCGACCTTACCCTTTCCCCTCACGGCCACGGCCTTTAGTCGCTTGGAGCCCATCACCGCGCCTACGCCGGAGCGGCCTGCGTACCGCCCCTTATCGTTGCAGATGCCGCTGATAAGTGAAAGTTTCTCGCCGGCCGGTCCAATGCAGGCAACGCGGACTTTTTGGTCGCCGGACTCCTCGATAATTGTTTCCTCCGTTTCAATGGCGTCTTTGCCCCAGAGGTGAGAGGCGTCCCTGATTTCAATGCTGCCATCGGTAACCCATAGATATGAAGGAGAAGGCGCTATTCCGGAGATAAAAATAGCATCCCAGCCGGCAAATTTCAGCTCGGCGCCGAAGTAACCACCCGAATTGGCATCGCCCCAAGCTCCGGTAAGCGGCGATTTGCAAACTGCTGCATAACGGCCGCCGGTGGGCACCGGTGTTCCAGTCAGCGGCCCGGTTACCAGGCCCAGCACGTTTTCCGGTCCAAGCGGGTCGATGCCGCCTTTCTGTTGTTCAAATAGCATGCGTACGCCCAGACCGTGTCCCCCGATAAAATCTCTCGCCAGCTGTTCATTTAAGACTTCTTCCTTGATTTCTCCGGTTAATAGATTGACAAAGCCGATTTTCCCTGTATAACCCCCAGTCAATGGTCACCTCCTTGCGTATAATTGACCTAATTTTTAACCACCAGGCATTCTTTGTCAAGGCGCACCGGCATGAGAAGAAGCAGAACAAGATGAAGTTTGAATGCGCTCACGTCAAAGAATATAATCAAGATGAATATAATTGTTCAAATAAAAATCGAAGAGGGGCAGGCAAATGACGATGATGAGCGGTGCCCGGTATATCGCTGATACCCTTAAGGGATATGGCGTTACCCACGTTTTCTTTGTTCCCGCCATACTGCACGAAGGTCTGATGGAAATGGAAAGGCAGGGCATAAAACGGATATTGACGCACAGCGAAAAGGCCGCCGCCTATATGGCGGATGGCTATGCCCGCGCCTCCCATAAGCCCGGAATCTGCCTGGCACAGTCCGTGGGGGCGGCCAATCTGGCGGCGGGGCTGCAGGATGCCTATCTCGGTCTGTCCCCGGTTATTGCCATTACCGGTCGCCGAAGGTCTGTATACAGATACCGGCACGCCTATCAGGAAATCGAGCACAAACCCATGTTTGACGCGGTCACCAAGTTCAATGTCACCGTTGATACCGTTGAACAATTACCCTTGCTCCTCCGTCAGGCTTTTAGAGAGGCCGTTTCCGGACCGCCGGGACCGGCGCATCTGGAATTTCAAGGTATCAGGGGCGAAATAATAATGGAGCAAGGGGCTGACCTGGAAGTTATAGTTGAGGAGCAGTTCAGTCACTATCCTGCCTTCAGACCGGCGCCCGAGCCGGAACTGGTCCTCGAGGCAGTAAAGGTGCTTTGCCAATCACAGAGGCCAATTATAGTAGCGGGCGGGGGCGTCAAAGCCTCTCAGGCCGGTGCTGAGCTGGTTGAACTGGCGGAAAGGCTCTCCATCCCGGTGGTTACTTCACTGAACGGCAAGGGAACGATTCGGGATGACCATCCGCTTGCCATCGGTGTGGCCGGGTCGTATTCCGCCCAGTGTGCAAACCGGGCCGTTGCCGAAGCAGACCTGGTCTTATTCGTCGGCAGCCGCACCGGCAGTCAGGTCACCAATGACTGGGAAATTCCCCGTTCCGGCACCCCTGTTATGCAAATAGATATCGACCCTTCGGAACTTGGCCGAAACTATCCGGCAAAGGTAGGCATTTCAGGAGATGCCAAGGTAACATTACGCCGCCTGATTGAGGCCACCGAGCCCGTGGCGCCGAGGACGGACTGGCTGCGGCGCATAAATCAGCTCAAGGAAGAATGGCAGGAACAGATTAAAGAGAACTATAACTCCAGCAGTATGCCCATCCGACCGGAGCGCCTGTGCCGGGAGATTACGCATTCCCTGCCCGAAGATGCCCTTCTGCTTTCGGACACCGGCCATTCCGCAATCTGGACCGGCACCATGGTAGACCTGAAACATGCCGGACAGACCTATATCAGATGTGCTGGCTCCCTGGGGTGGGCACTGCCCGCCGCGCTCGGTGCCAAATGCGCTTTTCCAGACCGGCCCGTAATATGCTTTACCGGGGATGGGGGGTTCTGGTATCACCTGGCGGAACTGGAGACCGCACGCCGCTACGGCATCAATGTCCTGGTAATAGTAAACAACAACGGTTCCATGAACCAGGTGAAAAAGGGGGCGGAAAGAGTCTACGCCGGCAGGAATGGCCGTTCCGATGACATATGGCAGTTCACCGATGTAGACTTCTCCAGGGTGGCCGAGGCCATGGGCTGCTACGGCATAAGGGTGACAGACCCGGCAGAACTGAAGGCCGCGCTGCATAAAGGCCTAGCTGCAGACCGGCCAACAGTAATCGATGTGGTCAGTGATATCGAGGGAATACCGCCCCCGGTCTGGACCTAGACGCACGTGGTCATTTTCTGGCGAATTTCTGTATGGTCATGGCGCCGCGGTCTACCTTGCCGAAGGCCGTGGCCACCTCGCCAACATAGAGGTCACCTCGCGAGTCCACGGCGATAACGTGCGGGCCAACCAGGAGCGGGGCATCAAGCTTATGTGCTTCATTTCCCCAGCGCGCCAGCAATTTACCGTCGATGGTGAAGATGCTTATCCGCCGGCACAGCTCGGAGATGTAAACCGTATTATCGTCGTCAATGAAAACGTGAGTGGGCCTTATCAGGTCTGTCCACTGCTCCAGGAATTTGCCCTCGGTATCGAAGATTTGAACCCGGCTGTTCTCCCGGTCAGCAATCCATACACGGTCTTCTTTGTCTATCCAGATATTGTGCGGCAGTCTGAACTGCCCCTGCCCGGGCCCCGGGTCTCCCCAAGATAATATCAATCTCCCATCAGCGCTGAACTTGTGCACCCGCGCGTTGCCATATCCGTCGGATACAAAGACATCTCCCGCGGAGGAAATAGCCACTCCGGTAGGCATATTGAATGGCTCCGCGCTCCTTTTTATCGAAGATATCCGCTCAAAAATATCCAAGCCCCAGCGGTGTCCGGTATCCGAAGGTTGATCCTTGTTCCCTATGGTCATGAACAGATTTCCCTGCTTGTCAAATTTGTAGACAACGTGGCTGTAATCATCGGTCAGGAAGATATAACCATCGGTTGTCATGAGACTTCCATGAGGCCTCTTGAATAAACCCTCGCCCCAGGATGCTAACTCGTTGCCACTTCGGTCAAATACGATCATGGGGCGTTTGCTCCGGTTGAAGACATATACTTTATCATCCCCATCGATAGATATACCCACAACATCAATAAATGATTCCCCTTCGGGGAGTTTTGCCCAATGTTCAACCAATTCATACGTGTATTCACCACTACCGTATATCATCCGTTAGTCTCCTTTCTGACTGTTTCCCTGTTTTTGCCCATTAAATATGATAACGGTTTTTTCCTCCAGGCCGTTTCCGTATTGCCCCCTTTTACGCAAAATAAAGGGGAGCGCTATGGCTCCCCTAATTAAAATACAAATAGGGAGAAAATGTCCATAGCTCAGCCCCCGGCATTAAGAACTGCGTTAAATTCTACGCTCTGCCCGCTGATCCTGCTCATACTGGTAATTTTGATGCTGGAAAATCTTTCACTGGCATCTAGCTCACTTAAATATGACAAGACCTCCTCCTCACTTGTCGCCGTGCCGGTCAATGTCAATACAGAATTCGCATGACTGATCTTGATGAGGTTGACCGTGTCGGGCAGAGTATTTATCGTCACTGCCAAATCGCCATTCATTTGTTCACTCTGCATTTCCAGATGAGTTAGCGCAGCGGCAATATTACCACGTAATATCTCGATATTGTTCATGTTTTGCTCAAATCCGGCGATGGTCTCTATTGATTGGTGCCGTTCCGATAATTTTTGCTGCAGCAATTGAATGGTGGGGGTTAACTGGCTTCTCGTTTCAGAGATATCTATCGAAGCAGTACGGATTAAAAGCATAAGGAGCAAAAGAATAGTACCGGCGATGATTGCGCTGGGCACTATTGCAATTCTAGTTAAGGAAATCGGCTCCGGCTGATACACTGTGGGAAGAATGTTCAAATTGCTTATCGATAACGATGAGCCGTTTGCCCTCCGGGTGTTCTTGAGTACCAACCCCACATTCGCCATATATCGATTGAGGTTCAATCCATCCGGACTATCAAGCGGAGATGTTAAGGGTACAACCGGACGCTCCAATGCCTGCGATAGGTCCTGGCTTTGACTTTCTTCACCGGCCAGTTCTCCGGACACAAACACCGGTATCATTGGTACGAGAGGAGTTTGTTTATTCTCATTATTATAGAAATCAATGGTTCTACTAATTTCATTTTGAACCATGGACAGTTTATTCTGCCAGGGTATTTTTTTGTCGGGAAAACTGATGGTTCGCACGGGTTGCGGGATGCCATCATTCTTAATAATAATATCAAATTCGGTGGGTTGTACATCGACAATTATAGCCATCGTTTCCTTGACCAGCCTTGCCAGCAGCATGGGTTTGGCATCCATCAATTCTGGCTTGAGCCCGGCAAGTTGCAGTGTTTTGAATAGCGAATCTGCTATGTTTCTCGGAGTGGCCACCATGAAGACCTGCAATTTCCCTTCGGAGGTTGATGATGATTTCCATGTAAGATATACCTGTTCCGGGGAAACCGGAAGCACTCGTTTTGCTTCTCGCCGCACTGCTTCCTCAAGCATATCTTTGGGCAGCTGCGGTACGGAGATGGGGCGGCTGAGGCATCGTGTTCCGCTTACTCCAAGATTAACCTTCTTCGAATTTATCTTTTGGGCCTTAAAAAGCTCTTTAATTTTGGCCGCGACCTCATCCGGCTTTTGAACCACCAATTGGTTCACCATACCAGCTTCCAGCGGTACATCATCCCATTTCTTAATACGGGTTCCATCCGAGACCAGAAGCCGGATACTGGCATCGTCTATATAGAGTGTGACCACGTCTTTCGCCATCGCTTATCTTTCCTCATGGGTATAGATAACTACATTAATACCAGCGGATGGTATCCCACTATTGCCCGGAGGGGGTATGTCTATGTTTACTGACTTGACAACCGCTGTAGTCAGGTCGCTGTTGAGCTGGGTGATGAAGGCCGCCAGGTCAGCGACATAACCCTTGACTTTGGCATCGATGGTGAGGGCAAGGCACGGAACGCCTTCTACTTCATCATTGCACACGTCCGCCGCTCTCATCTCGGTTATGTTGACACTATTGGCTCGGGCCATACTATATAAAATGTTGCTCACAATGATGCTCTCTATTGGCTGTACGAACTTTTCTTTGTCGACCTCATATTGTTCATATGCTTGATTTAAATTTCCTTCCAGTACATCCTGCCGTTGGGTAAGCTGTTCTATATGTACTGAACTTAAACGGGAACGGGCAGAAACCAGGTCCTCCTTAAGCTGCTCCCGTTCTTGAGCGTGTTGGAAATAGACAACAAATAAACTGGCCGCAACCATAACATAGAACCCGAGGGTAATGATAAACCAGCTTCTCCTGCTTAATTTCATCGATAGCCTGTCCTAATTTACTTATTTCCACAGCTGCTGAGGCAAGCTCCCTGCTCGCTGCGGAACGACCGTATCATATCAATAACCTAATCAACAGAATAAGCGTTGCGTAAAACTTCGACAGGGGTGGTAATGTAATCCTTTACTTTTAACATCCCGTCTTTGCCCAGAGGAACCATCCCTTCCTTAATCGCCTGATGTCTAAGCTTGGAGGCCGTGGTTCCGCTGAGCAGCATCGCCCGTATTTCATCGCTAATTTGCAATATTTCAAATAGTCCTGTTCTTCCGTAATAGCCGGTATAAGAGCACGATGAGCACCCGCTGCCGTAAAGAAACTCTTGACGCTCATCACCGGTCTCTTTTTGGTAGCTTTTCTGCTCAACCATATTAACCTCAGTGAACTGCGTACAATTGGGGCAGATCCGTCGTACCATACGTTGGGCGATGGCCCCGATGAGTGCGGAGGCGACCAGGAAAGGCTCGATACCGAGGTCGAGGAGGCGGAACACCACGCCCACGGCATCGTTGGCGTGTATTGAAGACAGTACCAGGTGTCCGGTGAGAGCCGATTGCACCGCAATACGGGCGGTTTCAGCATCGCGTATCTCGCCGACCAGTATCACATCCGGGTCAAGGCGTAAAATGGACCTGAGTCCGCTGGCAAAGGTGAGGCCGGCACGCGGGTTAACCTGAATCTGGTTGATGTCCTTGAAACGGTATTCCACGGGGTCCTCAATGGTGATGATGTTCCTGCCAACGCAATCAAGGCAGTTCACCGAAGCGTAAAGGGTGGTGGTTTTGCCGGCGCCGGTGGGCCCGCTGACCAGGATCATGCCATACGGGATCTTGAGCATCTCTTCAAATTTAGCCAGGCTCTCGGACTGAAAACCTAGGTCAGACAGGCTCATAACGGCTCTGGATTTGTCCAGAAGCCTTAGTGCTGCCATCTCCCCATGTACCGTGGCCACCGTACCAACGCGGATATCTATGGACTGTCCGCCTTTGGTACGCACCGAAAACTGGCCGTCCTGCGGGCGGTGATGGTCGGCGATATTCATATTGGCCAGGACTTTGATGCGTGATATAAGCGGGCTGGCCGTCATTAAGGGCAGAGAAATCATATTATGCAGAGTGCCATCGATGCGATAGCGTACCAACACCTTATCTTCCTGCGGTTGAAGGTGGATATCGGAAGCGCGGGCCTTGACCGCCTCATCGATAATGAGAGCCAGTGCCTTAGCCACCGGGGCATCGGTGACCGTATCCAGCTTGACCTGAGGCCCGGTTTCCGCCGTGTCCAGTGAGATGCTGGAGATCTGCTTTTCAATCTCTTCATATGACTGGTAGTTGAAATCTAAGGCTTCCTGAATTTCAGCAGCACTGGCCTTCAACGGCACGATGTGCATCTGGCTCCTGGTGGCTAGCGCCTCCAGTGCGATGATATCGGACGGGTTTACCATGGCCACGTGAAGCACATTGCCACTTATTTCCAGAGGAATGGCCGCGTGTTTTCTGGCTAGAGGCTCGGGGATAAGCTGCAGCGCTTCAGGTTGGATCAAGTGCTTTCGCAGCCTGGCCTGTGGATTCTCGACTTGTGTTTCTTCAGTATTTATATCAGGCATTATCGGCTACATCTCTCCTCCAACAAATTAGCCTTGCTCACAGAAGCTATCTTATCCAGCCAGCTAGCAAATGACAATAGCTCTTTGGTCATAGGTAATAAGCGGTATTTCTCGGGTGTGTTTGCTTTATCCGTTCTCAGGATACAGCGGCGAGGCTATATAAGGTATAAAAATGCAGGGGAGATATCTTAATACGGGGTAGAAAACGGCTGATTGCAGACGGGAGATGTCAAAGCCCGAGGAGAGGTATTGCCTCCCCCCGGGCAACTGTTTGCCATTATGGTTCAGTCTGCGATTTAGCCGGCGACCTTGTGGTTGGCCAGCTTCTCCAGCGCCAGTACCAGGGCAGAATGGTCGAGGTCGCTATCGCCCTGAGCGGCCAGTGCGTTGAATAGTTCTTGGGACACTGCAGCACCGGGCAGGCTCATGCCCAGACTGCGAGCGCCCTGCAGGGCGTTGTTGAGGTCTTTTTGCTGATGGCGGATGCGGAAGCCCGGCTGGAAAGTTCGCTCAATCATGCGCTTCCCATGCAGGTCAAGGATACGGCTCTGAGCGAAGCCACCGAGCAAAGCTTCCCTCACCTTGCTCGGGTCGGCACCCGCCTTGGAGGCGAAGAGAAGGGCTTCACTGATGGCCATGATGGTCTCGGCGACCACTATCTGGTTGGCCACCTTGCAGGTCTGTCCGTCACCGTTGCCGCCGATGTGAACGATGTTTTTGCCCATAAGCTCGAAGTAGGGCTTGATCTTCTCAAATACCGCCGGTTTACCGCCGACCATGATGGACAGAGTGGCGTTCTGTGCACCCACCTGGCCGCCGGAGACCGGGGCGTCCAGCATTTCCACCCCCTTTTCCGCCAGCTTCTTGGCGAAATCCTTGGTGGCAATCGGTGATATAGAGCTCATATCCACCACAATCGAGCCCGATTTAACGCCTTCGATCACACCATTGGCGCCGAAGAGGGCGGCTTCCACATCCGGAGTATCCGGCACCATGGTGAAGGTAATGTCTGATTTCTCGGCGACCTCTTTACAGCTGCCGCAGGCGATGGCTCCTTTCGCTGCCAGCTCTTTGACCGGTGCGTCAACCACGTCGTAAATGTGGACCGTGTTGCCCGCCTCCATCAGGTGCTCGGCCATGGGCTTGCCCATTATGCCCACGCCGATGAATCCAAGATTTGCCATAATATCTTTTCCTCCTTTTACTTAAGATAGGGTTTGACCCATCCCAGGCCGTCTTCAGTGGCACCGGCTGGCTTGTACTCGCAGCCGATCCAGCCGGTGTATCCTGACTCGTCGATGAACTTGAACAGATTGGTGAAGTTGATTTCGCCGGTGCCCGGTTCATTCCGCCCCGGGTTGTCGGCGAGCTGGATATGGCCGATACGTTTCACATTCTGCTGAATGGTCTTGGTCAGATTGCCCTCCATCACCTGCATATGGTAGATGTCATACTGGTAGAAAAGGTTGGGATGATTGACTTCATCGAGCAGTTGCAATGTTGCTGCGGTACCGGTCAGGTAAAAGCCGGGAATATCATAGCTGTTAAGTGATTCCACCAGCGTGGAGATGCCCGCTTTCTGCATGGCATCGGCGGCGAATTTCAGGTTGCTGACAAGGGTCTGACGCACTTTGTCCGCCGGAACGTCCTTGGGAGTGAGGCCGACCAGAACGTTGATGCGGGGACACTTGAGCGCTTTCCCATATTCGATGGCTTTGCCCACACCATCCTGGAACTCGCTCTCCCGTCCCGGCAGGCAGGCGATGCCCCTCTCTCCGGCCACCCAGTTTCCGGCTGGTACATTGTGCAGGACCATTTGCAGGCCGTATTTATCCAGCGTCTCGGCAATATTTTCCTTGGGCAGCTCGTAGGGGAACTGGCATTCCACGGCTTTGAAACCAGCTTTGGCCGCCCGTTCAAAGCGGTCGGCAAAACCAACTTCGGTAAACAGCATAGACAAATTGGCACTGAACTTGGGCATACTCATCCCTCCTTACTTTGATAATCTGTGGCAATATCCATGGAAAGTCCAAACAGCATTATAGTTCACGGGAGTGAGGGTTGCAAGGGCTGATGAAAGGAGCCCCGGCAAACTTTCTGGTAAGTTTTAATAATCGTACCAGTTTCCTGCCTTTTGTGACCTATTTCACCTTAACTACTATAATAATGTCCCCCGGCTGGCCGTCGGTGAGCTGGCGGGCGTTGCGCAGCCTCACCCTGGAGCCGTGCTTTACCCCGGCGGGAATTTTGACCCGTATCTTCCTGCCCTTACGCACCAGGTCTTTCTCCAGTCCCTGCGCCGCCTGCTGGCGGGTAATGACTATCTCATACTGGACTTCGGGGTGGGGACGGGGTTTTGGCCGGCCAAATATCTCCTCCAAATTGATGCCTTCCGGCGCTTCAAACCTTATCCCTCTGCCCGGACGGCTGGAACCACGGCGGTAAGTGCGGAAGGAAAAGCCCCTGCCTCTTAAAGCATCGCCGAAGATATTGTCCAGAAAGTCAAAGCCCAGGCCGGAACCGCCAAAATCCTTCATCAGGTCTTCAAAGGTGGTGCGGGTGAAGGGGCTGCCGAAGATATCACCGATTTCGCCGACGGTGCCGAACTGGTCGTACTGCTGCCGCTTCTGCGGGTCACCAAGGACACTGAAGGCCTCATTGATTGCCTTGAACTTATCATTAGCCCACTGCTCCTTGCCGGGATTGCGGTCGGGGTGGTACTGCATTGCCAGCTTCCGGTACGCCTTCTTGATATGCTCCTGGCTGGCGTTTTTCGGCACTCCTAGAACCTGGTAGTAATCTTTGGCCACGGTTGACTGTTTCCCTCCTCCAAGAGTATAAGTATATCACAGCCAAAGGTGCTTGTTCAGGGCAGAAGCAGAAGGTAGAATGGAATAGACAGAAAGGACGGTGCGCCATGGCAGAGCAGCTGGGTAAGATTGAGAAGCCGGAGGCGAAGGAGTTCACCGGTAAAAGAAAAATTTACCTCGTTCCGCTGCTTTTCTCGGGAAAGAACTCCCCCGAGGATTATACTGAGAAGTACCGGCGCTACTGGCAGCAGGTCAGCGAGCATGTGGCCAATCTTGAGGCAAAACTCGGTAAGGTGGGGCACATCTATCACGAGTCAGTCTATCAGGCGGGCAAGGAAGGGCTGGAGGCGATGCAGAAGCTGAACACTGATAGCAGCCAGCTCGCCAGAGAGAAGAGCCAGCGCGGCGCCCTGATTGAGGCCGTTGAGGACAGAGCACTGGCGGAGGAAAGCATTGATTGGGAGAGGTTTATCCTGATGGGTTTTATCAGCCAGAAGGTGGCGCAGCAGGTCTCTCAGCTATACGTCGAAGCGCTGCGGAAGCGATATGAAAATATCGCCAGGCAAATCGATGAGACGCTTGTGGCGGACGAAGCGGGTCTGCTTTTTATCCGGGAAGGTCACATGGTGCAGTTCCCGGAAGATATAGAGGTATTCAGTGTGGCGCCGCCGGCGCTCGATGAGATTCACCGCTGGCAGCGGGAGCAACTGTCCGGGGAAAAGAAGGGCGAGCCGGAGAAGTGAGTGCCTTGACGATTTCCTAGCTGGGTAACATGTCTGAAGCATTGAAAAACAGATATCACTGGGTGATGCTAACGCTGGCGTTCAGCATCGCCTTTCTGTTGCATCTTCTGAACATGAGCATCGCCCCGATGGTCAACGACATCATGTCGGAAATGAGACTGACCCATGCCGAATTTGGGCTCATCTTTTCCGTGGCCGTATTGAGCCTTATGCTCTTCCGTATTCCCTGGGGTCCGCTCGGGGACCGAATTGGCTACCGGAACGCTTTCCGCATCGCTCTGCCGTGGGTAGCCATTTTGGCCGTAATCAGGGCGCTGTCACCAAGCTACGTGACCTTTCTGGTCAGCCATTTTCTCCTCGGGGTGGGACTGGCCGTGGTGATGCCATGCCTGCCGCTTATCGTGAAGGAGTGGGCGGTGGGGCGGCCTGGATTTGCCACCGGACTGTACATCTCCGGCTTTGCCGCAGGCAATGCCGCCGCCCTCGGCCTTACGCCTTACCTGCTGGAACTGCTGAGCTGGCGTCACGTCCTGCTCGCCTATAGCGGCCTGGCCATCATCCTTGCCCTTCTGTGGTGGACACTCGCCAGGAGCACCGCCAGACCGACCTCCGGATTCCAGATAAGAGGTTTAATCGCGGTCTTGAAAGATAAGTACGTCTGGGTGCTGCTGCTCTTCATGATGGCCAGTGTGGGAGGCTATGATACCATGGCCATCTGGCTGCCGAAAATACTTGACGTTAAAGAGCTCGCCCCGACACTGGCCACGCTTCTTCCCCTGGGATTCTTTCTGGCCGGACCCGCGGTGGGCCTGTTCTCAGACAAATTTCATAACACCAGAACAATAGTCGCGTTGCTGGGAATCGTCTCTGCTGCGGCCATTGTTGGCATCAACTACGCCCCGTTTCCTCTCCTCCTGCTCTGTATTTTTGTGGCCGGATTTGCCACCATGGGTGTGCTGACTATCATACTCGCCATCCCGACGCACCACCAGCGGCTGGCACCGTTTGCGGCCAGCGTGGTTGGCCTTATCTCCTCACTGGGGAACTTGATGTCTCTGACCATGCCGGTTCTCTTTGGCTATCTGATTGACGTTACCGGGACGTTTCAGGCCTCGCTGTTCACCCTCGCGGCACTGGCCGGCGTCATGCTTATCGTCAGCTCCCGTATGAGCGAGTGACGCTATCTTACCTACCTGGCTATTGACCCCATTATCCCCACCATGTTATAGTACAATTGTTCTATTATAAGCGGAGTGGCAGATGGAGGTTGAAGATAAACTCAAAGCCTTGAGCGCGGCAGCGCAGTTTGATATCTGCGGCTACAGCGGGCCGCGTGATTTTCTGCCTTCGGCGCAGCGCTTCATCTACCGCTCCACGCTGCCTGGAGGCGGCTCGGTCTGCCTCTTCAAGGTGCTGCTGACCAACGTCTGTATGAATGACTGTGCCTACTGCGTCAACTGTGTCACCAGGGACTTTCCCCGCCGCGCCTTTCAACCCGAGGAACTGGCCAGAGCCTTCATGCAGCTATATCAGCGCAGAATGGTGCGGGGGCTTTTTCTCAGTTCCGGGGTGGCGGATAACCCAACTCGAACCATGGAAGCGATGGTCAAGACGGTGGAAATCCTGCGTTACCGCTATAAATTCAAAGGTTATATCCACCTCAAAATCCTGCCCGGGGCCGCCTTCGACTGCGTTGCCGAGGGCTGTCGACTGGCCGACCGCGTCTCGGTGAATATGGAAGCACCCACTGTCCAGCATCTCGCCAGGCTTAGCAAGCGTAAGGACCTGCACCGTAATATCGTCGAGCCGATGCAATGGGTAAAAAAGCTGAAGGCATCGGACGAAGGGCTGGTGCCTTCCGGGCAGACGACGCAGTTTGTCGTTGGCGCGGCCGGGGAAACCGACCTGGACCTGTTGCGCACCACCTCGGCCCTCTACCATGAAGTCGAGTTGCGCAGGGCCTATTTCAGCCCCTTCCGTCCGGTTAGAGACTCGCCGCTGGAAGGTCTGCCGCCGGCCAACCCGCTGCGTGCCCACCGGCTTTACCAGTCGGACTGGCTGCTCAGAGTCTACGGCTTCCCGTTAAACGAGGTCGAGTTGGCGCTCGGGGAGAAGGGGAACCTTTCCCTGAAGAAGGACCCGAAGCTAATCATTGCCGAAAGACAGCCCTGGCTTTTCCCGGTGGATGTCAACCGGGCGAGCTACGGAGAGCTGCTCCGCGTGCCCGGCGTTGGTCCAGTATCGGCGCAGCGCATCATCGAAGCCCGGCGGGAACACAGCATCGATTCCATGCTGCAACTGAGGAAGATGCGGGTGGTAACGTCGAGGGCTGCCCCTTACATCTGGTTCCAGGGCATGCTCGAATGGGAAAAGCAGGCCTCCCTTATCCCTCACCTTGATGAGGAACCGGAACTCACCCTTTCGATGGCTCTGGGGTAGAGGGTGAGCGGAATCCCGGTTTGAAGGTGCTGTCGGACCTGTGTTACTCTGCATCGGGATTGATGCCATAGCAAACAGGCGCGGACGGTATTTACCAGACAATTGATTATCGGGGAAAAGCATGAGAGATAGGCCAATTAATTT
>DUFF01000091.1 GCA_011174815.1 Dehalococcoidia bacterium | reverse complement strand
CTCCGCCGCACGTACCAGTTGGACAGGTCATCGACAAAGCTCTCAATCTTCCTGCCGGCTCCCGTCGGGTCATAGTTCTCAAGACCAGCATCAACATCGGCGATAAGCTGATTAAGCTCGGAGATTATCCAGTGGTCAAGCTCGGAATGGGAGAGGACTCCCTCTGCACCTGGGGTGAACCGGTCAATATTGGCATAGTTGATAAAGAAAGAATAGGTATTCCACAGGGTCAGCAAAAAGCGCCGCGTCACCTCCGAGACCATATCGGCACTGAAACGGCGCACGTTTCCGGGAGGTGAAGAGGTGAAGAAATACCAGCGGAGGGCATCAGCGCCATACTTATCAATCACCGCAGACGGCTCAATGACATTTCCCTTGGCCTTGCTCATTTTCTCTCCCTTTGCATCAAGGATATGTCCCAGGCAGATACAGTTCAGAAAACAGGGCCGGCTGAATAGCAAAGTGGAGATGGCGTGCAGGCTGTAGAACCAGCCGCGGGTCTGGTCAACCGCTTCGCAGATATAGTCCGACGGGAAGCGCCCGTCCTCAAGCAGCGTTTCGTTCTCGAACGGATAGTGCACCTGGGACACCGGCATGGCACCCGAGTCAAACCAGCAGTCTATGACCTCGGGCACCCGGCGCATGGTACCGCCACACTGCGAGCAGTCATAGGTCATGTCATCAACGTAGGGCCGGTGCAGGTCAAGCGGCTCATTCAGGCCTTTGAAACCGGGCTTGCTTTTAAGTTCCTCAACGCCGCCGATGCCCTCCCGGTAATCGCATGATTCACAGCGCCAGATGGGCAGTGGTGTGCCCCAGTAGCGCTCGCGGGAGAATGCCCAGTCAACGTTGTTCTCCAGCCAGTCGCCAAACCTGCCGTACTTGATATGCTCGGGGTACCAGTTTATCTCATTGTTCCCGGAAATGAGCCTGTCCTTCACTGCCGTAGTCTTGATATACCAGCTCTCTTTGACGTAGTAAAGCAGAGGGGTACTGCAACGCCAGCAGAAGGGATAAGTATGCCGGATGGTCTCACTGCGGTAGAGCAGCCCCTTCTCCTTCAGGTCATCTATCACCAACGGGTCAGCATCTTTCACAAACTTTCCGGAAAAGGAATAATTGCCGGTGATATTACCCTGCAAGTCCACCTGCTGCACGAAATCGAGGCCCTGCTCTCTTCCCGCTTCAAAGTCAACCTCACCGAAGGAAGGCGCCACATGCACGATGCCAGTTCCATCTTCCAGCGAGACAAAATCGGTGGCAATAACTCTGTAGGTTAAATCTCTATCGGGCTCCTGCAACTGAAGGTCACTTCGTGTATGCCCGCTCGACTGGTCACGGAAGCGGACAAAACGCCTTCTCTCAACGCCGTAAGCGTGAGGGTTATAAAGGGGTTCGTATTCCACCGCGCTCTTGCCGTCACTACCGACCAGTTCCTCACCGGCCAATTCATCTGCTACCTGGCTGGCCTCAAATCCTATCGCACCGAGCAAGGCAGTGGCAAAAACCAGATATTCCTCATCCGTCTCCACCACCGCATATTCCGCTTCAGCGTCTACCGCCAGTGCGGTATTGCCGGGCAAAGTCCACGGAGTGGTCGTCCAGGCCAGGAAATAGGCCGGTTTACCTGATGATGTAAAGCGTTTAAACAGTCGCTTACGCGCCTCAGAACCCACTAGGGAGGACCGGACGATTTTGAACTTTATATATACTGATGGATCCTCGGTGTCCTCTTCATAGCCAAGTGCCACCTCATGCGAGCTGAGGGACGTGCCACAACGGGGGCAATGCGCGGCCGTCTTGTAACCCAGATAGATCAGACCCCTGTCCCACATCTGCTTGAGCGCCCACCAGACCGTCTCAATGTAGTAGTTCTCCATGGTGACGTAGGGGTGCTCGAGGTCACACCAGTAAGCGATGCGCTCGGTCAGTGCGTTCCAGTCTTTCAGATACCGGAAAACGCTCTCGCGGCAGCGGGTATTGAATCTGGCGATGCCATATTCCTCAATCTGCGTCTTGCTGGAAAGGCCAAGCTCTCTTTCCACTTCCAGCTCCACGGGAAGGCCGTGCGTATCCCAGCCACCGATGCGCGGCGTATAATAGCCCTTCATTGCCCGGTGACGTGGAATGATGTCTTTGAAAATGCGGGAAAGAACATGGTGGATTCCGGGGCTACCGTTGGCCGTTGGCGGACCCTCATAGAGAGTGAAGCGCGTACCACCCTTCCGGTTTTCCACGCTCCGCTCAAAGATTTTATTCTCTTTCCACCAGGCCAATATCTCTTCTTCAACCTGCGGCAGGTTAAGCTGGCTGCTCACCGGACGGAACATGGATTTTTGGCCCCCCATAAAATATTAAACCCGTCCCCTAGGGACGGGAATTATCTACCCGCGGTACCACCCTATTTCCCCGATCTCTCGGGGCACTTTGTAAGGGCACCTTATGATGCCCCCGTCCTTGATAACGGCTGACGGCACCGGCCAAGTCTACTGAGCGTCAATCTCCAACTGGCGACCGTTCGGTTGGCAACTCGGGAGGGATTTTCAGGAAGGCGCTCACGTCTGCTTCCACCGTATCAGACTCGCTGGGTAACCGTGACTTCCCTACTCTTCTCCGTCAGGGCCTTTACCGCTAAAGGTTAGCACACTTCATCGGGCAAGTCAATCTGACGGCAGCCCTTTCGGCACGATGACCACCCGCCGTGCTTCACCCTCTCCACTGCTCTCGGTGGTTACGTCGGGATGGTCCACAAGTGCTATGTGGATGATTCGCCGGTCAAAAGCGGGCATTGGCTCCAGAGCAAACGGTTCTCTCCTCTGTTTTACCTGCTCGGCAATCCTCCAGGCCATCGTCTGAAGTGCGTTGCAGCGCCGTTGCTTGTAGCTTTCGACATCGATGACAATCGGCAACCATACCCTTTTCTGATGACCTACGATAATCCGCACCAGGTACTGGAGGCAGGATAGAGTCTGTCCCCTCCGCCCAATCAGGATACCCAGGTCATCACCTTCCACGTTTAGCGTTACGGAGCTTGGTACCTCTTCCTTGCTTTCTACCAGTGCTCCCGGTACCGGGTTTACCGAGGCGGTAATGCCCATCAGCTCAAGCAGGTTTTCCAGAATGGCGCGTGCTAACTCAGCAATTTCAGTTTCGTTCTCATCCATCAGTTACACCTTATGGTGATTACCTTCGTTTGGGACGTTTGCTCTTCTTCGGATGGCGCTTCATCGCCCTCAGGCTAGGCTGATATCTGGCGCCCTCTTTTGTTGCTACATCGGCACTGGCGATGTCAGCGCCGACGTCTGCCCCGATATCGGCCTCAGTGTCTGCGTAGTCGATCTCCTTTTCCTCCGCCGTGGTAAGGCGCTTGATATACTTTCTATCTGCTCCCGCTGGCTTGGTCGCCGCCTGAGCCGTTAGTCCACCCCACCCGCCGGTAATGAAGTACTGCAAGCCGATGCTTATGAGGTTGGAAACCACCCAGTAGAGTGCCAGCCCGCTCGGGAACTGAAGGGTGAGGAAGGCGAACATCAACGGCATCACCCACAACATCATCTGGGCCTGCGCCTGCTGTCTGGGATCACCCGTCTTGGGCGTCGTCATCTTTTGCTGCAACCACATCGAACCGCCCACCAGAATCGGCAGCAGCAGGTATCTGTCCGGCACGGCCAGATCCAGCCACAGAAAGCGGCTGTTGAGCGGCACCAGAGAAAAGACCTGAGGCCATGAACTATACAGGTGTCCGGACAGCTTCAGAAAGTCTTCGGGTACGACCGCCAGCACGCGGATGATCGACTGGAAGAGTGCTATCCAGATGGGCAACTGGACGAGCATGGGCAGCAGACAGCCGGCGGGATTGATGCCGGACTCCTTGTAGAGACGCATCTGTTCCTGCGCCAGCTTCTGCTTGTCCTTGCCATACTTCTTCTGCAACTCGGACATCTTCGGCTGCAGCTCCTGCAGCGCCTTGGTCGACCTGAGCTGCTTCAGGGTAAGCGGTATGGTCACCCCCCGCACAATAAGGGTCAGCACGATTATCGAAAGGCCGAAATTATTGAAAAGAGCGCCGGACACAACGATAAGGATATTTATCATCGGCGACAGTATAATCAAATCCCAGATTTCACCAATCAAAGCGTCTTACCTCACTCGCTCTCCAGTTCAAGACTCCATAAAGTGGCTCCGGACCGCGCGTCCACGGCGTAGAGGACATCATCGGCACTGTGAATATAGATGACACCATCGCTGGTGGCCAGAGGGGCATAAATTTCATCTTCAAGGTTTACCAGCGATTTTTTCTGCCGGGGATTTATGCTCAACGAGTACACTTGGCCTGTCTCCGCCGCCACAATGACATCGCCGCCGGCCAGCACCGGTGAGGCACTAATCGGACTCTCCAGGTCAAAGACGGCGACCACCTCCCCGCTCTCCGTCTTCAGGGCATGTACCTTCCCGTCAACGGAGCCGGCATAGATGATGCCATCATTGGCCAGGGGACGTGACCAGAACCAGTTATCTGCCTGATACTTCCAGCGCAGGCTGCCATCGGCCTCATTCAGGGCATACAGATGCCGGTCAAAAGAACCGAAATAAACCGCACCATCGTACACCAGCGGAGTGGCCACAATCGCCCCCTCCGTTTCGAACTGCCACTTCAAGCTGCCGTCGGCCACATTCAGCGCATACAGCTTTTTATCAAAAGAGCCTATATACAGGGTTTGGCCATTTACCGCCGGTGTTCCCCAGATTTTATCGCCAGATTCAAATTCCCAGAGTTTATCTCCGGTTGCCGCATCGAGCGCGTATAATTTACCGTTGGAACTGCCGAAATAAACTCTGTCTCCTAACACCGCGGGGCCACCGACAATCGGGTCAAGTTCATCTTCCCTTGGATATACCCAGCGCAACGCGCCGGTCTCCATATTCACGGCATACGCCTTGCCATTATAGCCGGTAAGGTAGACCAGCTCAAACGTAACCGCCGGCGTCCCGTAAATGGCCACGGCCTGCGTTCCCTGGGCACAGCCAAATCCGCCGGACTGTTTCTGCTCGAACGGAACGTCCGGCCAGAGCCGCTGCTGGGTGGAGCCATCTATGGCAACCAGCTTGCCCTCCATTGAACCCAGAAAGAGAGCCTCATCGATAACGGAAACCCCTGACCACCCTCTCGGTACACTCCTGGCCGTCTGGCAAGAGGGAAAAGCCAGGCCGCTGGCCAGCACCAGCAGCAATACTGCCAGAAGCAGCGCTTTGCTGATGACTCCTTTTTTCGACAACTGTTTCGTACTCCTCACTTCATTTCCTGAATATATAGAGCGAGCCCCCGCTGCGCTTACGGTACCGGGTCGTATCCCCCTTCGTGGAAGGGGTGACAGCGGCAGAGACGCCTGGCTCCCAGCCAGATTCCCTTTATTAAGCCGTGCTTGGTAATGGCCTCATATGTGTACTGAGAACAGGTAGGGGCAAATCGGCAGGAATGCAACGTGACCTGAGACAGGGTCATCTGATAAAGCCTAATCAGACCTAAGGCTAACATTCTCATAACTTTCAACCAGTAAGCCAGCTCGAGACAGCAAGTCCTTAACTGCCTTCTCGAGTTCAGCGTATTTAACTCCAGCCGTGGATGAGCGGGCAATAAAGATGATATCCCACCCTGGTCGCAGGGTGGTCGCCCGCAGTATTTCACGCAGCAGGCGCTTCACCCGATTTCTCACTACTGCCTTGCCTACACGGCGGCCAACGGAAAAACCATATCTGGACGACATAAGCCCATTAGATAGCGCCTTCATCACCAGCAAATTATTAGCCCACGAATTGCCTTTATTGTAGACGAACGCATACTGTACGGGTTTTCTCAGATACTGCTCACCCCTCACTTCACACGCCCCTTTATGCCACCCGGCCAGCCATCATCACACGACGGTTAATTTTTTACGGCCTTTCAGTCGTCTTGCTTTCAAAACGGCACGTCCGCTCCGCGTGCTCATTCGGGCTCTAAAACCGTGCTCTCGCTTCCTCGGAATCCTCTTTGGTTGATATGTCCTTTTGGGCACTTCAGATCACCATAACCAATAAACCGATTTTTAACTTTTACTATGGAAAAATGGGAATATCGTTATCTATGGCCTGCACCGATCAACCGGTCATCTCCGGCTCACGAACATGAACCGGTGCGTTGGGCAACATTGCCAGGTGACGAGCCCTTTTTATCTCTCTTGCCAGAATGCGCTGATGCCGGGCACAGGTGCCACTTTTACGGCGTGGCGCAATCTTTCCCCTATCGGTAATGAAGGATAGCAATTTTTCCGGATTTTTGTAATCTATGACCAGCGTCTTGTCCGCACAGAACGAACATACCTTGCGCCTGGGCACATATCTTGGTTTGGCCCACCTCCTGCTCCTAGGTACTTCCCTCGTTCCTGCCATGCATAACCCTTTCCACTGTATTTATCTAAAATGTAATATCACCAGGTTCCAGATCTGCAGTATCACTTTCTTCCATCTTGCCACCGCCGGCACTTTCCTCCAGCCTCTCTTCAGGCAGCGGCGATACCCCCCTGCGATCAAGGAATACCACTCTGTTGGCGTTTACCTCTACTCTTGAATGCTGCAGCCCATCCTGCCCTTCCCAGGTACGGGTACGCAGCCTGCCTTCAGCGTAAACCAGCCGACCCTTGGCCAGAAACTGGTTGCACTGTTCCGCAAGCTTATTAAAGGTTACCACGTTAAACCACTCCGTTTCCTGCCTGCGCTCCCCTTCGGGCGTCGTCGATACCCAGTTAGTGGCCACACTAAACGAGGTTACTGGCTTTCCATTTGGCGTAAACCGCATCTCCGGCTCCCCACCAACATTACCGATTATAATCACTTTATTCAGACTTGGCATGTCTCCGACACTCCTTTTATCCCTGCCTCAGGCAGAGATGTCAGGGCAACCCCAGTTTAACTACCGACCTTTATCAGCAGGTGTCGTAAAATATCCTCCGATATATTAAGAGTTGCGTCCAATTCCCTGGCCCAAGCCGGCTTCATTTTGCATCGCGTTAGCACATAATTGCCCTCCAGATGGCGTTTAATGGGAAAGGCCAGTTTCCGCTTGCCCCACTGTTCTTTGTCGGATATAACGCCACCTTTACCGGTAATGAACTGGTTTACATTGTTGACCGCAGCCTCAAGAGTTCCTTCAGCAACTTCGGGGTTGATCACTAACACCAGTTCATAGTCCCGTAAAGGCTGCTCCTCTGTCTTTATCTCTTCCTTCTTACTTTTACTTGTCGCCATTTTCCACTCAAAAAATTTTCTCGCCCATTATACCACAAACGGGAGACGCCGACAATGCTTTACTAAAACAGGCATACCAACCGGCTTCCCGTCACCTATACCCGATCAGTTAGCAAACTTGACACAGTATACCACCTTTGCTACACTCTAGTGAAGCCCAGGGAAATAGAAAACCGGTACTACCCACACAAATTATTTCAATGGCCCCGTGGTGTAGCGGACTAACATGCCACCCTGTCACGGTGGAGATCAGGGGTTCAAATCCCCTCGGGGTCGCATATAATTAATCGGTCGCTTAAATATTTGGTCAAAGGCTCATTTAAGATTAATATAGCAAGTTTCCGGCACATTTACCTGTTTGCCCGAATTTTTACGATTCAAATAGTCAAGGCCTTCTTTTGCAGTTACCGATGACTACCCAGGGTTAAAATAAAATAACAAAAATAACAAATTATAATCCGTAGGGCTTGACAATTATTGAAGCAAAGATTATCTTGTATTTATAATGCCATTCTGGAAGCATATGTTACCCTCATAATCATAATTGAAGTGCCAGCGCGAGCGGTTTAAGAAAAGAATATAGCGGCAGAACTCCAATCTGGCAATATGCTTGACCATAACAGAAATACATCAGGTAAGGAGGTGATTGAATTCAGTTACAACCATAGCACCAGCTAATACTGTATTTTTCAATCCGTTAGGAGGTAGAACTTAGTGAGAAAATCTATAATCATTGGATTAGTGGCATTACTAGTAATCGTTAGCCTCATCGCTGGCGCCTGCGCCAAACCAGCACCTGCTCCTGCTCCAGCTCCGGCACCAGCTCCAGCACCTGCTCCAGCGCCGGCACCTGCTCCAGCTCCGGCACCAGCGCCAGCACCTGCTCCTTCCCCGGCTCCTTCCCCAGCTCCAGCGCCGGCTCCAGCCCAACCTGAAAAAGTCTGGAATCTTGTTGCTCAGTGTCACGCCGGCGGCGGCTCCACCTTCTGCAAGGGAGTAGCTGAGTTTCAGGCAAACCTTGAGATTGCCAGCGGCGGCCGGATCAATATGCCCCCGCATGCAGGCGGTGAGATAGTCCCGTCCATGGTGGAGCTTGACGCCGTTAACGAAGGCGTTTGCGACTTCGCCACCACCTGCACCATGTACTGGATGGACCGCTTTGGCCCCGCCTGCAACCTGTTCACCTACCAGATTGCCGGCCTCTCCCCCACCGAGCAGTTCTTCTGGATGCAGATGGAAGGCCTGGACCTGCTGAGGGAGATGACCGCGGACTACGATGTTTTCTGGGGTCCCGGGTTCCAGACCGTGCCCGAGGCGTTCCTCGGCTCCAAGAAGCCAATAACCAAGCCAGAAGACATCAAGGGCTTGAAAATCAGGACTGCCGGCGATGACGGTAAGATTTTCACCGACATGGGCGCTTCCGTGGTCACGCTGAGCACTGAGGAGACCTATGAGTCACTGATGCGCGGCGTGCTCGACGCCTACCAGCTCAGCTCCCCTGGCTATGACTACTCGATAGCGATGTATGAGGTCGTCGACCATCTGTATGTCGGGTCAGCCCGCCAGCCCCAGGAGTGGCAGCCCCAGATGTGGAACATGGATACCTGGAACGAGTTTCCTGATGACCTGAAGAAGATATGCTACGAGATGGGCGCGGCAGCAGGCATGAACTACTACCGCTTCATGGTCGCTACGGACCTTGCGTCTGTACCACTGTGGGCAGAGCAGGGCGTGCCGCTAGAGTTCATCCCACAGTCAGTTTCTGATGAAGTGGTTCGAAGGGCAGGCATTCTCTATGAAGAGCGCGCGGCTGCGGACCCCTTCTTTGACAAGGTCTACACATCAATTCAGAACTTCAAGACGGATGTTCGCAGTACCTGGCAGCGCATGTAGTTGCCCAAAGTCCCCTGCTTCGGCCTCCCGAAGCAGGGGACTTCAACGTTAACGAGAATGAAATGCGATGAAAAAAGTCCTCAATATTGTTGATATCATCAGCCAGAAGGCAGGAGAAATTGCCCGCTGGTTCGGTTTACTGCTGATACTGGTCGTAGTGTATGACGTTATTGCCCGCTACATCTTCAACGCGCCAACGATATGGGGCTATGAAGTTGGCATCGCCCTCGGTATGTCACTGTATTGTTTCGGTTACGCTTATACGGAGAAAATCCACGGCCATGTCAGGGTGGACGTATTTTATATCCATATGCCACCGCGCGGCAGAGCCATAGTTGATGCTGTCGGCGGCTTCATTTTCTTTCTGCCCACCATAATACTGGTCGTGCGCTCCGCCTGGAACAAGATGTATTGGTCCTGGAGCATCATGGAGAAAAGCGTGGAGGGCTACTGGTACCCGCCGTGGTACCCGCTCCGGACGATGATTTTCCTCGGCTTCACGCTGCTGCTCATACAGGGCCTGGCTAACCTTTACCGCGCCGTATATCACCTCGTAAAGGGGAAGGAATATGCCTGAACTAAGTCCTGAGTTCGTCACCATTGCCATGCTCGTTGGCGTTCTAGTTCTGGTAATAACCGGCTTCCCTCTGGCTTATATCATCGGCTTTCTTGGTATTATCTTCGGCATCTTTCTCTGGCAGGAGCAGGTAGGAAGCGTTTTTTACCTGCGCATTTACCGTCTGATGCTCAATCGCGTTCTACTGGCGGTGCCCCTCTTCGTCTTCATGGGGGCGATGCTGGAACGCTCGGGAATAATTGAACGGCTCTATGCCACTCTCTACCTTTGGTTAGGCGGGTTCCGCGGCGGTCTGGCAGTGGTCACTATCATCGTGGGTACTATTATGGCGGCTACTGTTGGCGTCATCACCGCCTCGGTAACGCTGCTTACGCTTGTGGCCCTGCCCTCAATGGTAAGGCGCGGTTACAGCAAGAGCTTTGCCGCTGGTGCCGTTACTGCTGGTGGCATTCTGGGCATCCTTATACCCCCGAGCGTCATGATAGTGGTTTACGGCCCGATGGCGGAGATATCGGTAGGCAAGATGTTCTTCGGCGCTTTTATCCCCGGCTTCATGCTTGCTGCCGGTTATATCAGCTACATTGTCATCCGTGCCTTCATGCAGCATGACATAGGACCGCCGGTGCCCGTTGAAGAAAGAGCAGTCCCCTTCGTGAAAAAATCGGGGATGCTGCTTGTCTCACTGGTGCCGCCGGCCATCCTCATATTCTCCGTTCTGGGAGTCATCTTCTTGGGCATTGCCACGCCCACCGAGGCCGCCGCTACCGGTGCCTTCATGGCCACGATACTGACCATTGGCTACCGCCAGTTCAGCTTGAAAGTCCTAACTGATGTGTTAACGACGATGATGAGACTCTCCGGGTTCATCTTCCTCGTCGGCGGTATGTCCTTCGCCTTCGTCGGCGTCTTCCTTGGTTTTGGTTGCAACGAGGTAGTGACCGGATGGGTTATGGGCATGCCCGGCGGTAAATGGGGCGCCTTCGGCGTCATCATGTTCGTCGTCTTTCTGCTGGGTTTCTTCATTGACTGGATAGGTATCCTCTTCATCATGGTGCCCATCATCACCCCCATCTTCGAAGCGCTGGGCTTCGACCCTATCTGGGCAGCAATCATGGTCTGTGTCAACCTGCAGACCTCCTTCATGACGCCACCCTTCGCCATGGGGATTTATATCTGCCGCGGCGCTGCTGACCCGTCTCTGAACGTGACGGTGCTGGACATAATACGGGGTGTTATCCCATATGTTCTCATCGTCCTAAGCGTCATTGTGCTACTGGCCATTTTCCCAGAATTAATCACCTTCCTACCCGGACTGATGATAGGTGACTAACTACGTAAATTAACAGGATAAAAGAGAGGCAGGACAATCTCTTTCCTAGTCCGCCTCTTTTTTTCTTCGTTTTGCCTCTAAAGACACCCTTACCGGCTCCCGCGCTAGGTCATTTATGCCCCTCCTGACTATATGATATACTGTTACCGTTTAAGCCCAAATAACGGCCATTATTACGCAAGAATGAAAATAGACATTATCTTAACACCCCGGCTGTTACCACTTCGTTTGGAAGACACAATTTGTGTGGTTATTGATGTTCTCCGCGCTACCACCACCGTAATTACGGCACTGGCGAACGGTGTCCGTGAGGTGAACCCGTTTCTTACCGCTGTCGAGGCCCGGCGTGTTGCGGAATCAGCAGACAATATTCCTTTCCTACTGGGCGGTGAAAGAAAGGGGCTACGTATTCCCGGATTCCATCTGGGTAACTCCCCCAGCGAATACCTTGACTCAGGCCAAATATCCGGCAGGGCCATTTACTTCTCAACTACTAACGGTACACCGGCCCTGCGGCGGGCTTTTCAAAGCAGTAACCGGCCGGTATACCTCGGGGCGCTGGTCAACCTGTCAGCCGTGTCCTTAGCCATTGTGCAAGCTGCCACAAAAAATGCCCTGCGAAGCATTTTTCTCGTCTGTGCCGGACGTCACGGTAGACCATCGCTTGAGGACCTGTATTGTGCTGGACTGATTGCGCAAAGCTTATGGTCCAAATTTACTGAATCCGAAATATCTCCCGAGTTAAGCGATACGACTGTTTTAGCGATCGAGTATGCCAAGACAAATCGAGATAAGCCGCTGACCGTGCTGACCGAAAGTGAGCATGGCCAGTATCTACAGGAGATAGGTTTTACGGCTGACCTTGAGTTTGCCAGCCAGATAGATAAGTATGACATCGTTCCCTATTTCGATGGGAAACGCATTATCATCAGTCCTGAATAGCCTCCATGGGTGAGTTGGCGAATCACCCATTAGAGCATGCGGAATCATAAAAATGGGTGATTTACCGTCGACATAATAAGTACTAAAGTAAATAGTACCGATGGGAAATAATTTGGGGTAGTTGGGCAAAATGAGGTTTCTTTATATTAACGTACCGCGAGTGGTGTTAATCGTCATCATTTCCTTCTTCTTTATAATATCAGGCAGGAGCTATTTCACCTTTGCCCAGCCGGAGCATAACGCAGAATTCAGTTTGATGAACCTCAAGGCGTCAATTTCTGAATCTGCAGCCTTATCCTCCGATTTAATTGAAGAGGTTCAAGAGATATCAGCGCTGTACGAGCACTATGTAATCTCTACTGCCCTTCAATCGATGAGGGTTATCGAAAGGGTGAAAGAGGTTCCGGACGTTAACACGGCGACGAATGACATGGCGGCGTTCCCCTCGGCAGAGCACAGCCTGTATCCTCACTACCTCACCAAGAGGTATAGCCAGTTCAAATATACCGTCGATTGCGATGGGATTGTGGACATTGACACCACCTCCCCCACCACAGTCTGCCACCTCGCACAACTAGAAGACTGCCTCAATTCCATTGAATAAAACGAGCCTCAAATCCAGCTTACTCGCAAAATATACCATTGGCCTGATAATTACAATTTTTCCTCCATAACTATCCTCGACGGTTAAAATTTTTTTGTGCTCCATTATTGATACTTTATGATTGGCGTACTAAAATATTTGCGGTGTGCTGATTTTGGACAAAGAAAGAGAGGTATCTCCGCCATGAATAAAGTTAATGTTTTCCTGTCGCCAAACAAAGTCATTTTCGGCAATGGTACCGCCAGCCAAGTGGGAAAAGAGGCGCAACAATTCCGCGCTAAGAAGGCACTCATCGTTACCGATAAAGGTGTGGTGAAAGCCGGCCTGCTGGCGGGAGTGCAGGACTCCCTGAAAGAGCAGAAGATAGGCTTTGATATCTTTGACAAGGTTGAGGCTGAGCCACCGGCTGCCAATGTGGATGAGGGTGCTCAGATGGCCTCCGCCAACGGGGCGGATATCGTTATCGGCGTCGGCGGCGGCAGTTCCATGGACGTGGCCAAGGGCATCGCCATCATGGCCAAAAACAAAGGCAAGATACTGGATTACGCCGGCACGGACCTAGTGCCCCAGAGAGGGCTGCCCAGGATATTGCTCACGACCACGGCCGGAACTGCCAGTGAAGTCACCCGGACCATCGTTATCATGGATGAGAAAAGAACCCTGAAGATGGCCGTGCACAGCAACTACGCTCTGGCGGATGTCGCCATCGTTGACCCCCTGCTCACCCTGTCCCTGCCCCCTAAAGTCACCGCCGATACCGGCGTAGATGCCCTGGTTCACGCCATAGAGACCTACGTCGCCATGAGTACCACTCCCTTCTCCGAAGTCCTGGCTCTGGAGGCCATCCGTTTGATTGCGGAAAACCTGCCCACGGCCTATGCCAAAGGGGAAAATATCGCCGCGCGATACAATATGTCGCTCGGGGCTACCATGGCCGGCATGGCCTTTACCGGCGGCGGGCTGGGCGCGGTACACGCCTTATCCAATGCACTGGGAGTCAAATACCACCTGTCCCACGGCAGGGCCAACGCGGTTATGCTGCCCTACGTGGTTGACTACAATAAAATCGGCAGTTTAAGGAAGTATGCTGCCATAGCTCAGGCCATGGGTGAGAATACGGAAAAGCTCACGCCTTATCAGGCGGCGGAAAAACTGGTGTCCAGCATCTTCAGGCTGCTGGAAATCGTTAACATTCCCGCTAGGTTGAGCGATTATGGCATCACCGAGGCCGATATCCCCGCGCTCGTGGAAGGAGGCATGAAAATCAGCCGCCTCTTCGTGCCCAACCCGAGAAACCTGACCGAAGACGATGTCAGGAACATCTATACCAAGGCACTTTAAACGAGGTAAGGCCGGCCCCGAGCATTGTCACTTCAAATTTACTCTACCGGGAAACCGCTTTTAGCATAAGTCGCCAGATCACGGTTCCCGGGCAAGAACTGGGCATTGCCCTGTTTCCGTTGGCATTGACCGTCTTCGATAATAACCTCGCCGCGCTGCATGGAGAAGACAGGAGCGCCTATTACTCCTTTGCCTTCAAAGATGGTAAAGTCGGCATTACTGTGCATCCCCTCCGCGCTTATGGTGAACGGCATGTTTGGGTCGAATATGACTAAGTCAGCGTCGGAGTCTTTCTGAATGACGCCCTTTTTCGGATACAGGCCGAATATCTTAGCCGGATTCTCACACATCGTCTGCACCAGACGCGATAGGGTGATACGGCCGCCATTCACACCATCATGGTACACTACCGGCAACATCGTCTCTACAGATGGCATGCCAAAGCGCGCCTCAAAGATATTGCCCGGCCTTGGCTTAGCTCCCGGACCGCTGATGAAATCTGTGGAAGCACCACCCCACTCTTTCTGCTCCGCCTTGACATTGCAGCTATCGCTGCCCACGGTATCGATGGCGTGGCTGGCCAAGCCCCGCCATATAGCCTCGTTGTCCTCTTTTTCCCTCAAGGGTGGACCCACCTTGCCCAGAGCCCCTCTCTCCAGCACGGCCTGGTTGGTCAGAGACAGATATTGCGGGCAGGTTTCACCGTATATACGCCAGCCCTCCCGCTTCATCCTCGCCATTATTTCGGGTGCCTCACGGACGCTCAGGTGCACACAGTATAGCGGGCAATCGGTGAGGATAGCATAGGTGGCTGCCCGCTGCACCGCATCTACCTCGAGGATATTTGGCTGCGACGGCAGGAAATATTCGCGGGAGACTCTGCCCGCAGCGGTAAATTTCTCTACGAGGTAGTCAATAGCGTAGCCATTTTCGGCATGCACCATGGCCATTCCACCCTCGGCCGCCGCCATTGCCATGGCTTCCAGCATCTTGTCATCGGGCATCATCATACCCCTTTTAGGATAGGTCATATACATCTTGAAGGAGGGTACTCCCATCTTGATCAGCTTGGGGATTTCCGTCCTGACATCATCTTCGGCCACAAACGCCGCGTGGATGGCGAAGTCAAGGTATGATATCCTCTCCCCTTCCTCAATCATCTTGGCAATGATTTCCGAGGTCTTCCCAGGTGTACCCCATGCCGCCAGATTACCGAAAAACGGCATTATCGTGGTGACGCCACCATAGGCTGCCGACAGGGAAAAGGTGTCCATTTTATCGGCATATACCGGGTGGTTGTGGGCATCAATGATGCCGGGAAGCACGTACTTGCCGGAAGCATCTATCGCTTTCGGCGCCTGTAAGTTTTGGCCCACTTCCTGGATTACCCCGTCGCCCACCAGAACATCAGCCCTGATTATCCCCCTCCCGCTGACGACCAGACCTCCCCTGATAACGCAATCAGCCTTTGCCATTGGATTACCTCCTAACTATTTAAAACATCGGGTAAGCGCAGTTTATTGAGCCACACATAATTTTGTCAAGCGCCAGCAGGTTGCAACCTGGAAATAAATTGCATAGAGCACCTCTCCCCATGTAGAATTGCTTTGCTATGGGCAGTCTGATGAACCTAGCCGCCTTTCTGGTCAATAGCAAAGTTGAATTCGAATTCATGGAGAAAAGGGCCACCCACCATGCCACCGAGGCCGCTGCGGCCAGCGGCCTGTCTCTGGGTGAAATCGTCAAGTCCATCGTTTTCACCGACCAGGATGGCAGACCGATGCTGGCAGTGGTACTTGCCAATACCGATGTCAGCCGCCATAAGCTGGAACGCTGCTCCGGTTCGAAATCGGTAAGACTGGCCTCCGATGTCATTGCCAAAGCCGCCACCGGTTACCCCACCGGCGGCATACCCCCCGTGGGCCACCGGAGAAAGTTACCGGTATATATCGATAAAAGAGTCATGCGCTGTGATTGCGTCTGGTGCGGCGGTGGCGCCAGGTCCAAACTGGTGAAACTGAAGACATCGGATATCTCGCGCCTGGCGGCTGCCAACATTTGCGACCTGGCCACCGATTAGCCAGATTGCCTTCCAGCTTTCTGCCTGCATTGGTCAGGCCGTATCCATTACAAAATTATTACGAATGCGTTTCGCCTTATAACTGGAGGTTGTAATTGCAGGCTATCTCGTATATGATACTATCAGATAATAATATGTAAATCTTCTGCTTACTTCTTGGCTAAACCAACTGGATCGGGCAGGTAGAGGAACGGTATCATGCGGTGGAAATTGAGAAGGGTAGGCAGTGTAAACCTGAGGCAGGGGGGTGTGGCGCTTCTGGAAATCCTCGTCGGGCTGGCTATTCTCGGCGTAATCGGGGTCGCTTTTATCACCGGCATGACAACTACCTTCAATGCCATTGATGTCAGTAAGGAAAGGGTGGCCGCAGAGAGCCTGGCCAAATCACAGGTAGAATACATCAAGGTACAGGATTATATCCTGGTGGAGGACTACAACCCAGCTTACCCGGCAACTAGCTACGAGCTTATCACTGTTTCACCCGACTTGGCCTCAGCCGGTTACTCGGTTAATATTAGCGTGCCGGAAGTAGTCATCAATGAAATGGAGGGTGGATTCGAACTGCAGAGCATAAACGTAACCGTCAGGCGCAACAACGAGCGGAAACTGCAGATATCAATATATCGGGTCAGCGGTTAAAGCGATGAGTAAGAGGCAGAAAGGGTTCACCATACTTGAATTATTGGTCGGTTCGGCCATAATGGCGTTGGTGGTCGGAGCCATTGCCACGACCTTAACGATTCTGTTTCTGAACTATGGTCAGGCGGCGGGGCAGAATTCGGCACTGCCGCAGGTGCAGAATGCGGGATTCTGGATTACGCGCGATGTTCAGGCGTCGAGGAATATTACCGCCACGGACCCAAATGGTTTCCCGCTATCTCTGAAAATACCGGTTGATACCGATGAAGACAACGATAACCGCGCTGAATACTTCTTCGATGGCAGCAGGCTGAAACGCCAGCTCTATGACTCTTCGGACAACCTCATTTCCGAAACCCTTATTGCGGATTACATGTACACGGATAACTGCACCTTTGCCACAGTAAACGCCACCCTGAGATATTACCAGCTCACGATAAGTGCCTCCCGGGAAGGAGAAACGGTAACCAGAGTATATGATATGGGGCAGAGGTTATAGCTAACTGAAAGAATACCCAGAAGCCGAGATATCAGATAGGACTCCAGGTAGGGCCCCTACTTTGGTTCTAGTAAATATTAACTAACCTGTAACATTATTGTAACATTTCGCAACTATTCTTAATTGACCTGTAATGTATATGGCATTTAAAATCAAGTTAGAAATAATCTGGATCTACGTAATCAGGAGGTGGACAATGAAAGCGAAATACATTTTG
>DUFF01000090.1 GCA_011174815.1 Dehalococcoidia bacterium | reverse complement strand
TTTGCCGCCATGACCACGGTACGAAGTTACTCCGATGCCATGCCTGTGGAAGAAGCCCTTGAGGAATTGAAACGATGTGCCGGTACGCAATTCGATCCGAATCTGGTTGAAATCTTCAATACCGCCACCCAGAACGCTGCGGCAACACCGGTGATGATAACAGGCGATGAGGTAGCCTCGCCTGAGACTGATTCATCAGACAAATAATTATTGAAATGAGGTTGGGGACAATGGACAAAATACAGGTTATTATCATAAGCCAGCAGGTGCTTTTCCGGCAGGGAATCGAGCATTCCCTGTCCAGATTGCGCGACGTCACTGTATCTGCCACGGCTGATGTCTCGGATGAAGTGCTCTCCATTATCGATAATCTGCCCCCCGATGTGGCTCTACTGGATATCGATACCCCTGCGGATGCCGGCCTGAAGATGGCGCGCAGAATAAAACAGCGCTTGCCGACAATCGGTGTAGTGGTACTCACGTCCAGCCCGGATGATGCTCAGCTATTTCAGGCACTTAAAGCTCAGGCAGTTGCTTATTTGAGCAAGGAAGTTACGGCCAGTGAGCTGGTTAATACCATAAGACGCGTTTCCCGCGGTGAACACCCGATAAATGAAAGCCTGACGACCCGGCCTAAACTGGCGGAACAGGTACTGCAGCAGTTCCAGGAACTGTCGCTGCGCAGCGAAGCCGAACCTTTCATTGCACCGCTTACGCCAAGGGAGATGGAAATCCTGAAATACATCGCTCAGGGTTATCTTAATAAGCAGATTGCCGCTGAACTGGACATCAGCGAACAAACGATTAAGAACCATGTTACCTCCATTTTGCGCAAGCTGAATGCAAATGCCCGTACTGAAGCCGTCGTCGTCGCCATCAAACAGGGCTTGATTTCTCTCGGTTGATCTGAATCTCGGCTTTTGGTAAACGGCAACATTTGTTAGCTCCTGGCACGGTAATTCGTTATGTCTAGTCTTGACATCGGGCAATCTTGGAATTACCATTAACGACGAAAACAGAGAATGAGACAGTAAAATGCGGTACAGGTACGAAAAAGAGGCATATCAGTTTCTCGCTGTTTATCGCTTCCTGTCATACGCACTGGCAGTGCTCTTCTCCCAGGTAGCCCCGATTATGAGCGCCATGCCCACTGTCCAGCTTTATATCATCCTGGGCACGCTGGGTGTCTATAGCGCCCTGAAGGTTTTTTCCCCCCTCCGCTGGCAGATGAGAGGCACCATGACCTACTTGATCTTGAGCGGTGATTTTCTCCTCTGCATACTGCTTGTCATCTATACCAACGGCCTTAACAGTATCTTCCTGCTTTATTCTCTCACCCCGATCATGACCGCTGCCCTGCTCTTCGAAGAGAAAGTTGCTCTTTCTCTTGCCGCCATTGCCTCCCTGTCTCTTTCGCTAACACACCTGTTCCTGAGCCAGTTCACAACGCGATTTACCTGGATCATGCAGGGATACAACCTGACCCTGCTCATCGTTTACACGCTGTTTTCCTTTGTCGTCGCCACCGTGCCGTACCGCATTAACCTGAACATACGGCGTCGCATTGAAAGGGAAGCCATCATTGAAGAACGCCGCCGTATTGCCCGTGAGATTCATGACGGCGTCGCCCAGTCATTAAGCTACCTCAATTTAAAGACCAAATCGGTAAGCGACCTGCTCACATCAAAGGATACGGTACAGGCACTAACTGAACTAAATGAGATCCGCGATGTAGTGCAGGATACCTATGAGGATATCCGGGAATCAATCGATCAACTGAGCACCGAAATAAGAAGCGTCTCCATTCTCGCTGCACTTGGCAACTACGTCCGGGAGTTCAGCAGCAACAATGGCATTCCGGTAAAATTTGAGATCTCCAAACCCTTTGCCCAGCTTTCTCCGGTTGCGGAACTACAACTCTTACGCATCGGCCAGGAAGCATTGACCAATGTCCGGCGTCACGCGATGGCCAGCGGCGTTGAAGTGACGCTGAGAAACACCGAAGACGCAGTGGAAATGATAGTTAAAGACGACGGCCAGGGTTTTGAACTGGAAGAACTGGAGAAATATCCACCCGGCTATCATGGTCTGACCATCATCAAGGAGCGGGCCGAGGGACTTGGCGGCAACTTGTTTATCACCACCGCTCCCGGTCAGGGTACAGAAGTTAAGATCCGCCTTCCGGTGGAGAAAGTGAGGTTGTGAAATGGAACCGGTCAAGGTACTTGTTGTCGATGACCATGCTCTCTTCCGTCGCGGCATTGTCACCGTCCTAGCAAATCAGGAGAATATCAATGTAGTGGGAGAGGCAGTCAATGGACTGGAAGCAATAGAAAAAACGGAGGAGTTGAAGCCTGATGTCATCGTGATGGACCTGAACATGCCGCACTGTAGCGGACTGGAAGCCACGCAGGCACTACAAGCCAGACTACCGCGGGTGAATATCCTCGTTCTCACCGTATCCGATAATGAAGCCGATCTTTTCGCCGCCATCAAGTTCGGGGCTACCGGTTATATTTTGAAGAATACGGAGCCGGAGGAACTCGTTCAGGCTATTCATCACATTGCCCAGGGCGGCGTCATTATTTCTCCGGTCATGGCGAGCAAACTGCTTACCGAATTCAGGAATTCAAGTAATGATACCAAAGTTAAAAAGTCAGCCGATGAAGAGGCTACTCTGAGTCCCCGTGAGGATGAGGTGCTGCGACTGGTAGCCCAAGGTGCTACTAATAAGGAAATTGCTGACTCCTTGTTTATCTCAGAGAATACGGTAAAGACACACCTGCGCAACATAATGGACAAACTGCATCTGGCCAACCGCAGCCAGGCCGCCGCTTACGCGGTGAAGCGAGGGCTCGTTCCCTCCAGCGACAAGTAAACCGGTAACAGGTTATAAGTCTGGTTTCCACTCACCCGAAAGTACTAGTCGTAAACGCGTACAAAATCACCACTTCGCAGGATTGTATATATACCAGCAATAACTTATGATTGAAATGTTGTTTAATAGTATTGATTTCAAACCTGACACAAACAGGGAAGAAGGAGGTGAAGGAATGAGATTACCGAAGAGAGGAGAGAAGGGTTTCACGCTAATCGAGCTGCTCATCGTGGTGGCCATCCTCGGCGTGCTGGCCGCAGTGGTCATCCCCAACGTGGGACGGTTCATCGGCCGCGGCGAATCGGAAGCAGCGGATACCGAGTTCACCAACATTCAGTCGGCAGTGGTAGCCATGATGACCGACAACGAGCTGGACCAACTCCCGAACCCGGTGGGTGTCGCTACCAGTGATATGGCCGCCTTCCCCGATGCCACTTCCGACTGGAACAACGGCGGCAAGACCACCGACATCAACGGCAACTCCTTCGGTGCCGGCGACAGGGCAGGGTTTATACTCTACCAGCACGATATGCTCGGTGATACGGCTAACACCACCCTGGTCAACTACGTCGCCACCCAGACCACCAAGGGCACCTACACGGTCGATGCCTACGGCACGGTGACTCAGCAGTCTACCGGCTATGACTAATCCCTATACGATACTAATGAATAATAAGGTGAGGAGGAGGTTGATTAAAATGAGATTACCGAAAAGAGGAGAGAAAGGTTTCACGCTTATCGAGCTGCTCATCGTGGTGGCCATCCTCGGCGTGCTGGCCGCAGTGGTCATCCCCAACGTGGGACGGTTCATCGGCCGCGGTGAATCGGAAGCAGCGGATACCGAGTTCAGCAACGTCCAGTCAGCGGTGGTGGCCATGATGGTCGATAACCAGCTCAGCACGCTGCCGAACCCGGTGGGTGTCGCTACCAGTGACATGTCCGCCTTCCCCGATGCCACTTCCGACTGGAACAACGGCGGCAAGGCCACCGACGTCGATGGCGACCCCTTCGCTGCCGGCGACAGGGTAGGGTTTATACTCTACCAGCACGATATGCAAGGAGACTCGGCTAACACCACCCTGGTCAACTACGTCGCCACCCAGACCACCAAGGGCACCTACACCTGCGATGCTAACGGCACGGTGACCCAGGCAAGCACTGGATACTAATTACTTAAGTGGCGGTGTGGATGTTGGGTGGTGGTAAATGATTTAGTAGGGGTAGTTGAGGGGGTAGAGGTCAGAGAGATGCTCCGATAAATCGGGGCATCTCTCCTCGTTAAGAGGGCACTTGTTCCCTAGTGTGGCGCACTTGTAAAGCCGATTTAAGAGTGCCTCAATCATCCCCTAATCTTTCACGGTTGACCCCGGGTTTTTAAGGTAATGGTACCGCTTGTGGTATAAGGATACCCTTCTGGCGGTGGAATGGGTGAGGCAAAACGTCCGCTTTCTTCCAGCGCCGCCAGATAGGCCCGAAAAGACAGGTAATCCTCCGCCCTGCAGTTAATGGCTATTTGAACTTCATCATGCGCGATGGAATTCACCACAACATCTGCTCTTTCCGCCTCCTCTATTATCACACTGACATCCTCACTGAAACTGCTGTCTCTAGTGACAATGGAATTGTACTCACCGATGCTCTTCTGCAATGGCTCCCTTCTCTCTATCTCCATCTTTTTCAGCACCAGCTGATTGTTGAGGATATCGGACTGCTGCTGTAAAACAGCCGTTTTGCCCATAGCCTCAGTTGTAACCTCCAATAAGGGGAAGATGAGCGCAACCGCCGCCATAAGGATAATGGCTGAATAGACCTGGTTGGTAGTGGGGCGCCAGGGCCGATAGGCTCTGGGAAGAAGATTCAAATCGAGAGGTAGCAATCCGGCTCCACCATCGCCATCGCGCTGGGACACCTCCTGGCGCATAGCTAGGCCGATATTCACCGCATACTGGGATACGGGAAGCAAATCGGGACATTCCAGCGACGGCGTCAGTTGCTCTATATTAAATCCCAGTCTGGCCCGCAGTTTGGCCATCAATTCTAATTCAATAGACATTTGCCCGGTGATGTAAAGCGGGTTGGTCATTTCGAATGGCGCATCAACATGGTGCGCGTTGTAAAAATCAACCGTCACCTCAAGGTTTGTCGCCAGATACTCCGCTGCGTCCTCAATACTCATGCTATCCCGCCGCCAGGCCAGCGAATGCATGATCTCGGGAACACCTTTGACCACCATAATGATATCAAAATTGCTGGGGTCAATATTTAGAATCAGGGCTTGCTCTTGATTAACCACCCTGACCAGCGACATCGCCTTGATCTCTATTACCCGAGGGTTGATACCCACAATTTTGAGGGCCCTTATCTTGTCATCCATGATATCCCTGGGTACACCAATGGCGAATACCTGCTGCTCTCCCTCGTTGGTACTCACCGTCTGCCAGAAAAAATAAAGGTTGTCTGTGGGGACGGGCATTATCTCCTGAGCAATCTCGTCAACCGATTCCTCAAGTGTTGGCGCCGGCGGTAAGTTGGGCAGGGGTATGACCCGGCTTACCGTGTACAGGCCACTTATGCTGGCAATTATGCTCTTTGCCTTGATGCCACTTGAATCCATAAGCTGTTTGACCATGGTGCCCAAGGCCTGCCCGCTGTCCGGAGCTATGCTCTTCAATTCTTCCGGTGTAAACGAGACATCAGCCCACCTTCTCACTACCCTACCCCGCGTTTCCATGATCCTGATACCCGTCTGGGATATATCAAGGGTAACCACCGCACCGGATACCAACCGGCCCAGTGCCCTCCCCAATGCTTTGAAGAGCTTCCTAAACGCGGTGCCCAAGTCGAGCGCCATAACATTTTTCGATTTAGCTTCATTATTCCGCTTGGCCAAGGGCGAACACCTCTCAATACACTGCCGCCAGCCCTGTTAACCTTTGCCAGGTTTGCTGTACAGGTCAATAGCTAACCTGGCAACAACCTCAAAGACAGCCTCTTCGCTGCCAAAATACTCGGTTGCGCTTTCCACATCCGGGCCATCAAACTGCCGGACAGTACCATCCGCCTCGCAGGTGTAGTAATATTCAGTAATAGGCTGGTCAATATATGTCACTGTCTGATAATCGGACGTATTATCAGCCGTAATCCTATCGTGTTCATATAGTACGTAACCGTCTAGCGGGATTCCCGTGCCGGTGTACCCCTTTTCCTCCGCGGTGGTGATGGCATCAGGGAAGACGATCATTTCGTTTGTCGCCAATCCTTCCTCAAAACTCGCAGGATTGGGAATCCCAACAAGAACATTGTCCTCCATCATATCAGCTACAGCCTGTATCACGGCGCGGAATTCAGCTCTTCGTAGCGCTTCCTCTTCCGGCAAACTCACCTGTACCCACTCGAGATTTACCCTTCTGAGAATCATGGTCTCCAGCGTCTTGCCGGCGTCAATATCGGATATGAAGTCCATTACGGTATCAAAGTCACTCTGGGCTCTGACATTCTCAAAAGACAGAACATAATAGGTACCCTCGCCCAGCTTCTTTTCTCCGGGTTTGCCGGGCGCAGTTATGTGAAACTTGCCGCTTTCTGGATTCACATCGATGCCGCTGTCTTCGGCGATGTCAACAATCACCTCAAGTGCTTCCGGTGTCTCCATCGGTGCCAGAGCCGCGTTCACGGCGTCATATTTGGCCTGTAATTCTTCCATACTCGGCAAAGGCTTGTTTACTACCGCCATGGTCTTCCTTACCTGATCTTCAAGCTCCTTCTGTTTAGGTCCCTGCTGCATGTAAACAATGCCGAGCCCAATATAAATAATGATACAGACACCGAGTACGACGACAAAACCGAGACGACGTATTCTGGTCAGTAATTCTTGCATTTTAACCTAACTCCCTTCCACCACCCGGTCCACCAAATATCCGCTATCAAGTTACCATCTGTCTACTGCGCCCGCTTAATTCCACCTTTCGCGCAATGCCCTCTGCACCGTTTCCTCAATCGTTTTTTCTATGGTCTTTGACACCTCTTCTGCCTCTATGATTTCCCGCTCAAATCTGACGAGCTCATCATTGTAGAAAACACGATACAGCTGCCTGCCACGTCTCCAGCCCACAATCCAGACCATTATCAGGCCAAAGATTGCTACGGGGGCTACAATACCAATGCCAATATTCTGAAATAAAAGTATGATCACGATTATCAGCACTACAAAGAGGAATACCGCCACATCAAGGTCCCACCGGGCGATTCTGGCCCGTTCCTTTGCCCTCTGTACGGCCTCTCGCTTTATTTCTTCTTCTGCCGGCCCAGATGCTGTCTCCTGGTTCAATATTTCCCCCTTCTGCCCGGCTAACGTGGACAATAAGCTTAGAATTATTATACACCCCAGTTCCCTGCTCTGCTACAGGTATTATTTGAATCAAGGGAAAATCCGCGCTGGCGTCTTCTCTCTTCAGCGAGCTCCCGGCATTTCTCACCTTTGAAATGGGAGCCTCCGCAGCCACACTGAGTCCGGATTTCTGCCACCAGTGTAATGGGTGAATTGCCTTCTGTCAATTAGCCGAAGGCGCCGGTGAGGGTATACATCGGCATAATAACGGAGAGAGCAATGAAGCCGACCAGCAAAGCGATGCCAATGGTACTAACCGGGCCTAACATGCCCACCATGGCATCGGTTTTTTCCTCGGCAGCGGTCTCAAAGAAGTCAGCCACCACCCCCATGGTAAAGTCAAGCGTATTACTTTCTTCACCGACAGCAACCATCTGCACCAGCAACGGAGGAAACAGGCTGACTCGGCTCATCGGCGCGGATAACCCCTCGCCGAGAAGCAACCGCTCGTTGACCTTGTTCAGTGAATCACGGAAGACCATATTGGTGGTCGCCTGCGGAAGCAGCTCCATTGTTTCCTGCAGTTTTAGCCCGGCGCTGACCATCACGGAGAGCGTCCTGGCAAAGCGTCCCAGCTCTGCCATAAGCGCCGGGGGACCGAGAATCGGCATGCTGAGACGCAGGCGGTCGAATATCCGTTTCCCAGACGGCCTTTTCACCATCCACAGTATTATGGCAAATAAGACCGCTCCGCCTACGAGAATGTAAAGCGGGTAATTTTGAAAAAACTCTGTGAGCGCGATTAGTATTCTGGTGGGCAGAGGCAGTTCCACATTCATGGCGGAGAACATGTCAAGCATCTTGGGCATCACCACGGTAATCATCATGATAACCACGATAACTCCCATGCCCACGACCATTGCCGGATAGGTCAGCGCTTTTTTCACCCGCTGGGTCAGCGCGTTCTGCCGCTCCATGTAGTCGGCCATCTGGTGGAGCACAGTGTCCAGATTACCCGTTTCCTCGCCCACGGCTATAGTGCGACTGTAAATTTCGCTGAATGCCTTGGGATTCTTTTTGACCGCTTGTGAGAACGAGCCTCCGGAACGGATATCATTCACGATGCTGGATAAAACGCTTTTGAAAGCGCGGCTGGTGGCCACCTGCCCCTGCAGAATTTCCAGCGCCGGCAACAGCGAAATGCCCGAGCGCAGTAAAGTGGCCAGCTGACGGGAAAAAACGATAATGTCACGAGGCTTCAGGCGGAAAAGGGTGGGAAAAGCCTCTTCCAGACTGAACATAGACGGTGCGACTTCAACATGCTCCGGGATATATCCCTTGGCGATGATAAGGCGCTCAGCGTCAATCTCACTGGGTGCCTTGATATTGCCCTTGACCAGATTACCTTGCCTGGTGGAAGCTATGTAGCGGAAGGTGATATCTTTCTGCTTCCTAGGCGCTTGAACTGTCCCCGCCATTGTTCCCTCTTAACTGATCGAGAATACGTTACGCAACACCTCAAAGGGAGTGGTAATTCCCTCCTTGACCTTCACCATGCCATCATGCCACAGAGAGATCATGCCGTCCTGCTGGGCTTGATGGCGTATTTCGTCGATATCGGCGCCTTTAACAATTATCCTGCGGATGGTCTCATTGACTAGTAACACTTCAAAGATGCCAGTACGTCCCAGATATCCTGTGCCGGCACAGAAATTGCACCCGGCACCGACAATGAACTCAGAGCGTTTTTCTCCCATTTCCTCTTCATAAGCTTCACGTTCGTCCGGGGAAACCCCGGCAGGACGTGAACAGTACGGACAAACGCGTCGCACCATCCTCTGGGCTATGACACCAATCAGCGCCGAGGCAATGAGGAACGGTTCAATACCGAGGTCAATCATCCGGATGATGGTGCTCACGGTGTCATTGGCGTGGACTGAAGATAACACCAGGTGGCCGGTAAGAGCTGCCTGAGTGGAAATCTGCGCTGTCTCGGCGTCACGTATCTCACCAACCAGTATCACATCAGGGTCAAGCCGCATCGTGGCTCTCAGGCCGGTGGCAAAGGTTACTCCGGCCGTTGGATTAACCTGCATCTGATTGATATTGGAAAAATGGTATTCCACCGGGTCTTCAATAGTAATAATTTTACGTCCCACGGAGTCAAGCGTATTTACCGAGGCATATTGTGTGGTCGTCTTACCGGAACCGGTCGGACCGCTAATGAGTATCATGCCAAACGGTGTCTTTAGCATACTCTCGTATCTTCCCAGTATGTCCGGCAGGAAACCGATTTCCGGCAGCGGCATGAAGGCAAAGGCCTTATCCAGGATTCTCAGCACCGCCATTTCGCCGTATATCGTGTTGGAAGTGGCCACGCGGATGTCCACATCGCGGTCACCCATATCAAAGGTGATCTGACCGTCCTGAGGGCGACGGCGCTCGGCGATGTTCAACCCGGCCATGATTTTCACACGGGAAAGCAGCGGCGCGTGCACGCTTAACGGCAAACCCATCACCTCATTCAGAATGCCGTCAATCCGGTATCGCACGCGCAATCTATCTTCCTGCGGTTCGATATGCACATCAGAGGCCCGGTCGCGTACCGCCTGTTTTATCAGCAGGTCAATGGCACGCACTACCGGTGCCTGCGCAATTGTTTCCGGTGAAACCCTGGCCTCCCTCAAACCGGAGCCGCTTCGATAACGGGTGGGGATCTGGCTCAGCTGTTCCTCAAGCTCGCCACCGATACGGTAATTGAGATCGATCATTTCCTGAATGTCCTGAGCTGTGCTGATCACCGGTTCGATTCTTTTGGTGGTTATCGCCGTGAGGTCCTCAATCGCCTCAATGTCCTTGGGGTCTTCCATAGCGATCACAATAGCCCCATCTTTCTCTTCAACAGGTATCACACCATATTTTCTGGCGACAGACTCAGGAAGCAGTTTAACCGCATCGGCCTTTATACCTTCCCTTCTCAAGTTAATGAATGGAATTCCCAGCTGCAGGCTGGTAAAAAAGCCCAGTTGTTGCTGGGTGACCATGCGCTGCTGCAGCAGGACATGTTCTACACTGTCGCTTGTCCTTTGCTGCAGTTCCCGGACACGCTGTATTTGATCATCGTTGATGATCCCGGCCTCGACCAGAATATTAAGAATGTCTTTCCCCACGCTTTTCGCTGGTGCTTCCATCTTTCCTCCCCCAGACTGGCCCATTAGCTAAAAGCAGGTTTATTAATTCAGTGTTCGCCGCGACTGCGGCGAAACCGACTATTTGTTCCTGAGTGAAATGGTTATTTTCCGCGCTCGCCGTCTATCCGCCGTAGGAACATCTCGTTCCGGCACAACATCCGCTTCAGGTAACTTGGAAGCGAGTACAGAAAGCAAGGAGAGCGGTTTATCCAGCATTATTATTATGATGCTTCCCTTGTTCCAGGAACCCATGGTACGGATAAATTTTATTTCCGGCGTGGTCTGCAGGAAGTTATACAACTTGGATATAATTGTCGGTTCCAGCGGTGCTTCAACGGTTAATTCAACCTCGCCGGTATACAGCGACTCTCTTTCCGCTTTGGTCGCAATTATTTCCGACTCTTCCTTTCCCGCCCCCTCTTTAGCTTCGAATTTGCCAGACACCTTGTCTTCGACCACAGCCTCCACAGAAGCAGGCTCTTCTTGCTGCGGCGTCTCCGCTTCCATTGTCCGCTCGGCGACTTCTTCCTGAAGCTGAACCGCCTCTTCCTGAGTATGTGTCGTTTCCTCCACTCGTTCCCCGCCAGCCTTTTCCGCCTCGAAAATGATATCTTCCGCAGCGTCCTCTTGAACCGGCGTCTCTACCTCTTTTATCCTTTGTGCCTCCCTTTTGGCCTCGATAATGATCTTCACCGCTTCTTGCTGAGCTTCCCCCATAGCCCTCATTTTCACACTATCAATAATCTGCTCCGCACTGATAATCGCCGCCTTTATAATGGACCGGACTGAAGCTGAAGACGAAGCATGGCGCTGCTCCACAAGTTCGTTCAACAGGTCAACCAGCTTTTTACCATCCCCATTATCCCCTATGACCTCAGCCACTTGGCCTTCTCCCAGTGCTCTGCTTTCTTTATCCTTTGCCTCTTGCTTTCGCCCAAGCAACCTAAACATACCGCGCCGTCCCCGTAATCCCCCAAGTCATTTCCAATTTGATTTACATAAACTATATTCATTTGGCAAATGCCAAATGTCACACAAGTTCAAGTGTAGGTTGTCTACTGTTCATTGTCAATGGCACTTTGATAGTACAATGGTACTATTCGTCACCTAACCGCTATCAGAGTAACCCGACCGAGGTTAAACATTCATTAAAATTCCGTTACAAATTCATTAAAATGCGCTATTTATCTGCCGCATGACTTTGTGCTGACCGTAGTGATGCCACGAGTCAAGTCCCTGGTCCTTATTTGAAAAGATGGTGTTTTTGCGTTATAAATATAAGAGTATTTTGCCAGTGTCAGGGAGGAAAGATACCAGTTTGGCCAAGAAGAAACCGGAGAAACCGCAACGCATATTGACGCCACGTCAGATTTCACGCTGGGAGCAACAAAAGAGGCGACAGCGTATAATTCTGATAACAGGCATCTCCGTCATTGTTCTGGCGCTGGCTATTGTGGTCGTTGGCTGGTATCTCGGCCAGTATAAACCGCTACAGGAGACGGTCATCAAGGTTAATGAGACTGAATTCACCATGGATTATTACGTGGAGATGCTGAAATTGGAAGGTTCTTATCATCAGACCTCAGACCTATCATATCTTACCAGCAGCGTGGTGCAAAATATACAGCGCAATGAACTCATCAGACAAGGGGCCCTGGAGCTAGGGATCAGTGTTACCGATGAAGAAGTTATGACGGAACTCAAGAACAATGACTTGCCGGATAAAGAGGTCTATCGCGACCTGGTCAGATATCAGATGCTGACCGAGCGTTTGCTGGATATTCACTTTGATCCTCAGATACCGCTGTCTGCCGAGCAAAGGCAGGTTATGGCGATGATGCTGGAGAGCGAGTCAAAGGCTCTGGACGTAAGGAGCCAGCTGGTAAGTGACGAGGATTTTGGCGAACTGGCGGAAGAGATGAGTCTGGAGCCATATTCCAGAGACAAGGGGGGCGACTTTGGCTGGGTTCCCAGAGTTATACTACAAGATATATTGAAAACTGCAATTGTCGACGATATATTCAGCCACAAGGTAGGTGAATTGAGCCAGCCGATATACGATGAGGAAGCAGAGAAATGGGTAGGCTACTGGCTGGTAAAAGTCCTGGACCGTAATGAAGAGGAAGAAGAAACCCATATTCAGTTAATGCTCCTCGGCAGCGAGGAAGAAGCACAGGATATCAGAAGACAACTGGAAGCCGGTGCGGAGTGGGGGCCACTCGCCGTGGAACATTCTCAGATGAAAGGCGTCGCCGAAAACGAAGGGGAATTCCTGATTTCACCGGGTGAGATGAGCCCGCCGATTGACGATTATGCCCATAGCCCGGAAACGGAGATAGGAGCGACAAGCGAGCCAATCCGTGATGAAACGGTAACGACCAAGGGCGGTTACTGGCTGATAGAGGTGCTGGACGAAGATGCCGAGAGGCGCATCGATACGGGATACAGGGATTACCTGAAGTCTCAGGCCTTTGATGAGTGGATATCTTCGCTGCTGGCTGATGAGGATAACGAAGTTGTAAATTATCTTGATGCGGAAAAGACATCCTGGGCGATTGAACAGGCGCTGAGAGGCTAGAACCATCAGCGAGGTATGAGGTGCAATGAAAAATAGCAGTATTGGCATCGGCCTGATGGGGCTGGGAATAATCGGGGGGCAGGTAGCCAGGGTCCTTATCGGGAAAGCTGACATGCTTGCCGAACAGGCCGGCTGTTCTCTGGTACTGCGCAAGATAAAGGTGCTGCCCGTTGACCTGGACAGGCCGCTGGCCAGAGAGTTGCCCGCAGACCTTCTGACTACAGACGATGATGAGTTTTTCCATGAACCAGGAATCGATATCATAGTCGAGGCCATCGGTGGCGAGAGTCCAGCCCAGGAGTACCTGAAAAGGGCCATCACCAGCGGCCGGTACGTGGTAAGCTCAAACAAGGAGGTCATCGCCAAGCACGGCGCCGAGCTGCAGGCGCTGGCCCAGCAGCACGCGGTGGGGCTGCGCTATGAAGCCAGCGTCGGTGGCGGCATTCCGCTGATTGCACCGTTCAAGTATGACCTAGTGGCCAACGAGATAACCGGCATCTACGCCATTATCAACGGGACGACCAACTACATTCTCACCCGTATGGCGCGTGAGGGCATTGACTTCCCCGTGGCACTCGAAAGCGCCCAGGAACTGGGTTATGCCGAGGCCAACCCCGAAAATGACATCGAGGGCATTGACGCCAACTACAAGCTGGCCATCATGGCCTCGCTGGCCTTCCAGACCGTGGTCAAGCCCGAGGATATTTACCGGGAAGGCATCTCCCGCATCGGCAGTCGGGACTTCCGCTATGCCCGGGAGCTGGGCTTCGCCATCAAGCTTCTCGCCATCGCCAAACGCGCTGACGACTCGATTGAAGTCCGGGTGCATCCGGTCCTCATCCCAGAGGATTCGCTTCTGGCCAAGGTCGACGGCGTCTACAACGGCATTCTGGTGGAAGGCGACCTTATCGACAAGGTGCTGTTCTACGGGCAGGGCGCCGGGCCGCTGGCTACCAGCAGCGCGGTAGTCGCCGACGTCGTGGCCTCAGCGCAGGATATCACCTTCGGCGTGGGCAACCGGCTGAAATGGAAACCTGAGGCAGGAAGACGGATAAAGCCCATGGCCGAGATTGAAACCCAGTACTACCTCCGGCTGAGCTGTGCCGACCGTCCCGGCGTGCTGGCCCAGATTTCCAAGATACTGGGCGATAACCTGATCAGCATCGCCTCGGCAATTCAGAAGGAAGCCGATGAAGCCGCCCAGACCGCAGAAATTGTTCTGACCACCCACCCGTCTCCAGAAAAAGCAATGCAGCAGGCTTTACATCAGCTTGAACAGCTCGAGGTGGTGAAAGAAATAAGCAACTTCATCAGGGTGGAAGAAATTTAGCCAATAATCAAATCAGGTGCTTGAGCCCTATGCTGAAAACAGGCGTCCTATACAGGTATAAAGACTTCCTTCCCATTACTCCACAAACGCCGCTATTTTCTCTTGGTGAGGGAGATACCCCCCTGGTCAAATGCGACCAGCTGGCGCAGGAAATCGGCTGCGGGGAACTGTACCTTAAGCTGGAAGGGTGCAACCCCACCGGTTCCTTCAAGGACCGGGGCATGGTGGTGGCCGTGGCCAAGGCGCTGGAAGAGAAGAGCCAGGCTATCATGTGCGCTTCCACGGGCAATACCAGCGCCTCCGCTGCCGCCTATGCTGCCTACTGCAATCTGACAGCGATGATCGTCGTGCCCGAGGGCAAGATCGCGCTCGGCAAGCTGGCTCAGGCCATTGTCTACGGCGCCGAAATCCTGACCATTGAGGGCAACTTCGATCAGGCGCTGCAGATTGTCCGCGAGCTTACTGATAAGCATCCGGTCACTCTGGTGAACTCATTGAACCCGCACCGGATCGAGGGGCAGAAGACAGCTTCCTTTGAAATCATTGATATTCTGGGCGACGCCCCTGACTATTTATTCATTCCCGTAGGCAATGCCGGTAACATCACGGCTTACTGGAAGGGTTTTAAGGAATACTATGAACTGGGGAAGGCGAGCAAGAGACCGGAAATGATGGGCTTTCAGGCGGAAGGGGCAGCACCCATCGTCCACGGCCACCCTATTGAAAAGCCGGAGACAGTGGCCACGGCAATACGCATCGGCAACCCGGCCAGCTGGCAGCAAGCGTCCGCGGCACGCGATGAGTCCGGCGGCCTCATTGACATGGTCAGCGATGCGGAAATCCTGGCCGCACAAAAGCTGCTCGCCACCAGGGCCGGCGTCTTTGGCGAGCCGGCGTCGGCGGCTTCCCTGGCCGGACTGGTCAAGCTTTCCCGGCAGGGCTGGGACTTGGCCAAGAAAACGATTGTCTGCGTGATTACAGGTACCGGTCTGAAGGATACCGATACCGCCCTGAAAGACGCTCCACCCTTCCTCCAGTTGCCGGCCAATGTCAAGGAAATCGAGAAGGCGCTGGGCTGGGGATAAAGCCGCACTTCAGGAGGCGATGATGTTTGACGAAGCCAAAATCAGAAACGCAATAAATGACATTATCAAAGCCATCGGGGAGGACCCGGACCGGGAAGGCCTGGCGGGCACGCCGGAACGCGTCGCCGAGATGTATGCCGAGCTGTTCAGCGGCCTGCATCAGGACCCGAGGGAGGAGCTGAAGGTCGGCTTTGAACTCGGTCACCGCGAGATGGTGGTGCTTCGGGATATCCCTTTCTACTCCATGTGCGAGCACCACCTTTTACCCTTCTATGGAGTCGCCCATATTGGTTACATCCCCAACGAAGAGGGGCGGATAGTGGGCATCAGCAAACTGGCCCGCGTGGTCGAAATCATTTCCAAGCGACCCCAGCTCCAAGAGAGGATGACCACAGAGATTGCCGATACCATTATGGATGCCATCAAGCCGGATGGGGTGGCGGTGGTCATTCAGGCAGAGCACCTCTGTATGATAATGCGGGGCATCAAAAAGCCGGGCAGCAACGTGATTACCTCAGCAATCAGGGGCATTTTCAAGAGAAAGGCCGCCAGCCGGGCGGAGTTCTTCTCCATTATCCAGGGGAAGTAAGGGTTTTAACCTAGATATCCAGATTTGCGCTCTTGGCGTGTGCCTGAATGAAAGACTTGCGCGGCGGCACCTCACTGCCCATCAGCATGTGGAAGATACGGTCGGCGTCGACGGAGTCCTCCACGCTTACGGAAAGTAGGGTGCGGGTATCCGGGTTCATCGTGGTCTCCCAGAGCTGCTCAGGGGTCATCTCGCCGAGGCCCTTGTAGCGCTGTACCTCAACTTTTCTAGCGCCCTTCAGTTCCTTCATCAAATCTTCCTTCTGCTGCTCCGAATAGACCCAGTGCTCATTGCTTGTTGCCTTCAAACGGTAGAGCGGCGGCTGGGCAATGTAAAGGTAGCCATTGCTTAGAAGTCCGGGCATATGGCGGAAGAAGAAAGTGAGCAGCAACGTGCGTATGTGCGAGCCATCCACATCGGCATCGGTCATCAGTATGACGCGGTGGTAGCGGAGGCGGCTGGCGTCAAAGTCGTCATCGATGCCCGCGCCCAGGGCGGTGATGAGGATGCGGATTTCCTCGTTGGCGAGCATTCTGTCCGGCGGCGCTTTCTCCACATTTAAAATCTTGCCGCGCAGCGGCAATATCGCCTGGAAACGACGGTTCCGGCCCTGCTTGGCCGAACCACCGGCGGAATCGCCCTCCACCAGATAAAGCTCGCAGTGAGCCGGGTCTTTCTCCGAGCAGTCGGCCAGCTTTCCGGGGAGCGTGCCGGCATCAAGGCTGCTTTTTCTGATGATTAAATCGCGGGCCTTCCGGGCTGCTTCCCTGGCCTTGGCCGCGGTCGCGCACTTGTCGATAATTCTTTTCGCCTCGTCCGGGTGCTCTTCCAGATAGACGGAAAGCCCCTCCCCGACAATGCTCTCCACCTGGCTTTTGACTTCGATGTTGCCCAGCTTGCCCTTGGTCTGGCCTTCAAACTGTGGCTCGTGCAGCTTGACGCTGATGATGGCGGTCAGCCCCTCCCTGACGTCCTCACCGGTCAGATTCGGCTCATCGTCCTTTATCAGCTTGTTCTTGTGGGCATAGTCGTTCAGCACCCGCGTCAGCGCCGAGCGAAAGCCGGTGAGATGCGTGCCCCCATCCACGGTATTGACGCAGTTGGCGAAGCTGAAAACGGACTCGGTAAAGCCGTCGTTGTACTGGAGTGCCGCCTCGGCAATGGTGCTGTTTACCTCTTTGGCAATGTATATCGGGTGAGCATGACGTACCGTCCGGCCCCGGTTCAGGTGGCGAACAAAGCTGGTGATGCCACCATCAAAATAGTATGTCTGCTCACGCTCTCCTTTTTCCTCTTTGAGGCTGATTTCCAGGCCCTTGTTCAGGAAGGCCATCTCTCTTATGCGCTCGCTGAGGATGTCAAAATCATATTTAGCCGCGCCGAATATCTCCTCATCGGCGTAGAAGGTAATGGTGGTGCCGGTGTCGCTGGCTTTGCCAATCTCGGATACCGGGCCCTGCGGTATTCCCTTGCGGTATTCCTGCTGATACACTTTGCCGTCGCGCTGCACCTGACAGCAGACGTAGGAGGAGAGCGCATTGACCACTGAAGCCCCCACCCCATGCAGACCGCCGGAAACCTGATAGGTACGGCCGCCAAACTTGGCCCCGGCGTGCAGTACCGTCATCACCGTCTCCAGAGCGGAAACACCGGTTAAAGGATGGATATCTACCGGTATGCCACGGCCGTTGTCCGCCACGGTGACGCCGCCATCTTCCCTGAGGGTAATAACTACCTTGTCGCAGCAGCCGGCCATGGCCTCGTCGATGCTGTTATAGGTAATCTCATAGACCAGGTGGTGCAGCCCTCTCTGGTCCGTGCCGCCGATGTACATGCCGGGTCGGCGGCGCACCGCTTCCCTTCCCCCCAGTACCTGAATGTCCTCGGCGGTGTAATTGTTATTCTGATTGTCCGCTATACCGGCTGACGCTGTTTTCCTTCTGGCCATTCCTGAATTAATTCCTCAAGGTAGAAAATGAAAAAAGCAAGCCCAGCAATATCGGGCTTGCCTTCAACGATGGAAAAAC
>DUFF01000009.1 GCA_011174815.1 Dehalococcoidia bacterium | reverse complement strand
CGGGTTGAATATACCACAGGCGCACTGTTTGGCTAGCTCCTTGCCAGCCTCTTCAGCAGTCGTCCGTCCTGCTTTGATATCATCAACCAGTGACTTCACCAGGTTAGAAGCCACCATGGCGTGACCGCACATGGTGGTAACTTCCTGGACTTCCTTGGACGGTAACAACTTGGTGTTACCCCAGACACCTGCTGAGTAATCAAGCGAGTGTGGTTTGAGGCCGGCCTTTTCACAGATACAGTCCACCGAGTCGAACGGACCGCTGACCACTACGGACATTCCTAGGTCAGCTTCTTTGAGGTCCTGCAAAACTTTGGTTGCCGTATCGCTGTCAGTAAAAACGCCATGCACGATGCTGGTGCTGTCGACATTGGATAATACGTCGTCCATATTGGAGTTAAACATATTACCTTTTCGCATATCACCAGCGTTGACAGGATTATGACGCATCATAATCCTCAGGAACTCGCGCATTTTTTCATCGGAGCCGTCCTCGTTAAACCCTTTGGCTGCCATGCACAGGAAAATGAAGTCTCTATCCAAGCTCTCTTTACTTCCCTGACGGTGCAAAGTATGCGTCATTTATGATTCCTCCTTGAATAGCGGTCGACCAAGGCCAACATTGACTTTACCATTGATGTATAGTGGCACATTGAGTTCCTTCAGAGGCTTATCACAAAGCGCTGAACCATCTGCCTCAAGCTTGGTAGAGATGGTCAGGGTAAAAACCGATTCAATCTGCCCGGCAGCCTCTCTCAGTGCTTTAATCACTGCTGGTATATTATCAACCGTGGTGATGCTCTCAATCATGGCCGAACACGCTTTTTCATTGAGAATCTCATCGTTTAACTTGCCGGTTTTCTTGTCAACCATAAGATGAGTGACCGGATTATCGTGAGCAAACTCAACTCCAGTTTTGGCCATTGCTTGGGCTACCTTCTCAACATCGTAGAACCTGACCCCGATGCCGGGGCGACCCATCTCCGCAGTTATGCCAACAAAACCTCTCTTGAAACGGCCGGTAACATCGGTGGTCTTCGCCTCTTCCGTGCCTCTGCCGGGAACTCTGGTCTCCTTGTGTACTACCAGCGGATTGGAGAAAGCAGCCCTCGCCGAACGGGGCCACTCGTGGACTTCCTCAACAAAGGCGTCAACCGGGCATACCTGCGCTCTAAAACAGACCCCACATTCAACACATTCGTCCGGGTCAATCTTGGCTACGTCGTCCATGCTTATAGCGCCCATCGGGCAGTAGGGCAGACAGGCCTCGCACGCGATGCACAGTTCAGGATCAACTTTCATTCTGCACTTTTCTCCTTTTATTTTTATTGTGATATTATTTTGCTAAATCCTCAATGTCCAAATCTTTCAATGTCTCTGGCAGTGGCATACCGGTCTTTCTATCCCAGCCCATCAACTGGTAGTACTGATCCATCATCTTTTCCCAGTGAGGGGCGATGGGCTTGTCTTTGTTCGGGCCATCCACTGGCTGAGAGCAGTACCTTGGCGATGGCTTCTCTTTATCCGGCGTCAGTCCGCACTTGAGGTTGTAGAGACGCATCAGGTTGACCGTACGCCGGCCAACCTTCATAACATCATCAACGCTCAGCTTCCAGCCGGTGGCGGCGTTGATGGCCTCGGTCTGCGTTTCCGTGTCGCAGAAGCTAGTGAACCAGCACTGGACGAGGCAGTCGCAGACCGTCATCGAGCCTGTGGAGTTGGCCTCCGCCTGGACAACATGGTCGGGGTTGAAGACATCCATCGGGTTGGGCATCTTCCACAAGTCTTTGTTCATGACCAGCATCTGGGTCTGCAAGGTGCTACAATCGGAAACAACGGTGTCCAGCATCTCCACCCAGCGTCCGCGGTGGTCATGGCCTCTGGGGGTATTGCCCTTGCCGGTGAATATCGCCCAGTTGACCGCCTCGCCACCAAGTTTCTCGGCGGCGCGTTTTACACCTTCGGCAAGCATGTCTCCGCAACCTTCGCGATTGGCGATTTTCTTTAACAGGGCGCGGGTTGCCTCCACGTTTCCCCAGGTCATTTCCAGGCCATCGAGGTCTTCTTTTTTCAGGGCACCCTTTTCGTAGCATTCCATCACCCAGCCGACAAGCCATCCCGCCTCGTTGGTATCCATACCGAGGTTATCGCACTCATTCGAGAGTACCACAGCGGCCCCCGGGTCTTTCTGCCATATCTGTGGTCCCCAGGCAGCCCACTGCTCGTATTCGGGCTCTTTGCCGAAGAAACCTTTGTATGGGCCCTCGGTGACGGTCATGAGTTCATAATGGTGGGAGGCACAGCCATAGCAGGGATAGTTCTGGCTCTGAAAGAGGGAGCGGAGACGCTGCCCGTCAAAGAGATCCTTCTCTGAAAACACATCGGTCGTGTAGTTCCTGACTGGCAGCCAGCCCGCAGGCTCTGCAGCCGGTACCACTCGGCTGGTACCCCAGTTGAAAACGCCGCCGCCGCCAAAGGCTTTGGCACCTTCGGTGGTCTTCTTGGCCAGTTCACCGAGTTTCGGCGGGTCGGCGAACTGAAGTTTGTTGGGGGCACGCTGAGCGGCAAATGCCTTCAGCTTTTTCGAGCCCATTACGGCACCGAGGCCATTGTGGGCAGCAGCATGGCCCCGGTCTCCGAATATGCCGGAAAACCGCACCATATTCTCGCCTGCCGGGCCGATACTGAAGACGCTCATCCCGCGCTCCTTGTAGCCCAGTTCTTCCTTGATGGCATCTTCCGTTTCCCAGCTGCCTTTGCCAACCAGTTGGCTGGCGTCCCTGAGCTCGGCACCGCCTTCATGCAGGTAGAGGTATTTCCAGGTGGGAGAGACACCCTGAACGATAATGGCATCGTAGCCACACCACTTGAGATAGGCCCCGAAGTTCCCGTTCGCCTGACTGGAGGTGGCGCCATTGGTCATAGCTCCCTTGGTGACAAAGGATATGGTGCCGCAGCCGGGAATTCGAGTCCCGCCGAGAACGCCCGAGCCGAGGAATAAGATGTTCTTGGGGTCAGACCAGTCAAGTTTAGGGTTCACTTCCTCCATCAAATATTTTGCACCAAGCCCCGTGCCACCGAGATACTTGTGGAGCGTGGCTTCGTCCAGAGCTTCGTCCTTTAGTGTGCCCTGAGTGAGGTCAACTCTCAGCACTTTACCAGTGGAACCAAGCATATGCTACATTCCTCCTTTCATCCCCCATAAAAGCCGGGGGTTAGTTTTACAGTGTCGCCTTCTTTCAGTTTGGTATTGAGGTCCTTAAGCGAGGATAAGAACGTGCCGTTGAAAACCACGGCACAGTAGTCAAGCAAATTCTGTTTGGCATCAGCAAAAGCCTTCCGGTTGAATTTGGGGTATCTCTGAGCCAGTTGTTGCAACAAGTTCATTATTGATGAATTCCGGGAGATTTCCTGATCAAAAACCAGCTTGTCCCAGCCGTCATGGTTGAAGTCCTCCTTCAGCCACGACATAACCTCAATACTGACCTTTATTGTTGCCTGCTCCTTGACTTTAGTTCCAGCCATAATCGATTTCATACCTGCCGGTTATTTGCTAAGCTAATGTGCGGAATGAAATGTGTTACGACTGTCCTCGTGCCAGCTGTAAATATTCACGACCCGACTTCACGATCATGGCTACGACATTGTAGACAATGAACTTGAAGCCCTGTTCCTTGCGCAGCTTCAGCGTTTCCGCGTCGTAGGCCACGGTGCCGGTTGCCTTGCCGGCGGCGTGTATCTCCTTAACAAGGCGGTCTATCATTTTCTGTACCTCAGGATGCTTCATCTGACCCGGATACCCCATAGCCTGGGACAGGTCATTCGGCCCGATGAAGACGACATCGACGTTGGGTACGGTCAGTATCTCTTTGAGGTTCTCTACCGCCTCCATGGTTTCTATCTGGACGATAACCAGTGTTTCGCGGTTTGCTTCCTGAACATATTCGCCCAGCGGACCGGCCAGACCCCAGCTGTTGGCTCTGACACCGGCCAGCCCCCTCCTGCCTTCCGGTCGGTATTTGACCGAGCGCACCACGTTTTCCACGTCCGCTTTGGTATTGAGCAAAGGCAGCTGCACGCCCAGCGCCCCCATGTCAAGGAAACGGAGGATGTTCTGCTGGATGTTCATAGCAATGCGCACCAGCGGCGTAATATTGACTGCATCGGCGGCCCGGATCATCTGTTCGCAGGATTCAAGGCCCATTGGGCCGTGCTCGGCATCAATGAGAGCAAAATCAAATCCCAGATGGCCGATGATTTCGACAATAGAGGGATTTGAGACATTGACAAATACACCGTAGGTGGTTTCACCAGCCTGGATTTTCTCCTTGGTCAGGTTCTTTCTCATGCTTTTTTCGTCCCCTCTTTCAAAATGTGCAACTGATTGGTATGGTATCACAGGCAAATTTTATTTGTCAAAAAGGTCGGCAGAGGAACCGCCTGTTTATGGTTAAAAGTAATGACCAATCGTGATATAATCAGGGTTATGAAAAGGGAGCTTATGGACATACTGGTCTGTCCGGTATGCAAGGGAGAGTTGCATCTGACGGTTGAGGAGGAAAATGAGGGGGAGATAGTCAGCGGCTCGCTGCACTGCGGTAAATGCAAGGTTGATTACCCGATTGTTGATACCATCCCCGACCTGCTGCCGCCGGACCAGCGCCATTAATCAGGCCGAAAGGTTGCCCAGCTCTGGGGCGATTCCCACACCTCAATGCTGGAGACGGAGACCGGTGCCCCGGCCAGCTTTGTCTTCAGTTCATTGTAGATTATCGTGGCGAGGTTTTCGGAAGAGGGGTTTATTTCGTCGAATGGGGGCACGTCATTGAGACAGGTGTGGTCAAATTGGCTCAGAATGTCATTCAGGTGTTTTTTCAGTTCGGTGAAATCATAGGCCATGCCGGCGTCATCGAGTTTGGCGGCACTGATTCTGGCCACCACGCGGAAACGGTGCCCATGTAGCGCCTCGCACTTGCCACGGTAACCGCGCAGGAAATGGGCGGCGTCAAAATGGCTTTCCACAGCTATTTCATACATGCTTGTCTGCCCCCGTTTATTCCAGCTTGAGGACCCCCTGTTTTTCGGTAACATCCTGGAGCAGCTCTTTCACCGTTTTTCCTGCTGCCGGATGAATTATATCCGGGGCAATCTCATCCAGGGGGATGAGCACAAATGCCCTTTCGGTCATCTTGGGATGGGGAATAACCAGCTCCGGCGTGTCAATGACCTGGTCGCCGTAAAGAAGGATATCGATGTCTATGGTTCGGGGTTTACCTGATTTTCCCACTCTGCCCAGCTTGCGTTCGATCCCATTGGCCAGTGCCAGCAATGCCGACGGCTCCAGCCGGGTGAATGCCTGACACACTAGGTTGAGGAATCGGGGCTGGTTGCTGTCACTTAATGGCTCGGTATCGTAGATGGAGGAGACTTTGCCCATGCGCAGGCGCTGTGATAAAAACTCCAGCGCTCTATCCAGGTTGGCTTGGCGGTCTCCCAGATTTGAACCGAGGCCGAGGTAGACGGTTACTGCTTCAGTCACGTAATGTCCTCCTTCTTATAATCGCGTCGCTCATGCGGCAGACGCGAACCATCTGCTTTACGTCATGGACTCTCACGATGTCAGCGCCGTTGGCGATGCCGATGGCTACCGTGGCGGCGGTGCCCTCAAGGCGCTGGTCCGTGGGCACGTCGAGCACGATGCCGATCATTGTTTTGCGGGAACTGCCCAGGAGAATCGGTTGCCCCAGTTTTTTGAGCTCAGCCAGCCGGCGGACGATTTCTAGGTTCTGCTCCAGGCTCTTGCCGAAGCCTATCCCCGGGTCAATGATGATATTCTCTGGAGGCACCCCGGCTTCGATTGCTTGTTTTACCGCCCTCTTCAGGTCGGCGGTTATGGCGGGCATGATGTCCTCGACTGGCCCATCCCGCTGATTGCTCATCATGATTATGGGTACATTCCTTTCGGCAGCCAGCTGCGCCAGCCTGGGGTCCTGCCGGAGTGCCCAGATATCGTTTATCATTGCGGCGCCAGCCTCAAGCGCTCGGCGGGCCACGCCATGCTTGTAGGTGTCAATGCTGATGGGCACCGATATTTCGCCGGCCAGCCTTTCGATGACCGGGATGACCAGCCGCAGTTCCTCATCAATATCATCTGCGGGCAGCGGCTCTTTGCCGGGGCGGGTGGACTCGCCACCGACGTCGATGATGTCGGCGCCCTCTGCCACCATGCGCTGTGCCTGTGCCAGCGCCGCCTCAACGTCGCTGCCCAGTCCATCCCCGGAAAACGAGTCGGCGCTGAGGTTGCAGATACCCATGACATAGGTGCGTTCGCCCCACCGGAAGTTGGTGTTGCCAATACGTGTTGAGCCCTTGGCTGAAGTTCTAGAGACCAAATCAGTTCCCTGGCGAGTAGTTAAAAACAGGACAATTTTGACTATTATTGTAGCATCTTCCAGGCGCTAAGCAAAGTAAAACTT
>DUFF01000089.1 GCA_011174815.1 Dehalococcoidia bacterium | reverse complement strand
ACGAACAGAAACCCAGCCAGGGCGCTCCGGCGCTTACTTCAGAATGAATCCCAAGGTAGACGACCTCCCGGGAAAATACTGGCAAAAACTCGACGGTATCCGGCTGATGGTTATGGGGCGAATTAAAAAAGGGGGTACCGGCTGTTACTGCCCAGAAAATGCGCTGCTTAAGGCGCTGATGAGCCACCTGCTTCTGGCCCGAAATGAGGTCATCATTATGGATATGGAGGCCGGCATAGAGCACCTGGGAAGGGCCACTGCCGGCGCCGTGGACAAACTGATAGTGGTGGTGGAGCCAGGTCGGCGGAGCCTGGAAACCGCCCACGCCATAAAAAGTCTGGCCAGGGACATCGGCCTGGAGAACATGGCGGCCGTGGGCAACAAAATCCGCAGCCAATCCGACCATGATTTCCTCATTTCCAGTCTGCCCGACCTCGAATTCCTGGGCTTCATACCCTACGACCAGGCAATCGTTGATGCTGACCTGGCCAATCAACCTCTGGTTAATGCCAGCCCGGTAGTTATGAGCGAAGTAAAGAACATTTACCAGAAACTGGCGACCATAAAAGAAACCGCCAGCTATAAATAAAATCAGCTAATAAAAATATAATACAGGAGGTCCCCGTGGCGTACGACGCAACCAAAATGAAGGACTGGCAGATTGCCGAAGCCTCTGAGGCAAATATGCCAATGCCGGAGGAGTGGCGTGAGCGGATGGGACTGGAGAAAGACGAGATTCTTCCCTACGGCAGAATCTCCAAACTCGATTTCTTGAAGATTATCGACCGCCTCAAAGACAGACCCGATGGCAAGTATATCGAGGTAACCGCCATCACCCCCACCCCTCTCGGTGAAGGCAAAAGCACCACCACCGTCGGACTAATTGAAGGTATGGGCAAGAGAGGCTGGAATGTTGGCGGCTGCATCCGTCAGCCTTCCGGCGGACCCACCATGAACATCAAGGGCACCGCGGCCGGCGGCGGCAACGCCCTTCTTATTCCGCTCACCGATTTCTCCATGGGTCTCACTGGTGATATCAACGACATCACCAACGCCCATAACCTGGCGATGGTCGCCCTGACCGCCAGAATGCAGCACGAGCGCAACTATGATGACGAGCAGCTTGCCCGATTGACCAAAATGCGTCGATTGGACATTGACCCCACCAGAGTGGAGATGGGCTGGGTCATTGACTTCTGCGCTCAGAGCCTGCGCAGCATTATCATCGGCCTTGGCGGTCGCATGGACGGCTTCATGATGCAGTCGAAGTTCGGCATCACCGTGAGCTCCGAGCTCATGGCCATACTATCAATCGTAAATGACCTGGCCGACCTGCGAAAACGGCTGGATGAGCTTACTGTAGCCTATGATAAGAAGGGCAACGCCGTTACCACCGGCGATTTAGAGGTGGGCGGGGCCATGACCGCCTGGATGCGCAACACCATCAACCCCACCCTGTGTTCCACCGTTGAGTACCAACCCTTAATGGTACATGCTGGACCATTCGCCAATATCGCCGTGGGGCAGTCCTCTATAATCGGTGACCGCGTTGGCCTTAAACTATTTGACTACCATGTTACCGAGAGCGGCTTCGCCGCGGACATCGGTTTTGAGAAGTTCTGGAATGTGAAGTGCCGCTACAGCGGCCTCAAGCCACATGTCTCCGTGCTCACCACCACCATCCGTGCCCTTAAGATGCACGGTGGCGGACCCAGAGTGGTGGCTGGAATTCCGCTACCCGAAGCCTACACCAAAGAAGACCTCGGGCTGCTGGAGAAAGGCCTGCCCAATATGCTCCACCACATCAATACCATCCGGACGTCAGGCATCAATCCGGTGGTGTGCATCAACTGCTTTGCCACCGATAGCAAAGATGAAATCGCCATGGTACGCAAAGCGGCCGAGGGGGCAGGAGCACGCTGCGCCGTTGCCTCTCACTGGGCCAACGGCGGCGATGGCGCGCTGGAGCTGGCAGACGCCGTCAAAGAAGCTAGCGAAGACAATAACAATTTCCAGTTCCTCTATCCCATGGAGATGAAGCTGAGGGAGCGGGTGGAGAAAATTGCCAAGGTGGTCTACGGCGCTGATGGAGTGTCCTGGACTCCGGACGCCGAGGCCAAGGCCAAGGCATTCGAATCGGATAACAAATATGATGAATACGCCACCATGATGGTGAAAACACACCTTTCCCTCACCCACGACCCAACCGTAAAAGGCGTGCCCAAGGGCTGGGCACTGCCCATTCGCGACGTCCTTATTTACTCGGGGGCCAAGTTTCTCTGCCCCTGTGCCGGCACTATCAGCCTGATGCCCGGTACCAGTTCTGACCCGGCTTTCCGCAAGGTAGATGTGGACGCCAATACAGGTAAAGTACAGGGACTCTTTTAGCAATATTTAATAATATTTAATGTAGCTGGTCAGGATGACAGGAAAGAAAAAATTAAAGGTCCACTTCAAACCGGACAACGTGGAAATCGTGGTGGACCAGGGGGAAAATCTGCTGCAGGCGGCCATCGCCGCCGGGGTGCGCATTTATGCTTCCTGCGGGGGTGCGGGCACCTGCGGGACGTGCAAGGTACAGATTGAAGAGGGCGAGGTAGAAACCACCAGAACGGATAAAATCTCTGACCAGGAATTCAGTAAAGGAATCAGACAGGCCTGTCAGAGCCGGGTTCTCTCTGACCTGTCCGTATACGTCCCGGTAGAGTCAAGGCTGGAAAAAGCGGTACTGGCCCGTGAACAAAAACAGGTTTCCGAAGTTCTGGCCACCGGTTGGCGGTTCGTGCCCCCACTGACCAAGTACTTCGTGGAACTGCCTTCGCCCACGCTGGATGACAATACCAGCGACCTTTCCCGGCTGCTTCGTGGCCTCAGGCAGCGCTACCGTCTGAGCAACCTTTCCATTGACTTCCATGTGGTGCAAAAGCTGGCCAGCACTCTGCGTGACGGCAACTGGAAAGCCACAGTAACCACGCTGGTCACCGCGGTGAAGCCGAGGGCTGGAGATAGACGGCGGCCACGAGTGATCAATATCGAGGCCGGGGACACCCGGGATAAACATCACTCGCTGGCCTTTGACATCGGCACCACCACCGTCTGCGGGCAGCTGCTTGATTTGAACCGCGGCCGTGTCGTTGCCGAGAGCATGGCCTACAACGGCCAGATTAGCTATGGAGAAGACGTCATCACCCGCATTGCCTACTGTCAGAAAACGGGCGGCCTGAAGAAACTGCAACAGGCGGTTGTGGCTACCATCAACGGCATCATTGAGGAACTGCAAGCCCAGAGCAAGGTCGATGCAGAACGCATCGGCCATCTTATGGTGGCCGGCAATACCACCATGACCCAGATACTGCTCGGGCTCAATCCCCAGCACCTCAGGCTGACGCCATATACCCCCGTGGCCAACTTTTTCCCTCCTGTACCGGCGAGCTCGCTGGGGATCAAGGCCGGTGACCACGCCCAGATTTTCCTCTTTCCGGCGGTGGCCAGTTACGTAGGCGGGGATATTGTCTCCGGCATCGTCGGCGCCGGCGTGCACCAGAGAAAGGTGCTTACCTTCTTTATGGATATCGGCACCAACGGGGAAATCGTCATTGGCAATTCAGACTGGATGGTCACTGCTTCGTGCTCCGCGGGTCCGGCATTTGAAGGCGGCGGCATCAAGCATGGCATCATCGCCGCCGAGGGCGCGATAGAAGACGTAGAAATCAATCCATCAAACTATGAACCAAAAGTCGGCACCATCGGCAGCGTCAAGCCCAAAGGCATCTGCGGTTCCGGTCTGATTAACGCGGTCGCCGAGCTGCTGGCAACCGGCGTTATCGGGCAAAACGGCAAATTTAACCAGAACCTGCCGACCAAGCGAGTGAGGCCCAGCGCCGATGGCTACGAGTACGTTCTGGCCTGGGCAAAAGAAACGCAGACCGGCAGCGACATTGTCATTACCGAGGTGGATATCGATAACCTGATGCGGGCCAAGGCTGCCATGTATGCCGGCTGCAAGACATTGAGCAAAAGCGTGGGCATCGGCGGCTGCGACTTTGACCAGGTAGTTATCGCCGGTGCTTTCGGCAGCAACATAGATGTAAAAAGAGCCATCACCATAGGGCTGCTCCCCGATCTGCCCGAGGAGCGATTCATATTCATTGGCAATGGCGCACTCCTGGGCGCCAGGCTGACATCTTTCTCCACGGACCTGCTTGACGATGCCCGCAGAGTGGCCCAGATGATGACCAATCTCGAGCTGAGCGAGAATGTAGACTTTATGAATAATTATGTGGCCGCGCTGTTTCTGCCGCACACCAACGCTGAGGAGTTTCCCACGGTGAGCAAAAGGCTGGCCAGTAAGTCAAACAATAACCCAAAGGAGAGGATCAAAGTTTGAGCTACAATATTGCGGTTGCCGGCAAAGGCGGTAGCGGCAAGACCACGGTTGCCGGCCTGGTCGTCCGCTACTTGAAGAGGAACGGGATGGGGCCGATTCTGGCGGTGGATGCTGACCCCAATGCCAACCTGGGTGAGAGCCTGGGGCTCAGCGTCAGGCAGACCATTGGCGCCATCATCGCCACCTTCAATGAAGAGAAAATCAATATCCCGCCGGGGATGACCAAAGAAGCGTACCTGGAAATAAAGCTCAACGATGCTATGGTGGAGAGCCAGGGCCTTGACCTGGTGGCCATGGGCCGGGGGGAGGGGCCCGCCTGCTACTGTTATCCCAACCTGCTCCTGCGTAAATTCATGGACAGCATGTCTGGGAATTACCGGTACATTGTTATGGATAACGAAGCCGGCATGGAGCACCTTAGCCGCCGCACCACGCAGAACATAGATGAGCTGCTCCTCGTCTCCAACCACTCAGTGAAAGGCGTACGCACCATCGCCCGCGTCAAGGAACTGGTGGAGGAACTGAAACTGGTGGTGAAGAGGCAGTCAGTCATCATAAACATGGTCCCCGATGGCCTGGACCCTAATGTAAGAGAAGAGATGAGCAGACTGGGAATGGAACCGACCGCCATCATTCCCCTGGATGATATCATCAGTGAATCTGATATAGCGATGAAATCGCTCCTTGAGTTGCCCGAATGCCGGGCGGCAAGTGCAGTCGATACTTTGATGGCCGAATTGTTAAAGAACAAGGTCAGTGCCTGAAAACACATTGGAGGAACGTGAAATGACAGCCAGTATTATCAGCGGGACAGAAATTGCCAGACAGATCCGCGAGGAATTGAAGCAGGAGATTATCGAGCTCAAAGCAAAGCACAACCTAGTGCCAGGGCTGGCCACGGTACTGGTCGGCGAGGACCCGGCATCACAGTCCTACGTGGGCGCCAAGGAGAAAACCTCAATTGAGCTGGGCATCTACTCGGAACGGATTGACCGGCCCGAGAAGACCACTCAGGAGGAACTGATGGCACTCGTTGACCGACTGAACAAAGACCCCAAGATACACGGCATTCTGGTGCAGCTCCCCCTCCCCAAACACCTTGATGAAACGGAAGTACTCTATGCCATCAACCCCAAAAAGGATGTGGATGGATTTCATCCGGTAAATGTGGGAAAATTAATGATAGGGGAACCTGATTATTTACCCTGCACTCCCCATGGCATCCAGCAGCTCTTGATCCGGTCTGGAGTGCAGATAGAAGGCGCTGAGGTCGTTGTTGTTGGCAGAAGCAATATCGTCGGCAAGCCTATTGCCAATATTTTATTGCAGAAGAGACCGGGGGCGAATGCCACCGTGACTGTCTGTCACACTGGCACCCGCGATATTTCCTTTCACACCAAAAGGGCTGATATACTGATAGTAGCCGCGGGCCGACCCAAAGCCGTCACCGCCGATATGGTCAAGGAAGGGGTGGTGGTGATTGATGTCGGCGTGAACCGGGTGGGCAAGACGGCGGAGGGCAAGGCCATTCTGGTCGGCGATGTTGACTTTGAGGGAGTAAAAGAGAAAGCAAGCGCTATCACGCCGGTCCCGGGTGGCGTGGGGCCGATGACCATAACCATGCTGATGCTGAATACGGTAAGAGCGGCCAAACTGGCCGCAGGCCTGGCCTGAAAGGAGGCTAATTATGGAAGAGTATAAGATTGAGGAAAAGAGCGCTCCCAACCGCGATAAGGTGGAAGTGCTCGGGAAAACGTATGATAAAGGAAAGCCCGAGGGCGAAGAGATGGGCAGGTGGCGTCAGAAGCTGGGAAGCCGCGCCGAAAAGCTGAAGTACCTGAGCACCGCGGAAAGGTACTGGTACGGAAAAGACTGGTTCGGCAGCGAGAAGAGAAAGAATCCAGCCTAGGCAAAGGAGGTAACAATGGCAATCGAGATACCGAAAACCACCTATACGGGAAAGATTAAAGAAATCAAACTGGGCAAGGATGAAAAGGCGGTCGTCGTTGGCGGCGAGAGCTGCTATCCGTTCTATCTTTTTGAAGGCGAGATGCCGCACCTGCCCAGAATCGCCATGGAGGTCTACGACTCACCTCCCGAGGAATGGCCCGAAGCCGCCCTGGAGCCCTTTGCCGGCATCACCGATGACCCTGCTGCCTGGGCCAGAAAGTGCATTGACGACTATGGAGCGGAGATGCTCTGCCTGCAACTGGCCAGCACCGACCCCAACGGACTTGACCGCGGTGCCAAGGAGGCAGCCGAGGTGGTTAAAAAGGTCGCTGATGCGGTCGATGTCCCGCTCATCGTCTGGGGCACCGCCAACCATGATAAAGACGTTGAGGTTTTCCGCAAGGTAACCGAAGTCTGCCACGGGAAAAACCTGATTATCGGCCCGGTGGAAGAGGGTGACCACAAACAGCTTGGCGCCGCCGCCATTGGCTACCAGCACACAGTGGCGGCTTCAACGCCGATTGATATCAACTTGGCCAAGCAACTGAATATCCTGCTGGGCAACCTGGGTGTCCCTGACGAGCTGATTGTCATGGACCCCACGGTGAGCGGCATTGGCTACGGCATTGAGTATGCCTATTCCGTAATGGAACGAATGAGAATGGCGGCATTAACCCAGCAGGACGATAAACTCCAGTTCCCCATTATCTGCAATATCGCCAAAGAAGTCTGGAAAGCCAAAGAAGCCCAGATTTCAGAGAAGGATGACCCCACGATGGGGGACGCCAAGAAGCGAGGCGTCCTGCTTGAGGCCATGTCCGCCATGTGTTTGCTTATAGCGGGTGCCGACGTGCTGATTATGAGACATCCCGAGGCAATTAAACTGGTCAAGGATATGATGGCTGAACTGACCGCCGCTTGAGATAAAAACTAGGACTGGGAGGAGACCATAATGGCTGAAGAGAAGGAAAAGGAAGTAGTAAAAAGCATTGACGATGCGACCATCGATATGATTAAAAAAGCAGGTGAGGACGGGGTGAGAACCGTCTTTGACCGCGCTGATACCACCAAACCCTGCCCTATAGGTTCGGAGGGGAGCTGTTGCAATATCTGTGCCATGGGCCCCTGCCGGGTGCCGCTGCCGAAAGGAAAAGAGGAGACACCGGAAGAAAAGAGGAAGCGGACCGGCGTCTGTGGCGCCACCGCCGAGACCATTGCCGCCCGCAATTTCCTGCGCAAGGTAGCCGGGGGCGCCGCCGCCCATAGCGACCACGGCCGCCGCGTTGCTGAGGCATTCCTCATTGCCGCCAAAGGAGAGTCCCCCGAATTCCAGATCAAAGACGAGCAGAAGCTCCTGCAACTGGCGCTCGACCTCGGCGTCGAGATTGGAGAGCGCAGCAACAATGAGATTGCCGTTGACATCGGTGAGATGCTGCTCGCGGAATTCGGCCGGCAGGAGGGAGAGCTCCTCACTCTGAAGAAGGCACCACTGAAGCGACAGGAGATCTGGCGCGAGACTGGCATTGCCCCGCGCGGTGTTGACCGTGAGGTGGTGGAGGCAATGCACCGCACCCATATGGGGGTTGACCAGGACTACAAAAACCTGCTCCTTCAGGGGGCCAGGGCTGCTATTGCCGATGGCTGGGGAGGCAGCATGATTGCCACCGAGCTCCAGGACGTGCTCTTCGGCACACCATCGCCGGTGCTCAGCCAGATAAACCTCGGCGTATTGAAGGAAGACGAGGTCAATTTGATTATTCACGGCCATGAACCGCAACTGGCCGAGATACTGGCGGTAATGACGCAGGACAAAGAACTGATTGAATACGCCAAGTCCAAAGGCGCCAAGGGCATTAATCTAGCCGGCATGTGCTGCACCGCCAATGAGATACTGATGCGCCACGGCGTGCCCATCGCCGGTAATTTCCTGCAGCAGGAGACGGCCATCGTCACCGGGGCGGTGGAGGCCATAGTGGTGGATGTGCAGTGCATCATGCAGGGACTGGTGGACGTGGCCAACTGCTTCCACACCAAGGTAATCACCACCGACTCCCGGGCCAAGATTGAGGGCGCCACCCACATCGAGTTTGACGAGCGCAAGGCCACGGAAACGGCCAAAACGATTATCAAAACCGCCATCGATAACTTCTCCAATCGCGGCAAGAATATCCGCATTCCCAAACAGAAGTCTGACCTGATTGCTGGCTTCAGCCACGAAACTATCAACTACCTGCTGGGCGGACTGTTCCGCGCCTCTTACCGGCCGCTCAACGATAACATCATCAACGGCCGCATTCGCGGCGTGGCCGGAGTGGTCGGCTGCAATAACGCGCGCGTCGCCCACGATGATATTCACGTCAGGCTGGTCAAGGAACTTATCAAGAACGACGTGCTGGTACTGCAGACGGGCTGTGCCGCCATGGCCTGTGCCAAGGCCGGACTCATGCTCCCCGAATCAGCCAAAGAGTTTGCCGGCGAGGGACTTGCCTCCGTCTGTGAAGCGGTGGGCATACCGCCGGTACTGCACCTCGGTTCCTGTGTTGATAACGCCCGCATCCTTATCGCCGCCACGGCGATGGTGAAGGACGGCGGCCTGGGCGATGACATCAGTGACCTGCCCGCTGCCGGCGCGGCACCGGAGTGGATGAGCGAGAAAGCTATCTCCATCGGCCAGTACTTCGTCAGCTCCGGCGTCTTCACCGTGTTCGGCGTTACCTGGCCCACGCTGGGCAGCAAAGAGGTAACCGAATTCCTCTTCAAGGACATGGAAGAGCTGTATGGCGGTATGTGGGCTTTTGAACCTGACCCGATTAAAATGGCCAAACTGATGATTGACCACATAGACAAGAAGCGCAAAGCTCTGGGCATTGACAAGGCCAGGGAGCGCGTCCTCTATGATATGGCGATGAGGCGCGAGATGGAGTAGGCCAAGCCAGAGCGATGAGAGAAAGGGGTTAGCAAGAATGTCAAAAATCATAGCTTCAGCCGCAATCAGAGGTGCTTATAAGATTGTCGGGCAGGCAGAAGAGAAGTGGAAGCAGGCGATGGATAAATGGAGCGCCAATGAACCGGTTGGCTTCCCCAACACCGCCTACTACCTGCCAGTGATATACGGTATCCTGGGCGAGAAGGTGGCCAAACTGGGCGATATGGAGGGCATCCTTAAGAGGTGCCGCGCCCTGCTGCCACCACCGGTTAGAGAAGAACACCCTTTACCCTACCTCGCCCCCGCCCTTGATGCCGGCATGGCCACCTTTTTCGCCGAGGAGATGATTGAAGCCATTCGGTACCTGGAACAGCCTGACTTCTACCTCACGGGAGAAGAGGTCAGTGACTCCAATATCTGGCTCGGGGCGGCCGATGATGTCATCATGAGAAAGCGCGGCATCGAGTTCGTTGATGGCACAGCGCCTGGCTTTGCCGCCGTCCTCGGAGCTGCGCCGAGCAGTGAGATTGCAGCCAAGATTGCGCAGGAGCTGCAGCAGAAGAACATCTACGTCTTCATGGCGGCTGAATATAACGGGCAGCGCTTTTCCGAGCAGCTTCTTGAGGCCGGAGTGCAGATAGGCTGGCCCACCCGCCTTGTCTCCTATGGGCCGGACATAACGTCGGCCGTTTTCGCCATGGGCTTTGCCACCCGGGCGGCATTATCCTTCGGGGGCATTGAGCCGGGCGATTTTCGCAAGGTGCTCATCTATAACAAGGACCGTATCTTCGCCTTTGCCCTGCCCTTGGGCTACGTAAGCGACGAGTGGTATGCCAACGCCGCTGGAGCGATTAACTTCGGCTTCCCCGCCATCGCTGATACACCTATACCCGAGGTCCTGCCCACGGGCATCACCACCTATGAACACGTGGTCTCCAATATTCCCCACGACGAAATCGTGGCCAAGGCAGTTGAAACCAGGGGGCTTAAGGTTACCGTCTCCGAGGTGCCCATTCCGGTCGCCTTCGGCCCCGCCTTTGAAGGGGAGAGGGTCCGCGGTGAGGATATTTACCTTGAGACCGGCGGCGGCCGCACCCCGATGGTGGAATGGGTGACCAGCAAGCGGATGGAAGAGGTGGAGGACGGCAAAATCGAGGTTATAGGTCCGGGAATAGAGGATGTTGAAGCCGGTTCCCAGCTGCCTTTGGCGATTGTGGTTGAAGTCGCCGGCCGCAATATGCAGGAGGATTATGAGCCCATCCTGGAGCGGCAGATCCATCACCTTATCAACTATGCTCAGGGGTCGATGCACATCGGACAGAGGGACATCGCCTGGCTGCGCGTCAGCAAGCAGGCGGTGGAAAAAGGCTTCAATCTGTCCCACATCGGAACCATTCTCCACGCTAAACTGCACCAGGACTTCGGACGCATTTTCGATAAGCTACAGGTCAAGCTTTACACCGAAGAAGACAAGGTCAAAGAAGTGGTGGAGAAAGCCAAGGGAGTCTATGCCACGCGTGATGCCCGCATCGAAGGCATGACCGATGAGACCACTGATATCTATTACTCCTGCACGCTGTGTCAGTCCTTCGCCCCAAGCCACGTTTGCGTCATCAGCCCAGAGAGGACCGGCCTGTGCGGCTCCTACAACTGGATGGACTGCAAGGCCGCCTTTGAAATCAACCCTACCGGCCCTAACCAGCCGGTGGAAAAGGGCGATACGGTCGATGCCAAGCTCGGGCAGTGGAAGGGAGTCAATGAATTCGTCACCAAGGCATCCCGCGGCAAAATCGACCATTATAACTTCTACAGCCTGGTCAACGACCCGATGACCACCTGCGGCTGCTGCGAGTGTATTGCCGTCGTTCTGCCCCTCTGCAACGGCGTGATGACGGTAAACCGTGAGTACAGCGGTGATACACCATGCGGCATGAAGTTCACCACCCTTGCCGGCACCATTGGTGGCGGTATCAGCACGCCGGGCTTTGTCGGGCACGGGAAATATAACACCACCCAGAAAAAATTCCTCATCGGGGACGGTGGTTTGCTGAGAATGGTCTGGATGCCCAAGTCGTTGAAGGAGGAAATCGGCGAGCGGGTCAAGGTACGCGCCGAGGAGATGGGCGTGCCTGACCTGCTGGACAAGATTGCCGATGAGACCGTCGGCACCACTGAAGAAGAGATACTGCCCTTCCTTGAGGAAAAAGGGCATCCGGCTCTGACGATGGACCCGATACTGGGCTGAGAAAGGAGATTTGCCATGGCACTTACCGGAATTGAGATTTTTAAACTGCTGCCCAAGACGAACTGCGGTGATTGCGGCGTACCCACCTGCCTGGCTTTCGCTATGAGCTTGGCCTCGGGCAAGGTGGAACTGAGCGCCTGCCCACACGTTTCCGAGGAGGCCAAGGAGAAACTGTCCGAGGCCTCGGCACCGCCCATTCTGCCGGTCACCATCGGCACCGGCGACCGGGCACTCAAAATCGGTGGCGAGACGGTTATGTTCCGCCACGAAAAAAGATTTGAGAACCCGCCCGGCATCGCCATCCTCATCAAGGACACCATGGACGATGCCGAGGTGAGCGCCAGGCTGGATAAATTCAAGAACCTCCAGTATGAAAGGGTCGGCCTCACCCTCCGCCCCGACCTGCTGGCGGTGAAAAGCGAATCCGGCGACCCCCAAAAATTTGAGAGCGTGGTGGGCAAGGTGGCGCAGGGCAGCGACGGCGGCATCATCCTGATGAGCGACAATCCCGATGTCCTGGCCGCCGGCCTGAAAGCCTGTGCCGACCGCAAGCCGCTTATCTATGCGGCCACCAAGGATAGTGTTGACAAGGTCGCAGGGATGGCCAAGGAAAGTTCCTGCCCGGTGGCAGTAAAAGGTTCGAGCCTGGAAGAAGTTGCGGAACTAACGGAAAAATTGACCCAGGCGGGACTAAAGAATATCGTTATCGACTCCGGCTCCAGAAACCCCCGCCAAGCCCTTGAGGACCAGATAATCATCCGGAGCGCGGCACTGAACAAAAAGTTTCGCCCCCTCGGCTTCCCCACCATCATCTTCCCCTGCGAGATAACGGGCGACCCGATGAAGGAAGCGCTGCTCGCCTCCATGTTTGTCGCCAAATACGGCGGCATCATCGTGCTGTCTGATTTTTACGGAGAAAGCCTGTTCCCGCTGCTCGTGGAAAGGATGAACATCTTCACTGACCCGCAGCGGCCACTGGCGACGAAAGAAGGTATTTACGAGGTTGGCAGCCCCGGTGAAAGCGCGCCAGTGCTGATAACGACCAATTTTTCCCTGACTTACTTCCTGGTCTCGGGTTACCTGGAAACGAGCCGGGTTCCCAGCTGGCTACTGGTGAAGGACACGGAGGGGCTCTCGGTGATGACCGCCTGGGCGGCCGGCAAGTTCAGCGCCGATATCATCGCCCCCTTTGTCAAGAAGTGCGGCATTATGGACAAGGTAAAACATCAGAAACTGATTATTCCGGGATATGCCGCCGTGGAGAGTGGCGGTCTGGAAGAAGAATTGCCCGGCTGGGAGATACTGGTCGGGCCGAGAGAAGGCGCCCACATTCCCGCCTACGTGAAGTCATGGACTCCCTAAGGAGGTAAAGATGATACTTATCGGCGAAAACATAAACATAATGTCAAAGGTCATCGGGGGGGCGATTAAGGAAAAAAATCCCAAACCAATCCAAGACCTAGCTAGAGCAGAAGCCGAAGCCGGGATGGACTACCTTGACCTCAACATCGGACCGGCAAGGAAGGCCGGTGACGAACTGATGACCTGGGTGGTCAACACGATACAGGAGGTAACGGATAAGCCCTTATCTCTGGACACAACGAATCCAATGGCTATGGAGGCCGGGCTGAAGGCAAATAAAAGCAAGTCATTGATTAATTCAATCTCCTTGGTCCGCATGGAAGAGGAACTACCTCTGGTTAAAAAATACAACGCTGACTTCATTGGACTCCTGTGGGGAAGAGAAGGGATGCCCAGAGATGCTTCCGAAAGAGCAGTCATAGCTGCTGACCTTATGTACAAAGCCAACGAGATGGGCATAGCCAACGATAGTATTTGGTTTGACCCTATCGTTACCCCCGTCGTAAACGTAGAAGCAAGCCAGGTGAAGCCGTGCCTGGAATTTATGAGCTTTCTGGAGGATGTTGTTCCGGGATGCAAATCTGCGGTAGGCTTATCCAATGTCTCCAATGGTGCCCCTACGCACCTCAGGCCATGGCTTAACCGCACCTACCTGATGATGCTGATGAAGTACGGCCTGCACGCGGCAATTGTGGATGCTTTTGATACCGACCTGATAAAGATTGCCAATGGGGAGAGGCCGGAGCTGTTAAGCCTGGTGCACCATATTATGGACGGCGAGAAGCCGGATTATGCCTCGTTATCCGAAGAAGAAGCGAAGTACGCCAAAACGGTCAGGGTTCTGACCGGTGAATCGCTCTACTCGCACTCCTGGCTGGAATTATAATCACCCTGGAGTGACGGAAATAGCTATCGGGTAAGATTGCGTAAAAGACCAGATGAATGAAGGCAAGGCTTTGATATCAGCCATCAAACAAAACGACGGGTATGGCTATGAACTGGCGTTCCGGCTCGCCGTGGAAAAGCTGGCTGAAATCGAAGATATTGAGCAGCAGTGCCGCCGATGTGGTGCCCGATTTCTGAAATCAGAAAAAATCATCTCCCTTGACTACCTGAACCGGACGTACCTCATCAAATACCCGGAAGCCGAGGTAACCTTCAAGGACACGGATGAGCACGTTACCCTCGTTGACAAAATCCTGCTGCTGCACTACGTGGCGCAGGTCTCGGGAACTCCTCTCTCCGGCCAGCTCATCTCATTCAAGGAACTTTCTGAAGCTGTCGGCTATTTTCCTACCTTTTATAAACGGGCCATCAAGCCGCTGGTCATGTACTTCGGGAATGAACCAGATAAATTACTGGAGATGGCGGAATCGGTCGGTGGACGCAAAGCGGACTTCGGCGACGTTTCAACAACCGTTAACCCGTTGCCCATGGTGCCTCTTACGCTGGTGCTCTGGAAAGGCGACGCCGACTTCTCCCCTGAAGGCACCATCATGTTCGACCGCACCATCACCGACTATCTGCCCACTGAGGATATTATCATTCTCTGCCAGAACACCAGCTGGCGGCTGGTGAAACTGCTTAAATCTGGAACTTAATGTTATCGGGTAGGGGAACTATGAGATTAACCATTGACGGTAAGACAATCGAAGCCAGCGAGGAGATGACGGTACTGGAGGCAGCGAGGGCGGCGGGCATTTATATCCCAGCCATCTGTGCCCATCCCATGCTTACCCCCGATGGCTCCTGCCGGCTGTGCCTGGTGGAAATCGAGAGCATGGAGGAAACGGCCCTTGCCTGCAAGGCCGGGGTCGCCGCAGACATGGTGGTCCACACGGACACGCCCCGGGTCAAAGAGGAGCGAAAGGAAGCGCTGAAAAATTTGCTCGCTCATCACCCCTGTGAATGTCTCATCTGCGAGCGACGCGACCGCTGCGGGCCGTATGATATCTGCCTGCGCAACGTGGCGGTGACCCAGCGCTGCGTCCTCTGCCCCTATAATGACCAGTGCGAGCTGCAACAGGTCGTCGACTACATCGGGCTGGAAGGAGAAGAGCTTGCCTGGCAATACCGTGGCTTACCCGTTGACCGGGACAATCCTCTCTTCGAGAGAGACTATAATCTGTGCATAAGCTGCGCCCGCTGCGTCAATGCCTGCAAGGAGATACGCGGCATCGAGGCTATCAAGATGGGCGACCATGACGGCGACCGCTGGCCGGAACCATCAGATGGCAAATCACTGATTGATTCCGGATGTAAATACTGCTGCGCCTGCGTTGAGGTCTGCCCCACCGGCGCACTGATTGATAAGGCGGCCAAGTGGCGGCCAGAGATAAACCATGAGAAGCTGACCAATCCCTGCAGCTACGAATGCCCTGCCCACATTGACGTCCCCCGTTACGTACGTCTCTGCGGCGAGGGGAGATATGCCGAGGCGCTGGCTGTCATCAGGGAAAAAGTCCCCTTCCCCGGCGTTCTAGGAAGGGTCTGCATACATCCCTGCGAGCAGGCCTGCCGCCGCGAGGCCCTGAATGAGCCCATAGCAATCAAGTTCCTGAAATGGGCCGCGGCAGAGCGCGACGACGGCCAGTGGCAGCAGCGCGCCAAGAAGTCGCCGCCAACCAGCAAGAAGGTGGCGGTTATCGGCTCGGGGCCGGCGGGTCTGACTGCCAGCTACTACCTGGCCAAGCAGGGACACGCCGTTACCGTTTACGAGGCTCTCCCTGAGCCCGGAGGTATGATGCGCGTCGGCATCCCCGATTACCGTCTGCCGCCGGAAAAGCTCAATGCCGAGATTGACATTATTAAAAAGGCCGGGGTTGAGATTAAATTAAATACCAGAGTGGAGTCCCTCGATGACCTCTTTGCCCAGGGCTATGATGCCGTCTTCGCCGCGGTCGGGGCACACCAGGGCATGAAGATGGGCGTGGAAGGTGAAGATGCTCAGGGCGTCTTCGATGGCGCCACGTTTCTGAGGGAGATAAACCTTGGCCAGAAGTTAGACACCGGGAATCGGGTGGCGGTCATCGGCGGCGGGAACGTTGCCATCGATGCGGCAAGGGTCTCCCTGCGCACCGGGGCCAAGAAGGTCACCATCATCTACCGTCGCACCCGGGCGGAGATGCCCGCTAGTCCGGAAGAAGTCGAGGCTGCCCTCGAAGAAGGGATAGAGATAATGTTCCTCGCCGCGCCGGTACGCATAGAACGGGCAGGCAAAATATTGAGGCTGATCTGCATCCGCATGCAACTCGGTGAGCCCGATGCCAGCGGCCGCCGTAGACCTGTCCCTATCAGGGACAGCGAGTTCACGACCGACTTCGACTCCGTTATCGCGGCCATCGGTCAGACACCGGATATCCCGGAAGGTTTCAAGCTCAAGCTGGGCCGGGGCAACACCATTGAGACCAGCGCTGACACGCTGGCCACCAGCAGTCAGGGCGTCTGGGCGGGCGGTGACGCCGTCAGTGGTCCGGCCTCGGTGATTGAGGCCATCGCCGCCGGCCGGAAGGCCGCATCTGCTATTGATAAATACTTGGGCGGCACGGGAGACATCAGCGAAGTCCTGGCGCCACCGAGCGAGTTCAGCCCCTGCGTGGGCAAAGACGAGGGCTTCTTCGCATGGGCCAGAGCGGTTATGCCGGCGCTGCCGGTGGAGAAGAGAATCAATAACTTTGCCGAAGTTGAGCTTGGTCTCAATGATGAGGCAGCCAAGAAAGAGGGGAGGCGCTGTCTGCAGTGCGCCGTTCGCTGCATCATCACCCCACAGCCACTGCCGCCAAAGCTGGGAAAAAGCAAGTTTCGCAGAGAGAAGATGACTGTTTCCAGATGATGGATGAGGTCAGCTTATATCGACGGTGCCGAAGGAATGGTGGTGCTGACCACAGGACGCAATTTCTTCCCCCAATAAGAACCTCCTGACAAGGCAGGAGTCCCGATGAGAATTTTATTTCCCTTTCGTGGTATGATACAGACACAGTAACCGCCTGTCAGCAAAACGGTTTTTCACCACAGAAAGGAAATTGCCATTATTAGTAGATTCAGCTTGCGCCCCCTCTTTAGTGGACTGCTGCCTCTGTTTGTACTGGCGCATCTATCACATCATCTGGTGACCGCCCTGCCGGTGCCGCTACTGCCCTACATCCGCGACGAATTCGCTCTTGATTACACCCGCGCCGGCTTCATCATATCGGCGTTCGGCGTGGTTTACGGCGTCTGCCAGCTGCCGGCGGGATGGCTGGCCGACCGCTTCGGGCCGCGTATTCTGCTCACCATCGGCATCGCCGGAGTGGGCGCCACCGGACTGCTAGCTGGTATGTCTCCGAACTATCTTGTATTGATCATCGCCCTAGTGCTGATGGGCATACTGGGCGGCGGTTATCACCCCGCCTCTACAACTATGATATCGGCCGTGGTGGCGCCGAGAGCCTGGGGCCGGGCGCTCGGCATTCACATGGTCGGCGGCAGCACCAGCTACTTCCTGGCACCCCTCATCGCCGCCGGCATCGCTGCCGCCTGGGGCTGGCGCGGACCTTTCCTTGGGCTGGCCATTCCCAGCATCGGCATCGGCATTATGCTCCATATCATGCTGAGGAAACGCGTGCCATCTCAGAAAGCGGCAGCCAAGGAGGCCAGCGCCCCCGCTGAAGCCCCGCCTGTTCCCGGCCATAAGCGCCATTTGGTAACTGTGGTTGCACTCAGTTCCTTCACCCAGGCGCTGCTCATGTCCATCGTTTCCTTTGTCCCGCTTTTCCTGGTTGATACTTTTAACACGGGCAAAGAAACAGCGGCGGCTTCAATATCCCTGGTTTATTTCATGGGGCTCTGGGCGGGACCAGTCGGCGGCTACCTATCTGACCGCTTTGGCCGGGTGACGATAATCATCACCATGTGTTTGACGGGCAGCATCGTAATTTACCTTCTCAATCTGGCACCTTACGGCTTTGGTACCGGTGCTATACTGGTTATCACCGGCATTGCCATGTATTTCAACACCACCGCCGCACAGGCATTCATCGCTGACCGCACTTCAGGTAGAAATCGCTCCACTGTGCTCGGCATTTACTTTTTCGGCAATATGGAAGGTGCCGGAATACTGACCCCATTGCTGGGCTACCTTATCGACCATTTCGGTTTCCACACGACCTTTGCCGCCAGCAGCG
>DUFF01000088.1 GCA_011174815.1 Dehalococcoidia bacterium | reverse complement strand
GATTACCTTGTCAAATGCAAATCACTTCGTTCCCAGATATTGCGGCGTCTGTCTGAGAACGATGAAGATACCGGCCAGAATAAGGACGCCGCCGATAATCTCTTTAACCGTGGGCACCTCGTCCAGAATGAAGTAGCCAAGCAGAGTCGCTCCGACCGGCTCACCGAGAATGGCCACCGATACAAAGGTCACTGGTATCAGCCGCACCGCCAAATTGAAGCTGGAGTGCCCGATAAGCTGCGGCACTACTGCCAGCAGCACCATCATCAAGTAGGTCGTGCCGGAATAGCCAGTAAAAGAATAGCCGAAACCAGCCGTCGCCAGCAGTAACATAACCGCCGCCCCGGCATAGACCATGGCCAGGTAGGGCAGTAACTCGATCCTGGCTTTCACCTGACCGCCGATGATGAGGTAACCGCCCATGGCGAAACCGGCGATGAGGGCCAGCACGTCTCCCAGAATTGCCTGTGAACCAAAGGTAAATCCACCGTAGTTTATCAGCACTATGCCGACGAAAGCGAGCGCCATACCGCCGATGGTCAACCTGTTCAGCACCTCGTGCCAGAGGAAGTAGGAGATGCTGGCGACGAAAGCTGGATGGCAGGTTACCAGAATGACCGAGCTGGCAATGGAGGTATAGCTGAGTGAGGTTATCCAGAGGGCGAAGTGCAGCGCCAGAAAGAAGCTGGAGAAAAATAATAACAGTCCATCACGGCCGGGCAACCGCTTCACACTCGGTATCGTCTTTTTATAGGCCATCGGGACGAGAATGAGGGAGGCTATGGTCAAACGATAGGCAGCGATGACCAGCGGTGGCGCCTCCGCCAGGCGGATAAATATGGCGGCAAAGGATACCGACACCACCCCGACCAGCAGGACAAGATACGCTTTCACTCTGCTAACTCTGTTTTTGTCGTTACTCAAATCCTAGTCAGGGCTGGCCGCTTTGTCAATACAGCTGTACTGATAATTGCGGCACTGATACGTGTTGTGCTACACTGTATAACTGATTTTGCACTGATTAACATTTATACAGGGGAGGGTCTGCGTTATGGACAAGCGAATTCGCATCAAGGCAGGAGCCGTAGAAGCACTGGCCGAACTGAATGACACCAACACCGCCCAGGCGATCTGGGACACCCTGCCCATCAAAGGGCGGGCCAACACCTGGGGAGACGAGATATATTTCGGCATCCCGCTCAGCGTCGCCCAAGAGAAAGGGCAGGACGTGGTGGAGGTTGGCGACCTTGGTTACTGGCCACCGGGACAGGGTTTCTGCATCTTCTTCGGTCCCACGCCTATGAGCGAAGGCGAAAAGCCACGCCCGGCGAGTCCGGTTACCGTTTTCGGCAGGGTCGTCGGCGATGCCACAATCTTCAAACAGGTCGACCCGGGCAGCGAAGTGACCATCGATAAGGAAAGCTAATACAGCACAGAACGCAGGAGAATGACACCTTGAAGAGCAGCGATACCTTCAAAGTGGTCCTGCCGCTGGCTCTCGCCGGAGAGTCAGAGAAGTATCCGCAGAAATTTCAGGAACTGGGCGCGGAGTTTATCGCCCGGCGCTGCGAGAGCGATGACGATTTCATTGCCCTGGCCCGGGATGCCGACGCCATCATCACCGTGGGCAGTATACGCCCCGTGCCCCGCAAAATTATAGAATCCCTGGAACAGTGCCGGCTTATCAGCAATACCCAGATAGGCTACGACAGCATTGATACCGCCGCTGCGGCCGAGCGCGGCATTCTGGTGACCAACGTCCCCGACTACTGCGTGGGAGAGGTCTCCGACCATGCCATGGCCCTTATTCTGGCCTGCACCCGCAAGGTAGTCCATCTGGATAGGGCCGTGAAAAAGGGACAGTGGGGGCTTTCGGCAAGCGGTGTCGAAATTCAACAGCGCCTATGGCCGACCATGACCAAGCTGGAAGGCCAGACGCTCGGCCTCTTTGGCTTCGGCAGGGTAGCACGGGCGCTGGTGCCCAAAGCTGGAGGGTTCGGCATGCGCATCATCGCCCATGACCCGTACGTGGCTCCGGAGGTCGCCCGGCAGGTGGGCGTGGAAATGGTGGACTGGAAGCGCCTGCTTAGCGAGTCCGACTTCATCTCCATACATGCGGCGTTAACCGCGGAGACCAGACGCATCTTCAGTCATGAAGCCTTCAAGGAAATGAAATCGACTGCCTGCCTGATCAACACCGCCCGCGGTGGCTTTGTTGATGAAGCGGCTCTCTTACAGGCCCTTAAAGAAGGCGATATCGCCATGGCGGTGCTGGATGTCATGGACCCCGAACCCCCCGATCCCAACAATCCCCTGTTCACGCTGGATAATTTCATCAGCACGGCCCATTCCGCCTTTTATTCCCCGGCCTCTGAAGCGGAACGCTGGCATCGCCCTGTCCTAGAGGTAGCGCGGGTGATGCGCAGCGAATGGCCCAAAGCCATGGTAAATCCTGAGGCCAAAGATAAATATATAGCCCGCTGGGGCCAGATGAAAGAGCCAAATTAGGCAATCAGCCGCGCTTGCCCCAGAGCAGCACCGTGCCAACAAGCGCCACAGCCAACATGGTTAGTGCTATCCCAGATAACGTTATATAGAACTGATAAGTGTCAATGAGGTAGCCGATAAGCAGGGTGATGGCCGGTCCCCCACGGCTGCCCGTATAGTAGATGCCGAGCACCGTGGAGCGCTTCCGAGGTGAAACATGGCTGATAATGTAGGACTCCACTACCGGCATACCAACGTGCATCGCGGTACCCATAAGGAGCAGCACAGCATAGAGGCTGAACCCCAGGGATACATGATTTAAAAGATAAATGGCCGGCCCGGCGACCAGTCCAACCGCAATTATCACCGGTATCCGCCCCAGACGGTCGGATAGATAACCGCCGAGAGGCCCGCCCCATATGCCGCCAAAATAGGCCACGGAAAGCAGCATTGCGCCTGCCTCCTCGCTGGCACCGAGTATGTCAACGGCATAGAGGGGAACGAACTGGAGGGAGGAATATACCAGCACCATACTGGCAATACCTATAGCAATGAACGCTGATAGCCGGCGCAGGTCACCAGGCTCAGACGGCTTTGCCGCCGAAATCTCTGCTGCCTTCTTTTTGGGCGCACCTGTATAACCCATACGGCCCAGAAGTATGTAAAATAATATGCCGAAAGCAATCGCCGGAATGGATATGGAAAGAAAGGCGCCACGCCAGCCCAAGGCACTGGCCAGTCCGGCGGCAATGAGCGGCGCCAAGAAAAAGCTCCCCGTGCCCCCTATCTGATGGATGCCCAGCGCTTTTCCCCGGTTCTCCGGTTTGACTGAGGCTGATACCAATGGTGATGCTGCAGGATGGTAGCCACCACCCATCAGCCCCAAGATAACCAAGAAAAGCGCCAGAACAATGTAGTTTGGGGAAAGGCCAATCAAGAGGCCAGCAAGCGCCACCCCGGCAACGCCGGCAGTGAGCATGATGCGGGGACCAAGTCGGTCAGCCGCCCAACCAGCAGGAAGCTGACTGATGCCATAGGAAACATTATAGGAAAAGAGCAATCCGCCTACCTGCGTATACGAGAGAGAAAAATCATTACGTATGAAAGGGAGAAGAGGCGAAAGCAACGCCATCATCAGGTGGTGCCCAAAGTGAGCGAGGACAAACAGAGGCAGCAGCCCAGTCAGGAACGCCATTATTCCGCGTCTATTAATGATAAGTATCCTTTCCAGGCGACCTTGAGCTCAACGCAAGTCGCAGTTAATTATCCAATGGTTGCAATCAGAACAGAATTATACCTTTTTTTCTGCCCTGATGACAAAAAATAGATATAAGCAGGCTACATAAGGTCACCTTTGAATAACCGGCCGGAACTTTTTCAGCGTCAGCGTCAGCAATATGGCGACAAAGCTGGTGGCCGCAGCGATAGCAAAGGCAAGCTGGTAGCTCTGGGTCACATCAAAGACCTTGCCACCCACCCAAGCACCGAGAGCCCCACCCATGGTGGCACCGAAAACGGTTACACCGACCAGCGCTGCCACGGCGCGCATACCGAAAAACTGGCCGACCATGACCGGCATCTGCGGCACTTCACCGCCGTAAGCAAAGCCGAAGACAATGGCGAAGAGGTAAAACATCCACAGTTCACGGGAAAAGATGAGGAAGATAAGGGTCGACATCATGATGATGCAGCAGGTCAGCAGCGCGTTATTGGCCCCGATGCGGTCTGAGGCAGCACCCATGAGCAGCCGGCCGATAAAGCTTCCGATGCCGATGATGCTGATGAAGGTGGCAGCAATCAATGACGCAATGCCAATATCGGTAGCGAAATTGAACAGGTGGACCATCACCATCTGCAGACAGAAATTGAAAAGGAAATAAACGATAAAGAGCACCCACAGCGGCTTATAACGCGCCGCCGCTCTCAAAGCAATGCCGGTTTCAGTGGCATCCGTCACTTTCTGCATTCCGTTATCCACTGATATTATGGCCTCATCAGCACCATAGGGAAGCAGTCCCTTTCCCGCCGGGTCACGCCGGAGCAGAAGCGCACTGGGAATCATGACTATCCAGATCATAGCCGCCAGAACCAGGTAGGCAATTGACCAGCCGAAGGCAGCGATGAGGCGCTCCGAAACTGGCGCGATGATCAGTGTGCCAATGCCGGCGCCACTGGCAACAATCCCAAGAGCCAGTCCCCGGCGTTTGATAAACCAGCGGGCGGTAGTTGAGGTGGTGGCAGTAAAGCCGGCGCTTTCACCAATGCCGAAGATAATCCCATAGGTCAGGTAAAGCTGCCACAACGCATTTACCTGACTGGTCAGCGCCAGTCCCACGCCAGCAATGAAGACACATGCCGCCGTTACCCTGGCGGGTCCGAACCTGTCTGCCAGCCATCCCATAGGGATGGCAAAGGCACCATGGGAAACCATGAACAACGAGTGAACTCCCGAGGTGGCCGCACGGCTCCAGCCAAAATCAGCGATCAGATGCTTGAAGAACACGCCGTAGCTGTAAATCATCCCGGTGTGCATCGACAGGATAACGGTACTGGCAGCAACGATAATCCAGCCGTAAAAAAATTTTTGTCTGGTGGCTGTTGAACTCATTCTGTAATGACCAGCAGGAATCAGAGAAATCCCTCCTCAAGGCAATAAGCCCCCCCACCTCTCAGGCATTCTACGCTATAGCCATTTCCTTTGTAAAATGACCCCGCTCTTATTCCTTTTTGCCAATCACAGATGAACATTGTAAAATGGGTGAGGAATTTAGGATATTACAGTTAGCTTTAGGAGGTCAGAATATAATGACGGGTACATCAAACAAGAACCCTCTGAAAATCACCGACCTAACCTTGCGCGATGGGCACCAGTCAAACCTTGCCACCCGTATGCGCACCGAAGACATGCTGCCCATTGCCGGAGAGATGAACAAGGCCGGGTTTTATTCCATGGAGGTCTGGGGCGGCGCTACCTTTGATGTGGCCTGCCGCTTTCTTAATGAAGACCCGTGGGATAGACCCCGTGCCCTGAAGAAGCTAATGCCCGATACCCCTCTGCAGATGCTCCTCCGCGGACAGAATCTGGTTGGCTACCGCAACTATGCCGATGACGTGGTGGAGGCCTTCGTCAGGCATGCCGCGGAATGCGGCATCGATATTTTCCGAATCTTTGATGCCCTCAATGATGAGCGCAACCTGGAGACCTCTTGCAAAACGGTGAAGTCGTGCGGCAAACACGCCCAGCTTTCCATCTGCTATTCCCTCACCGAGCCGAAAATGGGCGGACCGGTGTTCACCCTCGATTATTATCTGGACAAGGCGCGTACTCTCGAAGCTATGGGCGCCGACAGCATCTGCATCAAGGACATGGCGGGACTGATTGCCCCCGATGACGCCTATACGCTGGTCTCGGCACTGAAGAAAACGGTCAAGGTGCCCATTCTCCTGCACACTCACTATACCAGCGGCATGGGCTCAATGTCTCTCCTCAAAGCGGCAGAAGCTGGTGTGGACATGATTGACACCTGTGTGGCACCTTTCGCCCTGCGCACCTCGCACCCGGCGATAGAACCAATTATTGTGGCGCTGCAGGGAACTCCCCGTGATACCGGCCTCGACCTGGCCCAAATGCTCAAGATAGGTGAGTATCTTGAGTCCATCGCGCCAAAGTACCGCGATTTCCTGAATACTACGCGTATGTCCATAATCGACACCAATGTCCTGGTACACCAGACTCCCGGGGGCATGATTTCCAATCTGGTGGCACAGCTCAGGCAGTCGAATGCTCTGCACCGAATTGATGAGGTATACGAAGAAGTACCCAAGGTAAGAAAGGAACTCGGTTATCCGCCGCTGGTCACCCCGACCAGCCAGATCGTTGGCGTACAGGCAGTGCAGAACGTTCTTGCCGGCCGCTACAAGCTGGTCTCAACGCAGGTGATGGACTACTGCTATGGGCTCTATGGCCGACCGCCGGCGCCGATTGACCCTGAGGTGCAAAAAATGGTCTTAAAACATTACAAACGCGGCCAGGAGCCGATAACCTCTCGCCCGGCGGATATGCTTGAGCCTGAGTTGGATAAGGCGCGAGAGCTGGTCAAAGACTTCACCAGCGATATCGGTGATATAATCACGGCAGCGATTTATCCTATCACCGGGTTGCGTTTCCTGAAGTGGAAGTACGGTCTGGAAGAACCACCCCCTGAGGTCAAAGCCAAGACATTGGAGGACGTACAGCGTGAAGACGAGCTCATCGCCAAGGCCAAGGCTGGCCAGCTCGTCGAAAAAGCGTAGCCCCACCGTCAGCCCAAATTGATGTACCTCAGTCCCGCCACAGGCATTTGGGTGCTACCTTGTAGTACGCGTTCTGACACGGCGTGCCCTCGGTCAGATAAAAGGTGCGCGTCGTCAGGTCCATAATGGCCGAGGAAAGCGTGGCCAGGTGGCGCGGCTCCTTTTCCCTGATGTCAACGTGCCGGCAGATGGAATTGGGATAACTGAAATGATCGCTTAACACGCGCTGGAAGCTGCCAATATCAATTTTGCCTCTCTCCATCTCGATAAGGCGCCGTGCCCGCTCGGCGCGAAACAGGGTATCCGGTGCTGTTGCCTTGAAGACATCAACCATATCTGGTCGGTTGTTAAGTGCGATGAAATGGTTGCTGTGGGTGAGAATGCCACTATCCGGATGCAGGAAACCAACGTCCAGCGGCGATACCTCCAGGTCTATCGCCTCACCATCGCGGTGAGCGACGAGGAAATTAAACGATACGGTCACTCTGGCGTTCAGGACTGCCTTCACCGCCCGGCTGAAGCTATCGGTATGAAGTATAGCCCGCCCGACAACGAGGAAAGGAGTGGTTATCTCAAACCTGTCCCGGCTGGAAACCAGAGCATTGAGGCAGATTCCCAGTCCTGCCGAGTTCATACCCTTGTGGCCCATAGTGCCAGCCTCAGCATGCATGACGATATTGGGACCTTCTTCCCTCTCCACTTCCAAGATGAGGCTCAACCCCTGAAACCTTTCCTTGTAGTCCCAGTTCTGTCCCAGAATGGTGTGTCCGTTCCTGGTTACCGCAGGCATGGCAGCTATCGAGGTGCAGCCACCGCCCGCCTCCGCCACCGCACTCTGGGCAAACACCATCTCATAGCGGGCGTTCAGCGCCACTATTTCTTCCAGAGACAGGCCCGCTCCCCGGGCAATTCCCTGCATTTCCTCCAGTATCTCGGCGTCATATTCGCCGATAACCGGAACTAACGCGGAACAATGCTTCAGCACATCAGGTCGCCTAGCGCCCCATAACGAGCTCCACAGGTCAAAATACAGCTCCAGATTTTTCTTTATCAGGGCCTGTGCCTGAGAGCCGTACTTCTGGCCCCGTTCAAATGGCTTTCCCCTGACGGAAATAACCGGTACTTGCGGTTTCATCAGCAGCCTCCTTGCGGTCCGCGACTCAAATCAGGTAGCGACGCTATTAGTCTAATTTCATATGCCCGAATCCGTCAAGCAAAACACGATAACGGCTATTCTCTTCCCGACCAGTTCGGTGTATAATAGGGCAATAGGATGCATAATAAGATTGATGTCTCCGCGACGCTGAAAAAGGTTATTATCGCCGTTATTTTCATAACGCTCTTGCTTCCCCTTATTGGCTGCGAGGAAATAAGCGATTTGACTCAGGGGGTCACCTCATCATCCGGGTCCGAGCTCAAGATTGTGAAGTCGGTTGAGCTCGGCCAGACCTGGGAGATGAAGCAAATAAGTTTTGAGGTGGGATCCGGACAGGAGGTGGCCATACTGCTCAAGCTCTCCGACGGTGATAAAGCGGATGGATTTTTCTATCTGGAAAAGGGGGACACTGTGGACTTCCGCATCAGCGGTAAAACACAGCTGTATCGCTCGGATGAGGGCGACCGGTTTTCCTTCACCGCAAGTCAGGCGCAGGGCGATACCTATAGCTTGCTATTTCACAACACCACCGATGAAGAAGAAAGCCGGAAGTCCATCACCATCTTTCTGGAGGTGATATATCCCATCAAAGGTGAAATCTACGTGCCGGTACAGGATTGATTTCTGAAATAAATTGGAGATGAGCTAATATGGAATGGCAGACATTGCTTATCGATGGCTATGGCAGGACCCTAGAAGTGCTGGAGACGGCTCTGCGGGGAATGACCCCTGATGACCTGAACCAGCAGCCCAAACCAGATTGCAACAGCATGGGCTGGCTGGCCTGGCACCTGACGCGGGTACAGGACGACCATGTTGCCGACCTGATGGGCGAAGAACAGCTCTGGACAAGTGAAGGGTGGCACGCCCGGTTCAACCGACCACCTCAAACCGGAGATATCGGCTTCGGGCACAGTCCAGAACAGGTAGCGGCGTTTCAATCCCCTGACGCTGAGACCTTTTTGGATTACCACCGCGCCGTGCTGGAGCGGACCAAACGCTACATCCTGTCGCTCTCGGCAGGCGACCTTGACCGGGAACTCGACGAGCCATGGTACCAGCCGCTGCCCACGGTAGGAGTGCGCCTCATCAGCGTCCTCGCTGATAGCCTGCAACACGCTGGCCAGGTCGCCTACGTCCGCGGCCTTTTGAAAGGAAAGGGGTGGCTGGGATATTAGGCAGCGTCTTCACAAGGTAGTGTACTTTTGCTAAAATTTTCTATTGTGTGCCATGAAATATTCACTGGGAATAGATGTCGGCTCGGTTAACGCCAAACTCTGTCTGGTTGACGACAGCAGCCAAATCGTTCGGCTCGATAGTGTAAAAATAACCACCAATCCCAAGGCGGCTATCAATACGCTGCTTTCCCGACTTGGTGATGCCGTACCGCTGGCCCGCATCTCCAGCGCTGGCGTTTCCGGTTCCGGCAGAGGCATTATCCCCGGAGAATTTAACTGGGCGGAATACAGCAGCTCGCTGGCCATATCTTCTGGGCTGCTCCATCTGTACCCAGAGGTAAAGACCATAGTACAGATTGGCGGTCAAACTTCAATGGTCATCGTCTTGGAAGATGGGCTGAAGAAACCGTGGAAAGTCTCCTCAAACCCGCTCTGCGCCGCTGGGACGGGGAGGTTTCTGGAGCAGCAGGCATACCGACTCGGCATAAGCCTGGAGGACTTATCGCGCCTCGCCCTCAAATGCCAGGGCAAACCGCCGCGAATCGCCGCCCGATGCAGCGTTTTTGCCAAAAGCGACCTCATTCACCTGCAGCAAAAGGGGGTCTCCATCGAGGCTATGCTCTATGCCCTCTGCGAGAGCATCGCCCGGATGGTTGCCTCCCTGAAGAAGGGCACCTTTGAAGAGCCAGTTTACTTCGTCGGCGGCGTGGCGGCCAACAGCGCTATTGTCCGAGCACTCAACGAGGTGCTCTCGACCAGAAACGGATATGAGGTACGGGTCATCGTGCCGGAGAACTACCGGTATATTGAATCGTTTGGGGCGGCTTTGCTTTCCCGGGAAAAAACTTCTAAGGTATCTCCGCTCCATGAAGCAGATGTACACCAGCGCTATTTCGAAATGCCTAGGCTGGAGAAAGTGGCGCTTCCGGGCAACGGCACAAGCCTGAAAATCGCCGAACCATGCCTCGGCTACCTCGGCGTTGACGTCGGCTCCACCAGCACCAAAGCGGTTATCCTGAATGAAACCGGCACTGAAGTTCTGGCCAAGAACTACCTGATGACCGCCGGCCGGCCTATCGAGGCTGTAAAGCAGGTCTTTCATAATCTGCTTCTGGATGGTGCGTCCAATGTTAAGATTGCCGGCGCGGGCGTTACCGGCTCCGGCCGGTATCTGGTCGGCAGCTTCATCGGGGCCGACCTTATCAAGAACGAAATCACCGCACAGACCAGGGCGGCCGCGGAGATAGACCCGGAGGCCGACATCATCGAGATTGGCGGACAGGACTCTAAGCTGGTCATCAAGCGCAACAGCGTGGTGGTTGACTACCAGATGAACAAAGCCTGCGCCGCCGGCACCGGCAGCTTCATTGACGAGCTGGCGGAGATGCTCGATATCTCCGTACACAACGGCCAGTTTGCCCGCCTGTCATTCAACGCCCCGCATACTATCGACCTAGGCACCAGGTGCGCCGCCTTTATGGGACAGGCGGTTGCCTCCGCTCAGCAGGAAGGCGTGCCCCTTGAAGTCATCACCGCCAGCCTGGCTAGCTCCATCGCCAAGAACTACCTCTCCAAGGTGGTGGGCCACCGCAAGCTTGGCGACAAGGTCATCCTCACTGGCGCCGTCTTTTACAACCAGGCGGTGGTATCGGCCTTTCATCAGCAGCTTGAGGATAAAACGCTGACCGTGGCCGAGCACCGAGAGGTGAGCGGTGCCATCGGTGCCGCCCTGCTCGCCAGAGAAGCCATGAACGGCCAGAAGTCCAGCTTCAAGGGATTTCCACAGGTGGTTCAGGGTCAGTGCAACCTCTCCACCTTCGTCTGTCAGGGATGCGATAATAACTGTACCATCACCCGCATGCAGCTGCCCGATGAGAAAGCCACCTTCTACGGCAGCCGCTGCGACCGCTATGATAGCGCCACCAGCCACGCCCGTCAGAAAACGTTCTTTGATGAGCGTGAGGAGCTGCTCTTTCGCGATTATCAAGAGGGTGCCGGCGCCGGCCCCACCGTGGGCATCCCCCGCGCCCTTCTGGCCTATGACTATGCGCCGCTTCTGATTGGTTTCTTGAACGCTCTCGGCGTCAGGGTCGTTCTGTCAACGAAGACGACCAAGGAAATCATGGAGCAGGCCGTTGAGCTGAGCTACAGCGATAGCTGCTTCCCGGTGAAATTGCTGCACGGGCATATCGCCGCCATCCAGGACAAAGTTGATTATATTCTCCATCCCTGTTTTATCCGTCTGGGCAATAAGGAGGGCGCCGAGAACCAGAAGTATGCCTGTCCCCTGGTCCAGGCATCGCCGTTTATCATACGGCATGTGCTCAACCTCGGCCCGCGCCTGCTGACGCCTATTATTGATTTCAGCCTAGGCAATGAGGAGACGGTGAAGAACCTGGCCGAGGTAGCAGCCAGGCTGGGCTTCAGTCATAAAAAAGGTAAAGAAGCTGCCATGGCCGGCATCCAGGCACAGCGGAAATTCGCCGCCGATTGCCTGGCGCTGGGCACAAAAGCTCTGCAACAGCTCCGGGAAAGCGGCCAGCTCGGCGTGGTGCTTTTCTCCCGCGCCTATATGTCGCAGGACTCGGGGGCCAATCTGGGAATTGCGGAAAAACTGGCACAGCTCGGCGTAGTGCCGATACCGCTCGACTTCCTGCCGACGGCATCGGTCGACACCAAAGAATTTTCGGACCGCCCCTACTGGCATTACGAGGGCAAATTCATCGCCGGCGGCGCCATGACCGTCGGGGACCCGCAGCTTTATGGCCTGGCCATCACCAACTTCGGCTGCGGCCCCAACTCCTTCATGCTCAAAATGCTGGCCGACATTATGGGCGGAAAGCCGCTCGGCGAACTGGAAATCGACGAGCATGCCGCCGAGGCGGGCATCGTTACCCGGCTTGAAGCCTATGTGGATACAATTAAAAGTTACGCCCAGTCGGCAAAGCCCGCTCCAGAGAAGGGCCGATATATTTATCGTGGGGCCTCGGCCATCATCAACCCGAAGAAGACGCTGCTTCTCCCCCAGATGTGCCCCCATGCCGATGTCATCGCTGAGGCCATAAACGTTTCCGGGGCACAGGCCATCGTGCTCCCAGAGTCTGACGAGCGTACCCTCCTCCTCAGCAACCAGGTTACCTCGGGGACGGAGTGTCTGCCCTACCGCGTCACCCTGGGCGACTTCATGAAGTTCTGTCAGGACTGCGGCGATAACCTCAAGAATTATGAGGGCTTCATGGCCGGCGCCTATGGCCCCTGCCGACTGGGGAAATATGTGGTCGAGCAGGGCCGGATACTGAGAGAGCTCGGCTTTAACCTGCCCATGATATCCTCGGTCTCCAATAACGCCTACCGCGACCTGAACCTTGAACCAGGCTTCACCCGCCTGGCCTGGAACGCCATCGTAGCCGTGGATGGACTGCAGAGGCTCCTCTGGCGCGCCCGTCCCTATGAAAAGGAAAAGGGTTCGGCCGAGGCCCTTTTCGATGAATTTTTGAAACGGATTGCGGAGCGGGTCCGCAGCAAAGAGCCGTTCTACGATGTCCTGCAGCAGGCCACCGCCGCCTTTAAGTCAATCGTTGACCCTGACCTGCCGTTGCGGCCTCTCATCGGCATAAACGGTGAGATATTCCTGCGCTCCAACCGGTTCAGCAACCGCGACCTGGTGAAAGAATGTGAAGAGGCGGGCCTTGAGGTTATCGTTTCTCCCGTCGGTGAATGGATGAAATACACCGCCCACCGCAACCTTGAGGACGCGGTGAAAGACCGCAATTTCCGCAAAATGCTTTCCAGCTACCTGAAGAAACTGATACAGGAACGCGATGAGCACAAGGTCTCCAGCTACTATCATGAGATGCTCAACGGGAGAGAACCGTCTACGGCGGCCATACTGGCCAAGTCAGACCTGTATTTGTCTCCCCGCTGCGGCAGCGAGGCCGTCCTCAGCATCGGCAGCGGGGTGGAGTGGATGGAATCTCCTGTCTTTGCCGGGGTAATCTCGGTGATGCCCCACGGCTGTATGCCCGGCGGCATTGTGGCGGCCATGGCGGAGAAGTTCGGCGCCACCTACCAGAAGCCCTGGATAAGCCTCACCTATGACGGTTTCCTGGAGACGAACAACGCCGCTAGAATTAGCAATTTCGCCGAGCTACTCAAATTCTGCCGCCAGGAAGCCCCGACTGCCTGACATGAACACGCTATGGCATAACCTCTCCATCAGCCAAGCTCTGGAGACGCTCGGTTCCCGACGTTCCGGGCTTGCTGTCACTGAGGCCAAGTCCCGTCTGCTGCAGTACGGCCCGAATGAGCTTAAAGGCAGGAAAAAGACCCCGCCCGTAATAGTGTTTTTACGGCAGTTTCTCAGCCCCCTCATCTACGTCCTGATGGTCGCCGCTATCATCTCCCTCATTGTCGAGCACTTTATCGACGCCGGTGTGGTTCTGGGCGTACTTGTCCTCAATGCCGCCATCGGCTTCATACAGGAGACGCGCGCCGAGAAAGCGATGGAGGCGCTCATCCAGATGGCCGCCCCCAAAGCCAGGGTCCGGCGTGACGGCGAGATAAAGCTGATTCCCGCCCGGGAGATTGTCCCCGGCGATATCGTTCTCCTGGAAACGGGCGACCGCGTCCCAGCCGACGCTAGGCTCATCGAGGTCTCCAACCTGAAGGCCAATGAAGCCATGCTCACCGGCGAGTCCATGCCCGTTGAAAAAAGCACCGATGCCATGCGTGAAGACGTACCCCTGGCGGAAAGAAAGAATATGGTGCACATGGGCACCATCGTCAATTACGGGCGGGCCACGGCCATGGCCGTCAGGACCGGCATGGCGACTGACATCGGCCAGATTGCCACCGCAATTCAGGAAATCAAGCAGGAAAAAACGCCCCTGCAGAAAAACATCAGCAAGGTGAGCCGGTACATCGTTGTTCTTTTCCTCAGCATATGTGCCCTGCTGGTGGCGGTGGGGCTGCTCAAGGGCTTGGACTGGCTGGAGGTCTTCCTGCTGGCCGTAGCCGCCGCCGTTTCCGCCATACCGGAGGGGCTGCCTGCCGTGGTGACCGTAGTGCTGGCAGTGGGTATGCGCATTATGGCCCGGCGCAACGCCATCATCCGCAAGCTGGTGGCCGTGGAAACCCTCGGCTCGGCCACAGTTATCTGCTCGGATAAAACGGGAACCTTGACCCTGAATGAGATGACCGTGCAGCGCCTGTATGCGGATGGCCAGTGGATTGAGGTAACCGGAGAGGGCTATATCCCGCAAGGCGAGTTCCGCCGCGATGGGCAACCCGTTGACCTGCAAAACGAGCCCCAAATCAATTTAATGCTGCGGATAGGCGCCCTCTGCAACGATTCCTTTCTGACGAGACAGGATAACGATGAGTGCTGCGATATCTACGGCGACCCGACGGAAGGGGCGTTGCTCGTGGCGGCGACCAAAGCGGGCATGAATAAGGAAAAGCTGGAAAAGGCCTATCCCCGCCTGGATGAAATTCCATTCCAAAGTGAAAAACAGTATATGGCAACCCTGCACCCCCGCGATGGCGGCAGAGTGGCCTATGTCAAGGGCTCAGTGGAAAGGATACTGGCGCTCAGCAGACATAGACTTAAAGGAGAACAGGTTGTTCCTCTCACCGAAAAAGAGGTTGATGCCATCATGCAGGCCAACGACGATATGGCCGGGCAGGCGCTACGGGTCATCGCCACCGCCTATGTCGATCTCCCCAGCGAGCTTGAGGACCTGAAAGACGAACATATCAGGGGCAATCTGATATTCGCCGGTCTGGCGGGCATGGCGGACCTGCCCCGGGAGGAGGCCAGGGAAGCGGTACGACTCTGCCAGCAGGCGGGCATCCGGGTGGTGATGATCACCGGCGACCATAAGGTCACCGCCGAGTCAATTGCCCGTCAGCTGGAACTGCCGCCGGGCAAAACGGTAACCGGCCTGGAACTCCAGCAGATGTCCGATGAGGAACTTTATCAACAGGTGGAATCAATTTCCGTCTTTGCCCGCATTGAGCCGCTGCACAAGCTCAGAATCGTGAACGCACTGAAGAGCCACGGCCACGTGGTGGCCATGACCGGCGACGGCGTGAATGATGCGCCGGCATTGAAAGCAGCCAATATCGGCATTGCCATGGGCATCACCGGCACCGATGTGGCCAAAGAAGGCTCCGATATGATACTGGCCGATGACAATTTCGCCTCGGTGGTAGCCGCCGTCGATGAAGGCCGGGCCATCTTCAACCGCTTGCGCAACGTGCTCTTTTTCCTGCTCAGCACCAACCTTGGAGAGCTTCTGGCCCTGGCTTTGTCCCTCCTGTTTGTGGGCCGGGCGCCGCTCCTGGCGGTACAGATTATCTGGGTAAACCTGGTTACGGATACCACGGCGGCGGTGCCCCTGGGGCTGGAGCCAAAGGTCGGTGATGAACTGAGGCAGCCACCTCGCCACCCCGGGGTGGGGATAATCTTCCCCGGCCTGCTCCTCCGCATTATCTTCATGGCCACGTTCATGGGCGTTGGCGTATTTCTTATATTTCGCTGGGCGGAGCCCAGAATGAGCATTGAGGAAGCGCGCACTATCACCTTCTGCACCATGGTCGCCTTCGAGTGGTTCCGTGCCTTTAATGCACGCTCTGACGAGTACACTGTCTTCCGTCTGGGCATCTTTCGCAACCGCTGGCTCTTCATGGCAATTTCCGGCGCCATAGCTCTTCAGCTAATCGTCGTCTACGCGCCGTTCATGCAGGTGGCCTTCAGCACGATACCGTTGACTGTGGAGAAATGGGGAATAGCGCTTGTTGCCGGGGCTTCCCTGTTTATTATTGAGGAGACCAGAAAAGCACTGTTTCCCAGGCTCTTCAGCCTGGGAAAGTGGCGTCCCATACAAGAAGCCGACCGGCAACGATGAGCACAATAAACGAATGGCCGCTGATAAATCCCGGCCAAGCTCCAGACCGCTAAAGTGACAAGCGCAGAGTGCTATTCCAGCGAGATTTCGCCTTCTCTGACGAGCTTCTGAAAACAGGACCTTATCTGAGTGGCGGTATCCTCTGGCAGGCCAGTATTGATGTAAATACCGGAACCCATTTCAAAGCCGGCGATAGTTGTAAGCCGGGGAATGATGCGGATATGCCAGTGGTAGTACGGGTCTTCCTCATCCTCCGTGAGCGTGCTGTCAACCATCAGGTTGAAGGCCGGATTGTCCAGCGACGTGTACAGGCAGAGGAGCACGTTCTTCAGTGCTTTGGCCAGCTGGTTCAGGTAGTTATCCGGGAAAAGGCCAAAGGAAGCGCAGTGCTCTTTGGGCATAATCCACGTCTCGTAGGCAGCACGTGAGGCATAAGGATGGAAGACCACAAACTGGTCGGTCTTGACCACAATTCTCCGTTTATTTTCCAGCTCCCCGGCCAGCAAATCGCAGTACAGGCACCTGCCCCGGTCGATATAGTACTCGTGGGCAATGTCAAACTGACGGTGATAAGAAGGCGCCACAATGGGCGTGGCCACGACCTGCGAGTGCGGATGAATCAATGAAGTGCCTGATGCCCAGCCGTGATTCTTGAAGATGGTTATGAATTTGAGGTGTTTCTCTTTTTTCAGCGCGTTATACCGTTCCTGGTAGGCGATAAGCACCTTTTCCACCTGTTCGTAACTCATCAACGCCATGGGCGTATTATGTGATGGCGTTTCGATGATAACCTCATGTGCCCCGATGCCATCCATTTTGCGGAAGAGGCGTGCTTCCTCCACGATGTTTCCATTTTTGCCTGGCGTCAGTGCGGCAAACCGGTTGGGTACCACCCTCACTTCCCAGGGAGCACCCTGATCCGAAAGGGGAAGCCGGAAAACTTCCGGCGGTGTCAGTTCTTCATTGCCCGGGCAGAAGGGACAGGATGGGTCAAAGCTCGGTAATTCATCGGCCGGTCTGAGGCGATGTTTTGGCTGGGGCCGCTTCGCCCTTTCCGGAGCCAGTATCACCCAGGATTTGGTGGTGGGATCCTGTCTCAGTTCTGACATTTTTTCTTCAGCCTCTTTACTGAGTATCCGGAGTATCTCCGATGGTATTTCATTCTTTGTGGGCAGGACGTTGCCTTTTGGACCTCACCGTTTCGCCACTCTGGACAATGGAGCTGCGGAAGTCCTTCTCGGTAACGTTGCAGGCGATGGCGCAGTTACGGCCTATCTTCACTCCTTCCGGTATTTTGGCCCCCTTGCCAACGACGGTGAGGCCAGTGTTAAGTATGGCCGGTTCCTCGCGGTTGACCTGGAAGTCATTGCCGGTGCCTACGTGACTTCCCGCTTCAACGATAATCTCCTTATCGAGAATGGAATAATCGACTACGCTTTCCCGACCGATCACCGTGTCATTCATAATCACCGAGTATTTAATCACCGCATTGGCCGCCACTCTGACTCCCGGAGAAAGAATCGAATTCTCCACCCGGCCCTCAATGATGCAGCCATGCGATATCATACTGTTGACCACATCACCGCGATGGGAAATGGCCGCCGGGGCCCTGGGTTCATCTTCCTTGGTGCGAATCGGCCAGTCAGCGCTGAAACTGATCGATGGTGGCGAGTCAAGCAATCGCATATTGGCTTCCCAGTAGGCACGTACGGTGCCTACGTCCCGCCAGTAACCTTCAAAGTTATAGGCGAAAAGCCGGCAGTTACCGACCAGCTGCGGAAAGATATTTCGGCCGAAATCGTGTTTGGAGGAGCGCCGTTGCGCATCATCTTCCAAAACCTGGCGCAGCAGTTCCTTCTGAAACACATAGACACCCATGGAAACAAGGTCGCTCTTCGGGTCCTTCACCTTTTCCTGGAAGCCAGAAACCTGCTGATTCTCGTCAACAGTTACCGTGCCAAAATGTATCAGCTCATCCCGTGGCAGGCGGGTGACAGCGAGAGTGACATCTGCCTGGTTTTTACGGTGGAAATCGACCATATCTCTGTAGTCCATCTTGTAGATATGGTCGCCACTCAGTACCAGCACCAAGTCCGTCTCCTGCTCCTCTATAAACTGCAGGTTCTGGTAGACGGCATCCGCCGTACCTTTATACCAGTCCCGGCCTTCCTCACGTGCCAGATAAGGGTGCAGGAGCTGTATTCGGCCATCGGGGCGAGCAAACCCCCAAGGCATGCCAATACCAATGTGATCCGTCAGCGAGCGCGGTTGATACTGCGTGAGTATGGCCACATTGTAAATGCCAGAGTTAACACAGTTGCTCAAGGTGAAGTCTATAATACGATATTTACCCCCAAAAGGAATCGCGGGCTTTGTCCTCTCCACCGCCAGAATTCCCAGCCGCTCTCCCTGACCACCAGCCAGAATAATACCCACCACTCCTTCCATCGTAATCACCACCTCCCTGTGCTTTTTGGAGTAGTCTCCTACCCGGTCTCCCACAAATGCACATCACTAGTGACTACTTGGCAAATTGAGTCATATGTAACGGAAACACCGTTTACCCTAATTATATCTGTTTATGCCAATATGTCAAATCTCATTAAACATGGTTTTATTTGCATTTAGTTGGGAGGGGAATTGATAAGGCAATATATAGCCAGACCAAAAGATGGGAATATTTCTTGGGGATATTTGTGATTGTATTTATGGCTTTTATTGATAATAGGATAATACCTAGCCCTGTTATATTAGCATTAATTAAAATAGTCTGCATTTTATGGGTATCAGTAAGGTTGATAGCGCAACCTATGATAGGATTAAGCATACCCTTTGGGCTTACGCCCAAAACCCAACAAATGAATAAGCAAAGAAACGAAGAGGGCTATATTGGCAATACCGCCGATAATCCACCATCCGCCATCTTGCAGAGTAAATACGATACCATCAATGAGCAAGACAGGGGCTATCAAGTAGATTGTCCATTGCCACGTGTCTTTATCCATATACCCCCCCTATTGAACTTTGTTAAGTGTATTGTAGGAAGGCTAACAAGCAAATGCAAATGAAACGCCTAACATGTAGCGTGAGCAGCCGATACAAACAGACCTCTTATTATAGAGAGAAAGGGGGCCGGATAAATCCCGTATTCATAAGAACTAAGTCATAATGCCTTTGGACTGGAATAAGATTTATGATAAAGTATT
>DUFF01000087.1 GCA_011174815.1 Dehalococcoidia bacterium | reverse complement strand
GCTGGTTTGCTGCCGCACGGTGTACTTGAGCTTCCGGCGCTGATTATCGGCGAGGCAGCCGCCCTGAGTTTCGGCGCGATGGTAATCATCGCCCTCATTTCAAGGAGAAGAAGAAGCCAGCTGGCTCCCAACCTGAAACAGAATGTAAAGTACATGGCACTGGCCTTTGCCCTGTTGCTGCCAGCGGCCATCATCGAAACCTATATCACGCCACTCTTTTTCGCCTGAGGAGGTAAATTATTATGAATGAGCTTGGTCTGGCAGTCCCTTTCTGGGTTCTGGCGCTCATCTGGATGGCGAAGACCATCTGGCTGGTCATTATCTGCACGCTGCTTGCCTGTCTGGGCATTCGCGCTTTCGATGCGCTTACCCCTCATATCCCGCACCACCAGCGCATCGGCGAAAGCCCGGTGGCCACGGGGTTGTTCATCGCCGGTTTTTTTATTCTTACCGGCCTGGTTATTCACGGGGCACTGACGGCGCCGACGGTAGTCGGCGGTCCGCTCCTTACCTACTTCTTCGACTTCAGGAGGCTGGGGCTGCTGGCGCTGAGCTTTGTGGTGAGCCTGCTCGTCGGCGTTGGCCTTTTCTATCTGATGGACTGGCTGACCCCGAAAATTCCCTTCTCCAGCATTGAACCTGAGCCCGTAGCCGTGGGCATCAACGTTTTCGGCTATCTGGTCTTCTTTGGCCTAATACTCCACGCCGCCCTGACGATACCACTATGAAAAAACTGAAACTGCTGTTCATTCTGGTTATGGTGCTTAGTTCAGGGCTGGTTGCCAGTAGTTTTGCATGGGCAACCAGCTCCACGGAATTCCGCACCGTGGGCGATGATGTCTTTGATGACTGGGACATAAGCCGTACCAGAGCCGTCGGTGCTGACGGTTTCTATCAGATAAGCGAGGTCGGATTCCGGCCGGTCATCGCCTTTGAGAGCCTGGGGGAAGAGGCTGACACTGCCTACCGCCTGGGTGAACAGCTAGCGAGCCAGTATCCCGACCGGATACAGAGGGCGGAAAAGATATTCTATTATGTGCGCGACCGCGTCCGGTACACCCCGGATAAGGACCAGTTTCAGTATGACGAGTTTGCCCAGAATGCCGATGAGCTTGCTGACACAATTGCGAAAAACGGATTTGCTCACGGTGACTGCGAGGACAGCGCCGTGCTGCTGGTCGTGATGTATAAAGCTGCCGGCTACCGTTCGGCAATTGCCGTTGCCCCCGGCCATACCGCGGCCATGGTCTTCCTGCCGGAATACAAAAAAGGCAGCAGCTTCAAAATGAATGATGAAGAGGGATGGGTCTGGGCGGAAGCGACCGGCAGCAAAAACCCGCTGGGCTGGGTGGGCAAAGAATTCATCAACGAAGAGCTCTATGCTTACGAAATTCAGGAGGAACGCATTACCCGCGCTGAGCCCACGGTGGCCCCGGCCACCATTATCACCGGCGGGGGCGGTGGCAGCGCCTCATTTCCCATCCCGTTCTTCAGCATCATCTTTCTGCTGTGGTTCATCAGCCGGCTCTTCCGGCGGCGTGCCCGTTAACCGGCGGCTAACTTGCCGTGAGCACGCCACAACGGGTATAATAGTTACGAACGTTTTTTGGGAGGACAGGTGATTCCATGCAGCAATTTGGTCTGGAAAACATCAGAAATACGGTTTTGCTGTCGCATGCGGGTGCGGGCAAAACTTCCGCTGCGGAAGCGATGCTCTTCACCGCCAAGGCAATCAACCGACTGGGCAAAGTAGATGACGGGTCAAGTACCTCGGATTACGACCCAGATGAAATAAAGCGCAAGATAAGCATCAATCTGAGCCTGCTCCCCTGCCAGTGGCGGGAGGCCAAAGTCAACCTCATTGATACCCCCGGCTACAGCGACTTCGTCGGCGAGGTGAAGGCAGGGCTCCGGGTCAGCGAAGGCGCTGTCATCGTTATCTGTGCCGCCTCGGGCGTGGAGGTAGGCACCGAGCAGGTCTGGGGATACTGCCAAGAAGCCAACCTGCCCCGCCTCATTTTCGTGAACAAGATGGACCGTGAGAATGCCGACTTTTTCAAGACGGTGAATGATATCCAGGCCAAGCTCGGTCCCAAATGCCTGCCGATACAGATACCCATCGGTGCCCAGAACGACTTCCAGGGCATCATCGACCTGCTGACCATGAAAGCTTACACCGGCTCGCCGCCTAAAGAAGCTGAGATTCCGTCCTCGCTAGAAGGTCAGGTGAATGCCTTCCGTGAGAAGCTTATCGAGGCGGCGGCGGAAACGGAAGACGCTCTCATCGAGAAATATCTGGGCGGCGAGGAGCTTACCCCCGAGGAACTGCTAAACGGACTGAGAAAGGCCGCCCTAAGCGGCAGCATTTTCCCCATTCTAGCCGGCTCAGCGCTGCAGAACGCAGGCATTAACGGACTGCTGGATGCTGTGGTGGACTATCTGCCATCTCCTGCAGAGCGCGAGGTGGTGGCGGTAACCGATGCAAAGGAAGAAAAATTTGCACCTCAAGCTGATGGACCTCTGGCCGCGCTTGTGTTCAAGACAACCGCCGACCCATACGTTGGCAAGCTTACCTACTTCCGGGTGTACAGCGGTGCCATCGACAGCAACTCACAGGCCTGGAACGCCACCAGAGGCAGCGCTGAGAGGATCGGGCAGCTGTTCATGCTGCGGGGGAAAAATCAGGAGCCGGTGGCCAAAGTGGGTGCCGGGGACATCGGAGCAGTGGCCAAGCTGAATGTGACCAGCACCGGCGATACCCTTTCCGCCCAGAACAAGCCGATAAAGCTGGCCCCCATTGTTTTCCCGGTACCCGTCTTTGATGAAGCGGTTTTCCCAAAGACCAAGGCCGACCTGGATAAGCTGGGGGCAGCGCTATCCCGCATCACCGAGGAAGACCAGACCCTCCGCGTACGCCGTGAGCCCGATACCGGTGAGACCCTGCTTTCCGGCATGGGGGATACCCAGCTGGAAGCGGCGGCGGAAAAGATGCAGCGCAAGTTCGGCGTCAGCGTGAACCTGGAGACGCCCAAGGTGCCTTACAAGGAGACCATTACCGTATCCGTCCCCAACGCCGAATACAAACACAAAAAACAGACCGGAGGTCACGGCCAGTACGGCCATGTCATCATGGAACTGGAGCCCCTGCCCCGCGGCACCGGCAATGAGTTTGCCGAGAGGGTGGTCGGCGGCACCGTGCCCAAGAACTACATCCCGGCGGTGGAGAAAGGCTTTCAGGAGGCCATTCAGGACGGCGTGCTGGCGCATTACCCGGTGGTGGACGTCAAGGCCACGCTGTACGATGGCAGCTTCCATCCGGTAGACTCCTCCGAAATCTGCTTCAAGATTGCCGGGTCACAGGCGATGAAGAAAGGGTTTTCCCAGGGCCAGCCGGTCCTCCTTGAGCCCATCGTTAATATCCAGATAACCGTCCCCAATGACCTCACCGGCGATATCATCGGCGACCTCAACACAAAGCGCGCCCGGGTACAGGGGATGAACCCGTCCGGCGATATCAACATAATTGAGGCTCAGGTGCCGCTGGCCGAGGTTCTGCGCTACGCCATTGACCTCAAGTCAATGACCCAGGGAAGGGGCACCTATACCATAGAATTCAGTCACTACGAAGAGGTTCCAGCACAAATCAGCCAGAGGATCGTGTCCCAGAAAGCCGAAGAAAAAGCCTGACCAGAAAAGGGTACTTGCTTACGTGGCCCTTATCTCCTGCCGCATAAACAGTACGTAGCTCACTGCAAAGCAGACCGCGCTGAGGCTGATTAGGCTGGTGATGTGGGGCCAGACGAGGAGAATGCTCTGGCCTAGGCTCAAGGGATTGGGCACCATATAGGTGGCCTGGCTTACGCTCAACATACCCAAGCTGCGCACCAGCGGCACCAGCAGGACGGTGGTCGCCTCCTGGAACAGGATGTTCGGGGAGAAACGCGTTACCATCCGCTGCAGTTCAAAATTACGGATCAGCTCCGCTTCGGTGCCGTCAGCGGTCGGGGCAATGGCATTGGCGATTCCCGGAGCGATGAGCATGATGAAGATGCTGAAGAACAGCCATAGCGCCAGCGAGAACAGCAGTGAGGCCGCCACCCGCTGAAAGACGATAGAAAAGAGAATCGCCAGACCCAACCAGAACGCCCCGTAGACAATGGTCAGGAAAAAGTAAAAAAAGAGCCTGATGACTTCCTCGGCCGAGGGTGGCACTCCAATCATATTCAGCCCATAGCCCGCTACCAGCAACAGCATCGTGCCCACCATGATGGTCAGGGTGACCACACCGGCCAGAAACTTCCCATTGATGACGCTGTCCCGGAAGACAGGCTGGGCCAGGACCCGGCTCAGGGTGCCGCCAGCCCGCTCGCTGTTAATAGCATCAAAGCCCAGGGCAATGCCGATGATGGGGATGAGCAGGGAAACGAGGTAAGTCAGCGAAGGGACTACCGTCCCCGAAGTGGTGAACAGGCCGAGGAAGACGGTCCCCTCGGGAAGGCTGGCACCGCGGATTCCTTCACGGGCAGCCCACAATCCAGCGACGCTGACCAGAAGCACCAATATGAAGGAGGCGACAAACCGGATGCTGGTAACATAATCGGCTAGCTCTTTACGAATAATGGCAAACATTTATAGCTCTATTCCTCACGGAAATACTTCATATAGACATCATCCAGGGAAAATTCCTGGATCTTCATCTGAATCAGCGGGAAATTATTCTCAACTATGGCCTTTGAGACCTCCCGTCGTAAATCGGCATCGGTACTGATGACGAGCACGTTGTCCTTGACCTCAAGGCTACCCACACCTTTGATGCCCCGGATGACCTCAATGAGCTTCTCGCTTGGCGCCTCAGTTTCCGCCTCAATCTGGAAACGGCCTCCAGCCAGCGCTTCACGGCCCAGCTTATCGATGGCTCCCTGAATCACCATCTTCCCTTTGGCCAGGATGCCGATGGTATGGCACACCCGCTGCACCTGATACAACTGGTGTGAAGAAAGCACCACGGTTGTCCCTATCTTGGGCAGGCCGGATATGAGGTCGAGGAGCTGGTTAATACCTTTCGGATCCAGGCCTGCAGTTGGCTCATCGAGGAAAACCAGCTTCGGTCTTTTGATTAACACTTCGGCAATGCCCAGCCTCTGCTTCATGCCGCGGGAAAACTTGCCCACCGTTTTTTCTATCTTTCGATTCGGCCCCAACTGTTCCATTATCTCGCTATCGGTAAGGCCGACCATTTCCAGCGCTTCGTCAGCGCGCTGGTTGGCTTCGGCATAGCTGATACCGTTAAGGTCCGCGATGAACCTCAGATTTTCCCGCGCGGTAAGGTTTTCATAAAAGCCGACCTTCTCCGGCAGATAGCCAACCTGACGCTTGATTTTGAGTGGCTCGCGGGTGGGGTTGAAGCCGAGCACACTGACCGCTCCTGAAGCCGGCTCGGTCAGACCCAGCATCATGAGGATGGTCGTTGTCTTGCCGGCGCCGTTCGGGCCGAGCAACCCGAACACCTCACTTTCCTTTACCTGAAGGTTGAGGTGATCAACGACGTTAACGCTATCGTAGCGCTTGGTCAGGTCGCGTGCCTCTATGGCTAACATATCACTCATAGACTACCGCCGGCTAAACCGCATGAAGATAACCACCAGCCCCATCACGACAATGGCGATGATGACGACGCCAACCCATCCCCAGACGGTGGGTGTCTCCACAGTAACCCTGATATTTATCCTTTCTGAGGTCTTCTGGACGCCGGAAGCCCGGACACTTATCATATAATCGCCGGCAATGGTCTCCGGCGGCGGTTTGATATTTATCTCCACGGTCTGGGTAGTTAGCGGTTCCAGCGAATCCACCTTATCTGGATTGAAGCTCACAGACCATCCCTCCGGATTATCCGGGGAGAAGGTGATTTTATCGATGGGGGCTGTGCCCAGATTACCAACCTTGATGGAGAAATAGTTATCCCGTCCCGCCTTGGCGTTAGTATCGTAACGCTCGCCCGACGGAGCCAGAAGCAGGTTGTAGGCAGCGGTGATAATCGCCTTGAGTTCAATGGTGTCTTTCAGGTCCTCGGAGACCACTTCCAGCGTTATTTTATACTCACCTGGCTCAGGCAGCGGCCAGACAGGAGCCTGGGCAACCATTCTCGTTTTATCGGAAAAGGCCACGCTTCCCGGTTTGAGGTCAATGGCAGAGATATGCTTTTCTTTCTCAAACTGGGGGGTAAAGTATACTTCCCACCCCTGGGGAGCAGTAGGGACAAGGTCGAAGGGCCTGGGTTCACCCAGAATATTTTGCGCCACATACTTGAACTCTATCTCAAAAACGAAATCATTGCCGGCAACCGCCTCAACGGTGGGGTGAACGGACCGCACCTCGATTATTTCTTCCTTCTCCGGCTCCCTCACGGTAACCCTGATTTCGACTTTCTCGGTAGACGCCTGCTCGCCTTCGACCCACAGCTTGACAAAGTAATCGCCGGCGGCAGTACCTTCCGGCGGTGTTACCGAGGCGTAAATCCGCTCGTTGTCATAAACCGCCAGTGTGGCTATTCTGGGCGGGTCAAATTTAATCGCCCATCCGTCCGGCACTTCAGCCATGGCGGCAAGTTTGGTCACCGCCTCATCACCAATGTTTTCCAGGTCCACCCGGATGTCCTTTTCCCGCCCCGCCATCATGATGGTGCTGTACACGCCGTCAGTGGGCGTTAGCGTCAGAGCATATTGCGGTTCTTCCTGGGCCAATACCGCACCTGCCGGGGAAACCGCCAGCAGGCTTACAATCAGCAGGCAGATGATTCTCAGTTTTTGCATGCTTTGTCACCTCACTAAATATATTGGAAACAGTAAATATCCTAGAGTATCAAGTATACTAATATTTATAATACTACGGATTCAACGGTAAATTCAACACCCGGGTTTTTAACGGGTGACTATTCAGCCAGTAATTCCCTGACCTTTTCCGTGAAGGCCGGCAGCACCTTCTTCCAGTCCCCGACGACGCCGAAGCGCGCCTCCCGAAAGATGTTGGCCTCCGGGTCTTTATTGATGGCCACGATGTTCTTGCACCCGGAACAGCCCGCCATATGCTGGCTGGAGCCGGAGAGAGCCACAGCAAGGTACAGGTCAGGGGCCACTATTTTCCCGGTCAGCCCTATCTGGACTACATCAGGTACCCAGCCATTATCGCAGGGAGGCCGGCTGGCACCCACCGCCCCCTTCAGCATCCCCGCCAGTTCCTCCAGCTGCTTGAAGCCATCGGCGCCGCCGATGCCTCTCCCGCCACCAATCACCACATTGGCCGCCTCCAGGCTTATGCCCTCGACCTCCTGCTTTACCTTTTCTGTAACTTTGGTCCTGACCGCTGACGGGTCCAACCCCGCCTCAATGGCCACCACTTCCCCCTTTCGGGATGAATCCGGTTCCAGCGGTGTCATGGCCTTGGCTCTCACCGTGGCTATCTGCGGTTCAACTTCGCTGATGAAAGCAGCCCGGGCATTGCCGCCGTAAACCGGTTTGGTACACAACAGGCGTTTTGAGCTGGAGTCAATAGCCAGCTCGATACAGTCCATAGTAGCCGCCGTCTCTAGCCGGAAAGCCAGCCTCGGTGCCAGATCACGGCCAATAGACGTCTGGCCCAAAAGCAAAATGCTGGGCATGGCCTGCCTGACGGCCTTCTCCATCACCGCAACATGGGTATCCGTCCGGTAATCTTGCAACAAAGCATCATTAACGACGTATACTTTATCGGCACCGAAAGCAAAAGCTTCCTGGGCCGAGCCGCTTACTCCACTGCCAACAATGACGGCGCTTAATTCCTCGCCGAGGTCATCAGCCAGTTTCCGGCCGCAGCCTAGGAGTTCGGTGGCAATGGCCGCCAGCTTCCCTTCCGCAACCTCAGCGTGAACCATAACGCCCCTGTATTCCGTCATATTCAGCTACCTCCAGACATTACGGTGGTCATTATCCCTTACAGTAACTTCTGCTCCCTGAGCTTAAGCGCCAGGTTGACACCAGCTTCCTCAGGGCTTTCACCTTCGATTAATTCGCACTTACCCTCGTGAACCGGCTGGTACAGTCTCTCCAGACTTATTTTGCGGCCCGCCGCCCCTATCTGCGCCGGCTCAAGGCCAATATCGGCTGGCTTCCAGACGGCTGGCTCTATCTTTTTCGCCGCCATAATGCCTTTTATGGTCGGATAGCGGGCTTCGCCCAGCTCGTTGCTGACCGTAATCAGCGCCGGCAGCGACACTTCAATGACTTCATAGCCGTCAGCCGTCACCCGCTCCACCACTGCTTTGCCATCGCCTACATCTATTTTCCGTGCCAGAGTAACGCTGGGCAACCCCAGCATCTCGGCGATGCCCGAGCCCACCTGACCGTCATCCCAGTCGGCCGCCTGCCGACCACAGAGAATGAGGTCATATTGGCCGATTTTTTTGATGGCCATCGCCAGGCCAAGGGCGTTGGCCCAGCTATCACCACCGACGAAAGCCTCATCTTCCAGCAGGACAAGCTCGTCAGCACCCATGGAGAGCGGCTTCTTCACCACCTCGCGCAGCAGATTGACTCCCATACTGAGGACGGTGATTTTGCCTCCCTGAGCGTCCTTGATGCGCAATGCCGCCTCCACGGCGTTCTCATCAAAGGGGCTGATTACGGGGGGCACCCCGGCGGGCGGCACCACTTTTTTGCTGGCTTCATCCACCTTGAAACTGGAGGGGGGTGCCTCGGGGTCTATCACCTGTTTGACACAGACGATGATATTCACGGTCATGCTTACCTCAACCTATTATTAAAATTGCCACCAGAATCCAAACAAATAATTTAGCATCGGGCTAGCCGGGTGTCAAGCGCAGGCTGATAACCCGTTCAATGCCCTGCAGGTCCGGTATAGTCTCCAGAGATGCCGACGGAAAGCGTCTTTGCAGCCAGTCCGTCACCATCCGGTGCTGCCCCTGCCCTATTTCCAGCAATATGCCGCCCTGTGGGTCCAGTTTGCCTGCGGCCTGTTCGCACAGTCGCCTTATCTTGTCCAGACCATCTATACCGCCATCCAGAGATACGTGCGGCTCAAAATCGGCAAGTCCTGTCCTTGAGATTTCCCGGCTAGTGACATAAGGCAGATTGGCTATTATTAGGTCGACCGGCTCCGGCAGCGGCTCCAGCATATCGCCACGCAATAACCTTATGCGGTCGGCCACCTCGTGTTTCCGGCAATTGATATTCGCCACTTCCAGAGCGTCGGCGGATACGTCAGAGGCGTAAATTTGCAAAAGGGGCAGGTGTCGGGCCAGGGTGACGGCAATGGCACCACAGCCGGTGCCAACATCGGCAACAGCGGTAATGGCGCGGGCCTGTGCCAGCTCAATTGCCTGCGCCACCAGCAGCTCCGTCTCCGGCCGGGGAATCAGAACTCGGCGGTCAATATAGAAATCGAGGCCGTAGAACTCGCGGTGCCCGGTGATATAGGCCGTGGGCTCCCCGCGCAGACGGCGCTGAAGTAGAGCCCGGAACTTCTCTTCCTGCAAGGAGTTGAGTTCGCGGTCGAGGCCGGCATAAAGTTCGGCCCGGTCTATCTCCAGCGCGTGCCGGAGCAGGACCTCGGCTTCCAGATGGGCTTCCTCAATGTTATTCCTGGCCAGCACTTCCCGCGCCCGGCCAAGAACCTGCTTCAGGGTCACGCCACCTGTTCCTCGAGCTGTCTCGCCTGATAACTGGTGGCCAGAGTGTCAATCAGTTCGTCAAGCTCTCCCTCAAGAATCCGGGGCAGATTGCGTACGGTTAGATTAATGCGGTGGTCGGAGACACGGTCCTGGGGGAAATTATAGGTCCGTATCTTTTCCGCACGGTCGCCCGTGCCCACCTGCAAGCGGCGCGCCGAGGTGATTTTCTCCTCCTGCTTGCGCCGCTCAATATCCAGCAGTCGGGAGCGCAGCACCGACAGCGCCCGCAGTTTGTTCTGGAGCTGCGAGCGTTCGTCCTGACAGACAACGACCATGCCCGTGGGGAGGTGGGTCATGCGGACGGCGGTGGCCACCTTGTTCACGTTCTGCCCGCCGGCGCCGCCGCTGTGGAAAATGTCTACCTTCAGGTCGTCGGGGTTAACTTCTATATCCACCTCCTCCGCCTTGGGCAGCACCGCCACCGTCGCCGTGGAGGTATGAAGGCGCCCCGAGGACTCCGTAACTGGCACACGCTGTACCCGGTGCACGCCGCTCTCATATTTCAACCGGCTGTAGGCCCCTCTCCCCTTCACCTCGAAGATGATTTCCTTGATACCACCGATGCCGCTCTCGTTCACGCTGATGACGTCAATGCTCCAGCCCTTCGCCTGGGCGTAGCGGCTGTACATGCGGAAGAGGTCGGCGGCAAAAAGCCCGGCTTCCTCGCCCCCGGCACCGGCCCGGATTTCCACGATGATGTCCTTTTCATCGTTGGGGTCTTTGGGCAGAAGGGCGATCTTCAATTCCTGGAGCAGCCTCTCCTGCTGCGACTCAAGGCTGGCTACTTCCTGCTTGACCAATTCGGCCATCTCCCCATCGAGGCCGTCATCCAGCATCTCCCTGGTTTCTGCCAGCGATTTCGAGGTATCTTTGTACTCGCGATACTTGGCGACCACCTCTTCAAGACCAGCCCTCTCCTGCGCCAGCGCCTGCAACCGCTTCAGGTCGGAGGCGATTTCCGGCTGGGACATCTGCCGGTCTATCTCCTGATACCTCTGTTCAATTCTTTCCAGTCTATCCAACATAATGCGAACAACCCCCATTCGTATTATATCACAGCTTAAAACACGCTCAAAGATAGCGCCGGAGGTTACATTGGCCACCCGAAGGCGACAGATAACCCGGTACTGTTGTATAATGATAGAGTTGACATGGATAAAGAGGGCCGGATGAAAAAACAGTTAGCCTATTTCACTTCCGCAGTGCTGAACCCATTTCTCATCAGCCTGGCCGTAATGGTATTTCTCTCTTTTAACTCCACTTCCAGCCTCGGCGATGGCCTCAAATGGTCGCTGCTCCTGATCGGGTTTACCGTGCTGCCGGTTTTTCTGCTCATTCTCTATCTCGTTCATAAAGATAAGGTTGACGACTTTTTCGTCAAGGTCCGTGAGCAGAGGAACCAGATATATCTGCTGGCCTTCCTGTGTACCATCGCCTGCTGCGCCCTTCTCTTTTCCCTGCAAGCGCCAATGGTCCTGTTCGCCACCATGATAGCGGCGCTATCGGCAATGCTCATCTTCATGCTGATTAATTTGTCCTGGAAGATAAGTCTGCACACCGCTTTCGCCGCCGGCTCCGTCACCGTTCTCATCATTCTGTACGGCAGCACCGGCGCCTTATCCGCAGTGCTGGTGCCGCCGATAGCCTGGTCAAGAATCGAGCTTAAATATCACTCGCTGTCCCAGACAGTGGCTGGGGCGTTACTTTCGGCACTCATTGTCTTCGTGGTATTTCATCTCTTCGGCCTGATTGGCGAAGCCGCAGCGCTGTAATCATTCGCTTTTGACAGGCCGGAGATGTCGCCGTAACATAGTATCATCAGACCATGTTAGCCAAGGTAAAAACCGCCGCTGTCGTCGGGCTGGAAGGTCATCTGGTAGACGTGGAGGTGGACATTTCCAGTGGCCTGCCGGCTATGACCATTGTCGGCCTTCCCGATGCTGCGGTACAGGAAGCAAGAGAACGAGTCCGCGCTGCCATCCGCAATTCTGGTTTCTCCTTCCCCATGAAGCGCATCGTGGTGAACCTAGCCCCGGCTGACCTGAAAAAAGCCGGGCCTTCGTATGACCTGCCCATGGCCGTAGGCATCCTTCTCAGCTCGGAGCAGGTGAGCGCAGACGGTTCCCGGGGCATCTTCCTCGGTGAGCTATCTCTTGATGGTAGCCTGCGCCACACCCGCGGCATCCTGCCCATGGTCGCTCTGGCCAAGGAGGAAAAAATCGACACCATCATCGTACCTGAGATTGATGCCAGAGAGGCCGCCATGATTGAAGGCGCCAGAATCATACCCGTTGCTTCCCTGGCGCAGCTGGTCGGCTATCTTCAGGGTGAAATCACCATCCCGGAATATAAGGCCGATGAAGCCGAGCTTACCCTTGATCAGCCGGTCACGCCCATCACCGACCTGGCCGAGATAAAAGGACAGGAGCATGTGAAAAGGGCGCTGGAGGTGGCCGCCGCCGGAGGTCATAACGTCATCATGAATGGCCCGCCGGGCAGCGGCAAGACATTGCTGGCACGCGCGCTGCCTTCGATACTGCCGCCGATGACCGGCGAGGAGGCGCTGGAAGTCACCAAAATCTACAGTGTGAGCGGGCTGCTCCCACCTGATACCCCAATGATCAGACAGAGGCCATTCCGCGCCCCCCACTACACCATCTCCCATGCAGGACTCGTTGGCGGCGGGCATTGGCCCAGGCCGGGTGAAATAAGCCTCAGCCACCGCGGCGTGCTCTTCCTCGATGAGTTGCCCGAATTCGGCCATTCCCTGCTCGAGGTGCTGCGTCAGCCGCTTGAGGACAAGGTGGTAACCATCAGCCGGGCACAGGGCAGTGTTACCTTCCCGGCCAGCTTCATGCTGGTCGGTGCCATGAACCCCTGCCCCTGCGGTTACTACGGGGACCCCTTCCGGAAATGCATCTGTTCCCCGGGTCTGGTATCACGCTACCAGCGGCGCATCAGCGGCCCTTTCATCGACCGGGTAGACATCTTCATCGAGGTGCCACACATTGATTATGAGAAACTGACCGATGACCGGCTTGGAGAACCATCAGCAACCGTTCAGTCCAGGATTATTGCGGCCCGTTCCCTTCAGCTGGAGCGCTTTCAAGGAACGCGTCTTACCTGCAACGCCGATATGACGCCAGCGGAGATCCGGAGATTCTGCCAGGTGGAAGAGGCCGCCCAAGGCCTTTTGAAGGCAGCCATGAAACAGCTTTACCTTTCGGCGCGGGCATTTCACCGCGTCCTCAAACTGGCCCGGACTATCGCCGACCTGGAGAATTCTGTTATAATTAAAGTCCACCATGTAGCGGAGGCCATTCAATACCGGCCGAGAAGGACGGAGATATAAGCCGCTTATCGGGGAGGAGAAAATGAGGCGCTGGATAGGGAGAAATTATATATCATCTATAGCAATGGGAATGCTTTTAGCAATGGCTATCACCGTTACCGGCTGTCAAGATTATGGCACTTTTCCCACTCCTGAGCCGCAGCAAGAGCCAGAAAAGCCGGCGTCAACCACTTTCATCAACTCAGCGGACAGGGCGGTGCTCGCCGTATACGAGCACCTGCTGAGCCTAGCCCAGAGCCACGAAGCCAAAACCTACCTTGCCGAGTTCTCCGCCATCAGCGATAACTGGAGTGCCCAATCAGAGCTCTTCAAAGACGGCAGCAGCATCTGGTACGTCAAGGTGGATATGAGCGGGGTTGAGGGCTGGAAGGAGAAACCTTACTGGCAGCAGGCAGGCTGGTTTGTGTATCAGGACGGCCGGGTGATACCGTCAAATCGGCTTCAAGCCAATGCCCTCAGAATTGAGGCCGACCTGCAGGAATTGAGCTTGCCACCACCCTCCGAGTAAGACGCCAGGGGAGGGGCAGGTTTTCACACTACAAGGCTAAAAGACAGAAGACTCCACCCGTCGCCAGCAAAACCCCACCGAGGGCGATGGCAATAACGCCTCCCAGCTTCAGTGCGCCGGGCTGCTGGCGTGGTGGCCAGCGTTCCATGAATTCGCGGGCATCTCCAGGCCGCTTGGCTATTTCACGATAATAGCTTTCTTCCTCCCGCTTGCCCCAGGTATATACCAGTATGCCAATGACCAGCATCAGGCCACCAACGCCAATCAATATTAAGCAGTCCCGTACTAACATGCCCCACCACCCTCCGTAAACCGGAGCTTTATTAGTGCTAACTATAGGTTATTCTGGCCTCTTTTTCAACAGGTGGCTGGGGGCCGGATTACTTGATATCCGCTTTGGCCCCGGCGGCTTCAAGTTTTTCTTTGATTGTCGCCGCTTCTTCTTTATTGACGCCTTCTCGTACCGGTTTGGGTGTGCTCTCCACCAAGTCTTTGGATTCCTTCAAACCCAGCGTGGTCACCTCGCGCACCGCTTTGATGACGGCGATCTTGTTGGCGCCTACCTCAGTGAGAATGACGCTGAACTCAGTCTGCTCTTCAGCGGGTGCGGCGGCTTCCGCCGGCGCGCCTCCGCCCGCTCCCGGTGCCGCGGCCATCACGGGCGCGGCCGCTGTAACGCCAAACTCAGCCTCCAGCGCCTTGACCAAGTCCGACAGCTCAAGTACAGTCATCTTCTTGATCGAGTTCATTATCTCCTGAATCGCCGGAGATACCTTGACCTTCTCTTTGGCAGGCGGTGCCGGTGCTTCTGTGGTCTCCTTCTTCTCCGCCTTGGGCTTTTCCTCTGCTTTTGCGGCTGGCGGCTCTTCCTTTGCCTTAGCCACGGCCTCAGCTTTCTCCTCTGCTACCCTCGCCTCTTTTTCCGCCGGAGCCTCGGCTACCCCTGCTGCGGCTTCCGTTTCCTTTTCCGCAGCGGGTTGCTCTGCGGCTTCCACTTCAGCTTCGGTGGTTTCCTGTGTTACTTCTGCCTCTTTCTCTTTTGCCATATTATGCTCCCTCCAGTTGTTTCGCTCTCTCCTGCAGTACCCCCACAAGTCCTCTCATGGGGTTCGCCAGACAGTTGACCAAACGGTAAATGGGGCTCTGTATCCCGGCCACAATTTTAGCCAGCAATACTTCAGCGGACGGCAATGAGGCCAGGCCTTCGATATCTGCCTGAGTAAAAATCCGGTCGCCAGCAAAGCCCCCTTTAATGGTCAGCGCATTTTTCTGCGCTCGAATATAATCGGCCAGAACTTTCGCCGGCGAAACGATGTCTCCGTAGCCGAAGGCAATCGCCACTGGCCCTTCGAAAAAGCTGACCAGCTCTTTTTTACCCGCCTTTTCCGCGGCAAATCGCGCCAGCGTGTTTTTCACCACACGGTACCTGATCTCGGCATTCCTCAAGTTGCGTCGCAGTTCGGTCATTTCCGCAGTGGTCAATCCTCGGTAGTCGGTCAGGATACCGATACTGCATTCGGAAAACACCCGGCTCAGTTCGTCAACAACCTGTACCTTTTCTTCTCGCGGCATTCTTCTATACCTCCTGAACATCCTGAGCCAGCCAAAAATAAATCCCTGCACCTACCGCACAGGGATATGGAAATCCAGTTTATCCAGATTCTCTATCATCCTCGGCAGGCTCAGCCATTAAGCCGTTTCCGGCACCCGCTGTCTCAGGACACACTATTCTATTGTCTTATCTATTCTAGCTGGTTTAACCGAAAAAGTAAACCATTCTTAACTGCTGGTGAGCGCCAGGGTTGGTCTGAGGTCAAGCTTTATCCCCGGCCCCATGGTCGTGGTCAGCACGGCCGTTCTGACGTATTGCCCCTTGGCACCACTGGGTTTTGCCTTCACCACCGCCTCGACGAGCGCCGTCAGATTGCCCATCAGCTGCTCATCATCAAAGCTGACCTTGCCCAGCGGCACATGGATGATAGCAGTGCGGTCCAGCTTGAATTCAACGCGGCCTTTTCTGGAATCTTCGATGACGCGGGGGAGGTCCTCGGCTGGGACGACGGTCCCCGATTTGGGATTGGGCATCAGTCCTCTCCGTCCCAGAATCTTGCCCAGCTTGCCTACCTTGCTCATCATATCCGGCGTGGCAATGGCGGTATCGAATTCCAGCCAGCCGTCCTCGACTTTCTTCACCATTTCATCACCGCCGACATAATCAGCGCCGGCGGACTCAGCCGCTTTGACCGCTTCCCCCTGGGCAAAGACGAGAACCCTTACCTTTTTGCCCAATCCGTAAGGAAGCAGCGCCACACCGCGTACCTGCTGTGAAGAATTGCGCGGATCAACACCCATGCGGAGGTGCAGCTCCACAGTCTCGTCAAAGTTGGCTTTTGCCGTCTTTTTCGCCAGCTCGATTGCCTCCTCAGGGGCATACGTTTGTGTCCTGTCTACCAGCTGTACTGCTTCATTGTATTTCTTACCGTGTTTAGACATCTTACCCTTCCACACTGATTCCCATACTTCTGGCGGTACCGGCAATGATTTTTTCCGCCTCTTCAATGCTGTTAGCGCTCAGGTCTTTGGCTTTAGCCTGAGCTATTTCACGCAGCTTGTCGCGGGAAAGGGTGCCCGCTTCTTCATGACCGGTGCTGCCGCTCCCCTTCTCGATACCGAGCGCTTTCTTCAGCAGGTCGGAGGCCGGGGGCGTCTTGGTGATGAAGATGAATGACCGGTCCTCAAAGACGGTGATTTCCACCGGAACAATGGAGCCGGCCTGCGACGACGTGCGGTCGTTATATTCCTTGCAGAATTGCATGATGTTGATGCCGTGCTGGCCCAGTGCCGGGCCTACCGGCGGCGCCGGATTCGCCTGGCCAGCGGGAATCTGCAACTTGATTATCGCCCTGACCTTTTTCGCCATGTCATCTCCTTAAGCTAGCTAAAGTTTTTCCACCTGTAAAAAGTCGAGTTCCACCGGTGTTTCCTGGCCAAAAAGGGACAGCAGCACCTTGACCTTGCCCTTTTCGGTATTTATTTCATCCACCACACCGACGAAATCGATAAACGGGCCATCGGTGACCCTGACGCTCTGTCCGCGGCGAAAGCCTACCTTAACCTTGGGCACTTCAGCTTCCATCTGTTTTAAAATCTGGCCAACCTCGTGCTCCTGGAGTGGGGTTGGTTTGCCCCCGCTCCCCACAAAGCCGGTAACACCGGGCGTGTTGCGCACCACACCCCAGCTCTGGTCGGTCATTTTCATCTGCACCAGAACATAGCCAGGCAGTATTTTCTTGGTCACGGTGCGCCTCTGGCCGTTTTTTACCTCAATTTCATCCTCGGTTGGTATCACCACCTGAAGGACTTCACTGCCGGAATCCATGAACCTGATACGCTGCTCGAGGTTTTTCTTTACCCTTTCCTCATACCCCGAGTAGGTGTGAATAACGTACCAGTTTGTCCCGTTATCCGCCACGAATTACCTCACCGGTCATATTTTTTTCACACATGATGCGACTCCCTATATGGTCATCGACGCAGATTTTCGGCTAGCGGCCCAAAAAAACATCTCCGACGAGGGCGGAAAAGCCGTAATCGATTGCTCCCAGAATCAATCCGGCAATCACTGAGATTATCAGCACCAGAGTTGATAGATAAAGCACCTCTCGTCTGGATAGCCAGACGACCTTCTTCAACTCGGTGATGGTCTCGCCGATAAATCTTAATCGCGAACGCTTGGCCGTTGCCGAATGATGCGCCGCCGCAGGCATCCCTACCTCTCCAACATACCGTATTACTTGACCTCGCGATGAAGTCGCACCGTACGACAACGAGGACAGTACTTGTTCAATTCCAGTCGCTGAGAGTCATTCTTACGGTTTTTTGTCGTGGTATATGTTCTCTCCCTGCACTCGGTACAGGCGAGATGGATTATACCTCTTGCTTCACCTTTTTTCGCCATAACCCTACTCTATGATTTTGCTGATGGTACCGGACCCTACCGTCCTTCCTCCTTCCCGGATGGCAAAGCGCAGACCCTGCTCCATCGCCACCGGATAGATGAGCTTTAACTTCATGGTGACATTGTCGCCGGGCATCACCATCTCCACCCCCTCTGGGAGCTCGATGGAGCCGGTAACATCGGTGGTCTGGATGTAGAACTGCGGCTTATAACCATTAAAGAACGGCGTGTGCCGGCCGCCTTCCTCTTTGGTCAGCACGTAGACATTGGCTTCAGCATAGGTATGCGGTTTAATCGAGCCGGGTGCCGCCAGCACCTGACCGCGCTCGATGTCTTCTCGCTCAATGCCACGGAGCAGGATGCCCACCGCATCGCCGGGCTCGGCATAATCCAGCGTCTTGTGGAACATCTCCAAGCTGGTCGCCACCACTTTTTTCGGTTCGTGGTGCAGTCCGACGATTTCAACCTCATCCCCCGGTTTGATTACGCCGCGTTCCACCCTGCCGGTCGGCACCGTGCCGCGGCCCTTGATGCTGAAGACATCTTCCACCGCCATTAAGAACGGCCTGTCTTTGGGTCGTACTGGTACCGGGATATATTCATCAACTTCACTCATCAATTTTAATATCGGGCCACACCACTGACATTCCTTCTTGCCACAGCCACATTCCAGCGCTTTAAGGGCGCTGACCCGAACCACCGGTATCTCATCTCCTGGAAACTCGTAGTTGCTGAGCAACTCCCTCACCTCTATCTCCACCAGCTCCAGGAGCTCCTCATCCTCCATGGCATCCACTTTATTCAAAGCCACTACGATACGTGGCACCATCACCTGACGCGCCAGCAGCACATGCTCTCTGGTCTGCGGCATAGGGCCGTCGGGAGCACTGACCACCAGAATGGCACCGTCCATCTGAGCCGCACCGGTTATCATGTTCTTGATGTAGTCAGCGTGACCGGGGCAGTCGATGTGAGCGTAATGCCGCTTATCCGTCTCATACTCAATATGAGCGATAGCTATGGTCAGACCACGCGCCTTCTCCTCCGGAGCATTATCGATTGACTCGAAGGCACGGAACTGTGTGGCACCGTATGCCTTGCCCAGGACCAGCGTAATGGCTGATGTCAGCGTTGTTTTACCGTGGTCAACATGACCGATGGTCCCCACGTTTACGTGCGGCTTGGTCCTCTCGAATTTCTGTTTTGCCATTTCAACCTCCGTTTTCTACCGAGCCCACAATCGGATTCGAACCGATGACCCCGTTCTTACCAAGAACGTGCTCTACCGACTGAGCTATGTGGGCATAATTACAAAGCTAATTTTAGGGTATACACTAGGAAAAGTCAACAACCGGCCGGCTCCCCACAGCACGTCCCTTGAGCAGCCTTGGTGCTGGTGGAGGGGACAGGATTCGAACCTGTGTAGCCCTTAGGGCGGCAGTTTTACAGACTGCTCCGATTAACCACTCCGGCACCCCTCCACAACCTCAACTCCCGGAGCCTGAGGGGGGATTCGAACCCACGACCTGCTGTTTACAAGACAGCTGCTCTGACCAACTGAGCTACTCAGGCGATAGCTTGGTTAACAACAAGCCAACCAGCAAGCTATTATAAATAACGGCACAATTAAAGTCAAGCTGACACCGCGGGCGCACTAAAAGAAGCGATACCTTTCCCGCCTGCGGGAAATGAAGCCTGCAATCAGCCCCACGATGAGCCCGCCCAAGTGCGCCTGCCAGGCTACCGACGGCAGAAATGAGAGAAGGACGAATCCACCGAGCACGGCCACCCAGAGGGGCATCGGTATGGGGATGGGGAAGATAATTACCGGCAGCTTGGGCCGCATCACCACCAGCCCGCCGGCAAGGGCGAACACGGCCCCGGAGGCGCCCACCGCCACATCAAATGGATGGGCCAGCGCCCAGAACAAAAGGTTGCCCAATATACCCCCGGCAAAGTAGACCAGAAGAAACCTGCCTTGCCCCACCAGCCGGGAAAAGTAACTGCCAAAGAAGTATAAGGTTATCATATTGGCGAAGATATGCCAGAAACCGGCGTGGACGAACATAGCCGTCACCACCGTCCACGGCCTGGATAGGAGTGCCGCTGGCTGAAGGCCAAGCAGGTAAATAAGCTCGGAACGAATTAAGGTGGCAAAAAAAATGACGAAATTGATGATAATCAGTATTAAAATGGCGTTGAGGCCGTCAGTTGGATAACCATACCTAACTCTCATATATCAAGCAATCTCCTTAAAGACACTTATATTTCTCATATTACCGTATTTGGCTCCGCTAAACAACGACAAACCTGAAATGTTACAATAGTAGCGGGCATTACTCCAGGATGAGTTGCCGTTTACACTGCTTGATGACGGCCTGATTACCTTAATTTATTACGGGTGAGTTATGAGTGAACACATCATAGAGGTAGAAAACCTGATAAAGAAGTTTGGCGACCTGGTAGCGGTGAACGATATCAGCTTCAACGTGACATCGGGGGAGATATTCGGCTTTCTGGGGCCGAATGGGGCGGGGAAGACCACGACCATCAATATCCTCTGCACACTGACCCGCCCCACCTCAGGTCGGGCGAGCATTGCTGGCCTGGATGTGGTGCACCAGCAGAGCCAAGTACGGCGGCAGATAGGCCTTGTCTTTCAGGACCCCAGCCTCGATGAAAGGCTCAGCGCTTTGCAGAACCTGCGTTTCCACGCCCTCGTTTACGGCGTCCCCGCCTCCGTCCGCGAGCAGCGCATGGAGCAGTTGCTCAAGATGATGGAACTGTGGGACAAGCGCCACCACAAGGTACAGACCTTTTCCGGGGGGATGAAACGGCGCCTGGAGCTGGCGCGAGGACTGCTGCACCATCCCCGGGTTCTCTTCCTTGATGAGCCGACCCTCGGGCTCGACCCGCAGACCAGAAATCGCATGTGGGAGTATATCCTCGAGCTGCGACGGGAGGAGGGAACGACCATTTTCCTCACCACACACTACATGGATGAGGCGGAGAAAGCCGACCGCATTGCCGTTATCGACTACGGAGAGCTCATCGCCATGGACACGCCGGCCAGGCTGAAGAGAATGGTGGGCAAGGACATCGTCTCGCTGAAGAGCGACGATAATGACCGGGCAGCGGAAGAAATCAGACGCCGCTACCAGATTGAAGCCAGGCGTGATGGCGACGGGCTCTGCTTCGAGGTCGCCAATGGGGAGGAGTTTCTTCCCGTTTTCCTACGGGAATTCAACACCCTGATAGTCAGCGTGAGCATGCGCCGTCCCAGCCTCGATGACGTGTTCCTCAAGCTCACCGGAAGGGAGATAC
>DUFF01000086.1 GCA_011174815.1 Dehalococcoidia bacterium | reverse complement strand
GGAAGATAAGTTCTTCCGGTGCCATAGTGGCGAGATGTTAAGGAATTTAAAGGAACTGAGTGCCGCTTTGGCGAACATGTCTCAAGAAACGTATCAACATCATGTCAGCAAGGACAGGAACGATTTCAGCACCTGGATTCGGGATGTAATTGGTGACGTAACCTTGGCCAATCAATTGCAGAAAGTAACCTCGCAGGCTGGCGCTATCAGCCGGGTGACAGAGAGAATAAGATTGCTGGGGCAAAAAATATAATCCCACGTATCGGCTGTTTGATCCCCCATCAAGCCTGGATTCCGTTATCCGCCCGATCCGCTTTGTAATGCTCAGACGAATGATTTTGGCCGGCGCACCGTCAGGACGGCCGGGATGGCTATGGCGTACAGGGACACCATGATGATGAATGCCCAGTGATAGGTAGCCATGGCGTCATACATATAGCCGCCAAAAAAGGGACCGGCGGCAACGCCGATGGCCTGAGCTAGGGATATCATGCCGAGGATGGCCCCAAAGGAAGCCAGACCAAAATTACGATTGACCAACATCGACATGGTGGGCAGCCAGCCCCCGGCCCCCAGCCCGAAAACAATCGCGTAAAGCCAAATTATTGCTGGAGGCGCTCCCGGTCTTATCAGTATGAGAACAACAGTAGCGGTGGCTAGGAGAACAATGCTGAGGGCACAGGCGTATTTCGCCTTTATAATATCGCATAGCCAGCCGAAAAAGAATTTGCCGACGGCGCTGCCCAGGCCGAGGCCGGTAACGGAACTGGTGGCCAGCGCCAGAGAGAACCCTTTATCCTGAAGGTGAGGCACTTGGTTCTGGAGGACGCCCATTGAGCTGAAGCCGCTGATTAGGAAGGTAAGGCATAGAAACCAGAACGCGGAGGTGCCCAGCGCTATTTTCAAGCTGAGGCCCTGTCTGGAGAGACGTAATGTCTCTACTCTAGCATTATCATCATCGTCGACAATGCCGTCGGGGTGGAGCCCCATATCTGATGGTCTTGTCCTGACCACGAATATAGCGAGTGGAATGAGAGCCATGTTAAACAGCCCCAGAGCGGCATAAGATACCTGCCGGCCAAAGGTGGGAATAAGGAAGCTCCCCACGAGCGGCGCCAGCAGCAGGATGCCTAGCCCGATGCCGGTAGACATGATGCCAATGGCGGTGCCGCGGCGCCTGACGAACCAGTTGGAGACCATGGCACTGGTTGATACTTGGCCGATGGCGGAATGGCCGATGCCGATGAAAAAGTAAGCGGTGTAAAGATGCCACAGGCCCTGTAAGGCGTAAAGTGAGATAAAACCCAGGCTGGCAAGCAGAGAGCCGCTTGTGATAACTTCCCTCACTCCGTAGCGGTCAACCAGCCAGCCGACCACCGGTGCGGCGAGGCCGGTGAGCAGATAGTAAATGGTGAAGGCGAGCATAATCTCGCCCCTGCCCCAGCCAAAACCAGTTTGCAGGTTGGTGACAAAAAGGCTGAACACACCCACGCCGCTGCCGGAAAAAAGGCCCAGACAAAATACTGAAATCGCCAGTATCCAGTAGCCGTGAAAGATCTTGGATTTGCTGTCGGCCGTTGTTTTTCCTGAATTGCTCACGTATTCGCTAAAGTTCCAATCAGCTCTGCTATCTATTTAATTTATTTCTGAGACGGCGCTGACACAGGCGACGGCGTATTCCTTGGAGTGGGAAAGGCTAACTGCAATCTCCCTGATACCCAGTTCGACTGCTTTGCTCTGCGCCCTTCCATACAGGTTAACCCGCGGCTGACCGCTGGAAAGGGACAGGGTCTCGATTTCCCGCCAGCCAGCACCGTTTCTGCCTGTGCCCAGGAGTTTCATAACCGCCTCCTTGCCGGCAAAGCGGGCTGCCAGCGACGATGGCTTATGGCGGTAAGCCGCAAGCTCTGCTTCAGTGTAGACTCGTCTGAGAAACTTATCGCCCCAGCGCTCTACCGCCTCTTTAATACGACCGATTTCAATGATATCGACGCCGATGTAATGCGACATGGCAACCTCACCCGGCAGAACCGGTTAATTCCTCAAGCAGGCCGGAACAGAGGTTATTCAGCAATGCGGAAAGCCTCTTGGTGGGCAGGCTGCTGAAAAGGGGGGTCACGGATATATGGCCGTGGTCCACGGCCCAGACGTCCGTTTTCCGGTCCCGACTGCCGTCCTGTCGCTGCCGCACCAGCCAGTAGTAATTCCGCTTGCCATCACTTCCTTCGGTGACAGTGTTGATATGGCTCTCGTTGGCCAGCCTGGTGATCTGGATACGGTTTATTCTGGCTAGCGGCACGTTGGGCACATTGACGTTGAGAAATAAGTTATTAGGTGACGGGCTGGCTTTGATTCGCCCCGCCAGCAGGGTGGCCAGCCTGGCTGCGGTCTGGAAACTGACTTCACTGTCCCGTTGGCTGGAAACGGCGAGGGCGGGATGGCCGTGCAAATAGCCTTGAAGGGCGGCGCTTACCGTTCCCGAGATATAAATATCATCCCCCAGGTTCATCCCCCAGTTTATGCCGGAAACGACGAGGTCGATCTTGCCCCGAATAAGGCTGCCCAGTGCCAGCAGGACGCTGTCCGATGGCGTCCCTTCAACGGCGTATGTCTCCACACCGGGGACCACCGCATTGACCCGTCTTATCCGCAGCGGTTCCCAGAGTGTCACCGCGGTACCGGCAGCGCTCTGTTCCCTATCTGGAGCAACGACCACAACCTCGGCGATGCTGATCAGTTCCCGTACCAGTATCCACAGGCCGTCAGCGAAGATACCGTCGTCATTGGTTACCAGAATCTTCATGGGGAGTCTTTAAGAGTTTATCACAGTGGGAAATTCAACGGCAAACGCCCCGATACGCAAAGTATCCGATTGTGCGGGTTGTACTTGTTGATTGCTTACCCGTGTGGTAACATAATTGTAGGCAGATACAACAGGGGTGCGGTTGTGTGCCACCCCTAGCTATTATTTAAATAATATCACCTGAAAGTTCATTTTAATTATCTAAGCGTGGAGAACAAGATAAACCTGACCATAAATGGAAAAGAGGTAACTGGTCGTCCCGGCATGACTATCCTAGAGGTGGCCAGGGATAACGGCATCGATATTCCGACCCTCTGCTATATCCAGGACTTGCCGCCCATTGGCGCCTGCCGGCTTTGCGTCGTTGAAGTGGAAGGCTCACGGACGCTGGTCGGCTCCTGCCATACCCCGGTTGCTGAGGGTATGGCCATACAGACCCACTCACCAAAAGTGATCGCCACGCGCAAGGTACTGGTCGAGCTGATGCTGGCCAGCCACCCTGATGCCTGCCTTATCTGCGATAAGGCCAATATCTGCGAGCTGCGGCGGATTGCTGCTGACCTTGAGATAGGGCTGCCGCGCTTCCGCACCCGGAAGCACTACTTTCCGGTCGAGGATGAGAACACCGATATGGTTCGCGATATGTCCAAGTGCGTGCAGTGCCGGCGCTGCGTAATCGCCTGTAAAAGCAAGGGCGACGAACCGCTTTTCGGCATGGCATATCGTGGTTTTGACAGCAAGGTGATTCACGGCTATGACCAGCCGTTAGGCAGCGAAGCCTGCGAGGACTGTGACGCCTGTATTGATATATGCCCGTCGGGGGCGCTGAGAAAGCCGAGGAGGGCGGGAGAAGAGAGAGCGGCTAAAGCGCTTATTATCAAAGGCTGAGCTATCGGAGATGGTGAAATGGCGGGAAAAGGAGTCATAACACCGCAGAAAGACCGGTCTGACCTTATAGTTCGCCTGCAAGAGGCGCAGCAGCGGTACGGATATGTGCCGGAAGAGGTTATCCGGGCGCTGGCCGATTCACTGAATATCCCGGTCCACGAGGTCTATGGCGTCGCCAGCTTCTATTCCTTTCTTTCCACGAGGCCACTGGGCAGAAACGTTATCCGGGTCTGCAAGAGCCTGCCCTGCTACCTGAAGAGCGCAGAAATGATAATGGAGGCAGTGCAGAAAGAACTGGGCATCGGTCTTGGTGAAACGACGCCAGACGGCAGGTTCACCTTCCAGTTGACCAACTGCATTGGCCTCTGCGACCATGCCCCGGCCATGCTGATAAATCAGGACACTCACGTTGACCTGACGCCGGAGAAGATAAAGCAAATTTTGAAATCATACCAGTAGTTGAGGAGGCGAGTTCGTGCCGCAGAAGCGGGTGGTGCTGAAAAACTGCGAGGTAATCGACCCTAAGCGAATTGACAGCCATCTGGAAAGTGGGGGATTCAAAGCCCTGTCGAAAGCCCGCGGTGAGATGACACCGGAGCAGATAACCAACGAGGTAAAGGCTTCCGGGCTGAGGGGTCGGGGTGGAGCCGGTTTTCCCTGCGGCATCAAGTGGGATGGTGCCCGCACCGCGCCCGGCGCAAATAAGTATGTTATCTGCAACGCCGACGAAGGCGAGGTGGGCACGTTCAAGGACCGTTACATCCTGGAAAAAGACCCTTTCACGCTCATCGAAGGGATACTCATTGCCGGGCAAGCCATCGGCGCGAAACAGGGCTATATTTACCTCCGTGCCGAATACCACTATCTCCTAGACCATCTGCAGAGCGCTATCGATCAGGCGAAACAAAAGGGATTTCTCAATGGTTTCAGCCTGGAAATCCGTGAGGGCGTCGGAGCCTACATTTGCGGCGAGGAGTCGGCGCTGATGGACTCCATCGAGGGGAAAAGGGGGGAAGCGCGTTATCGGCCTCCCTTCCCCACCACCTCCGGCCTCTGGGGCCAGCCGACCATCATCAATAATGTGGAAACACTGATGAATATCCCGCCGATTATCCTTAACGGCGCCGACTGGTTCAGCCAGATGGGTACGGAGAGAAGTAAAGGCACCAAGGTCTTTTCCGTTAGCGGAGATGTGGCCAGGCCCGGCGTGTACGAGATAGTGCTGGGCAGCCCGCTGCGGGAACTGGTGGAGGAGCTGGCCATGGCGAAGGACGTCAAAATGGTACAGATTGGCGGGGCCACGGGCAGGATATTGCCTTACGACAAGTTAGATACCCCCCTGGCCTTTGAGGCGGTGCTGGGGGCGGGTGCGGTCACCGTCTACAACGAAAGCCGTGACGTAATCGATATTGTTCATCGGACCATGGAGTTTCTGGCCGAGGAGTCCTGCGGCAAGTGTACCCCATGCCGTCAGGGAACCGAGGTGATGGCCGAGGTGCTGGATAAATTCCACAAAGGCGAAGGCTCTTTGAAAGAACTGCAGAATCTGGAAGCCTTGTCCAGCGCCATGATGTTATCTTCCCTGTGCGGTCTGGGGCAGGCGGCCCCCAATGCGGTGATGGACAGCCTGCAGTACTTCCGAAATGATTACGAGAGCCGGGTCGCCAAGTAAGGAGGGACAAGGATGAAGACGATTACCAGCAGTAAACCGGTCGAAGAGGTGATGGGCTACCTTGAGAAGTGCCAGAAGGTATATATCATCGGCTGCGGCACCTGTGCCACCATGTGCCATACCGGCGGGAAATCAGAGGTTCTGGGGATGAAAGAAAAACTCGAAGGCAGTGGCAAGAAGGTCACCGGCTGGATGATAATTCCCACTGCCTGCGACGAACTGACCAAATACGCGTTGGAGGAGGAAGCGGAGCGGATAAAAGAGGCTGACTGCGTGCTGGCCATGACCTGCGCCGTCGGCGTGCAGACCATAGCCCTGCACTTGAAGGATAAAAAGCCGGTATATCCGGCACTGAATACCCTGTTTATCGGCATGGAGGACAGCCCGGGACATTTCACCGAGGTGTGCCTGCAGTGCGGCAGTTGCGTGCTGGGGCGCACCGCCGCCATCTGCCCGCTGGTGCGTTGCTCCAAGAGCCTGCTGAACGGGCCCTGCGGCGGCTCGTCGGGGGGCAAGTGCGAGGTATCGGAAGATATTCCCTGTGCCTGGCAGCTTATCTATGACCGCCTGGCGGAGATGGGGCGTCTGGATGAGATGGAGGAAATCGAGCCCTTCAAAGACTGGAGTGTGAGTGTCACCGGTGGACCGCGGAAGATAGATGCGGAGGCGGAGTGCACCACTACCTCATAGGAGGTAACGAATGAAAGCCGGAACGAAACTGGAACGAATACTGGCCAGCGGCAAGTTTGCCGTGACGGCGGAGGCCGGACCGCCCAAAGGTACCAGCGCTGAGGCCATGCGAAAGAAGGGCGAACTTCTCCGCCACTGCTGCGATGCGGTGAACGTCACCGATAACCAGACCGCCATCGTGCGCATGTCCAGCCTTGCCGGCTGTCTGCTATTGAAACAGCAGGGCATTGAGCCGGTGATGCAGATGGTGGTTCGTGACCGTAACCGGCTGGCCCTGCAGGGCGATGTGCTTGGCGCCGTCGCTCTGGGCATCGGCAACATCCTCTGCCTTTCCGGCGACCACCAGAAGTTCGGCAACCACCCCGGAGCCAAGGGCGTTTTCGATATCGACTCGATTCAGCTGCTTCAGACGCTGAGAATGATGCGCGACGAGCATAAATTCATTTCCGGGGAGGACATCTCCGGCGAGGTGCCTGTGTTCATCGGCGCCGCGGCCAACCCCTTTGCCGACCCGTTTGAATACCGGGTGCACCGGCTGGCCAAGAAATTAAAAGCCGGCGCCGATTTCATTCAGACCCAGGCGGTCTATGATGTGCCCAGGTTCGCTAGGTGGATGGAGATGCTGACGGAGCGGGGTTTGGACAAACAGGTGCATATTCTGGCCGGTGTCATCCCCATCCGGTCCGCCGGTATGGCCCGCTATATGCGCGACTACGTTCCGGGGGTAAACGTGCCCGACGAAATCGTGACTCGGATGGAAAAGTCAGAGAGCCCCAAAGAGGAGGGGGTAAAAATCATCTTGGAAATCATCGAGCAACTGAAGGATATGCCCGGTGTGCACGGCATTCACATCATGGCGGTGGGCTGGGAGGATATAGTCCCTGATGTCGTGGCAAAGTCAGGCCTGATGCCTAGGCCTGTGGTTTAAGCCATTCATTACTCCGCCATTTTATTGTCGCTGCAAAGCGTGTTCCGCTTTTCGCCTTTTTCCCTCAATTACGGTAGGATGTGGTTGAACATTCTCTGTCGCAGTGCTGCTGGTATGAAAACGAGCGATTTCGACTATACACTTCCGCAGGAACTCATCGCCCAGACGCCGGTTGAGCCCAGAGATAGCTCCCGGTTGATGGTGGTGAACCGTGCTGACGGCTCGATAGAGCACCGCCGCTTTTATGATATTATTGAGTACCTTCGGGCGGGCGATGTGCTCGTTTGCAACGAGAGTCTGGTAATACCGGCCCGAATCTACGGGCGTAAAGCCGATAGCGGTGGTCGGGTGGAAATATTGCTGCTGCATCGGCTGGAGGAAGGCATCTGGGAGGCGCTGGTCAGGAGGGGGAAACGGCTTCGCATTGGCAGCCGGGTGGCGCTGGATGATGTCGTGAAGGAGAATGCTTCGACGCATGTTACGGCTGAAGTGGTCGGCCAGGGCGAGGGAGGTATCAAAGTAATCAGATTCTCCGATGAAACGTTGCTTTCCGAAATGGGGGAGGTGCCACTGCCGCCGTACATCAGCACTCCTCTCTCCCGCCATGAACGCTATCAGACCGTGTATGCTAGGGTGGCGGGCAGTGTGGCCGCGCCCACCGCCGGCCTGCACTTCACGCCGGAGCTTCTCGACAGGCTGGAAAAGAAGGGGGTGCGTCTTCTCTTTGTCTGTCTTCACATCGGTCTGGATACCTTCAGTCCGGTGAGAGAAGAAGACCCCAGAGAGCACCATATCCACCGCGAGTACGGTATGGTCAGCGAGGAAGCGGCGAATGAGCTGGCCGAGGCCAAAGAACAGGGAAGAAGGGTTATCTGCGTGGGCACCACCACGGTGCGAATTCTGGAGCAGCTGGCCGAGCTTTATCCACCGGAACAAATCCAGCCCTTTGACGACTGGGTAAGCCTGTACATCCTGCCCGGCCACCGGTTCCGCATGGTCGATGCGCTGGTCACCAATTTCCACCTGCCCCGTTCCACTCTGCTGATGCTGGTGACCGCTTTTGCCGGTGAAAAGCTGATTAATGACGCCTATCGGGAAGCTATCGATTCCGGCTACCGGTTCTACAGCTTTGGCGATGCGATGCTGATTATCTGACAGGCAGAAGGATACGCCTAGCTTCTGCTGGCATATCTAATAGCTTGCTGGGCATAATTCCAGGCACTTCTGTAGTATCTGATCGCTCTGGTTGCGTTGCCATCGTCGAGAGACGCATTGGCTCTATCCATATATCTCTGAGCCATCTCCAGGTAACGATGGTAGTATCTTTCAAATCTGGGGTTGCTAACCGGCGTATTTCCAGCGTCGTCAAGGGCAACCCCGGCCAGCACCTGGTCAGCTGAGGCCAGGCAGATGAGGGCGTCTTCAAAGTGGGACAGGGCAAGCTCAATGGCCTGCTGGCGGGTTCTTTCCTGGCTTACGTCCCGGCCCCTTCTTTCCTTTGCCGCGATAATCCTCTCCAGAGCAGGCAGCAGTCTATCATATAATCTACTCTGCGCTTCCAAGGCTAAGGCGGCGACCAATTCCCGGTCAAATACTCTGCGGCCCAGCCTGGAATCCAGCCGTGAATCATCCTGCCACCAGTCATCATTGAGGCTGGTGTTTATCATCAGTTGTACCCGGTCGATTCTCCTGTTCAGTCGGCTGTCATCACCCTTGGCGTTTTCCAAGGCCTCTACTGCCGCCTCCTTTTTCACCCTGGCACTATCGGCTGGTGGTGAAGGAGGAGGGGGGGTTGAATCAGTTGGTGTGGCCGATGCCTCAACGGAGTATCCGCTCTCATTGCTCCCCAGGTCCACTGCCGTGACCACGTAGTAGTAGGTTACACCGCCGGTGAGGCCGGTATCGGTGTAGTTGCTGGATGATAGGGGACTGCCATTTACCTTGGTATAGGTGCCACCGCCGGTCTGGCTGCGGTAGACATTGTAACCATTGAGGTCTACTTCAGCGTTATCGTCCCAGTCCAGGTCTACCTGCTTATCGCCAGCAGTTGCCATCAGGTTTGTTGGGGCCGCTGGCGGATTTAAGTCAGCGTGTTCATAGGCGCCCATGTCAACTGTGCCATCTGCAATCCGGTTATTGCCTTCAAAGTCCTCGTCGATTCCTGAGGGCACCATATTGTTATCGCCGGCGTTAATGCACGCGGACGTGCCCTCAAGATGGAAGTCAGCATTACCGGGGTCTACGAACTGGGGGTTCGCTTTGATGTCATTTATGACGGTAGGGAATGAGCCATTGGGATTAAAATAGTCAACACTCTTAACATTGACGAGATTATGGCGTATGGTTATAAAATGGGATATTCCTGGCGCTACATAATAATAGATACCATAATCCCTTTGAAAGTAAATGATATTGTTAGCGATGACTGCGGAACCATGCAGTGTCTTGATGCCACTACCGTTGGTATTATACAGGGTATTATTGACCACCGTGGCAATAGAATCTAGGAGGTACAAATCATCACCGGTATTCGCGTAAAAGATATTGTTGACTATGGTCGGTGACGAGTTATCGGAATAGAGGCCTCCTCCATATCCGCTCGAACCAGTGTTATTGGTGAAAATACAGCGCATAATGGTAGGGGAGGACAATTTAGTATAGAGGCCGGAATCTGTGCCTCCGGTGATGGTGAAGCCTTCAAGCACCGATACTCCAGCGTTGTTAAATGATATCGTACGCCCGGTGCCCCCGCCATTGATTACCGTGGCGGTGGGGTCATTTGGGTCGCTTTGGAGGGTAATCTCTTTATCGGAAATGGTCAGGTTTTCGTTGTACGTGCCCGGAGAAACAGTGATGACATCACCGGTGCTGGCGGTATTTATGGCATCTTGAATGGTTGAATAATCCGCCGGGCCGTCATCGTCAACCGTTAAGGTAGCCGCCCGGGCAATTTGCGGTGGTAAGGCCAGGGTGACAATTCCCAGGACTAAGAACAGCAGTATTGCGTCAATTAATTTGCCATATTTCATTAAATTACCCACCATACTCTTATTTCCCAAACGATACGTAGAGAGCTTTTTCAGCTTTCCCGGTTTCTATCTATGTTGTGAGGCGCTTTTCTCCATAATTCGATGGTATATGTACCATCAACATACTTTATTATTTAGCCAAATGGCAAAATTTTCCACAGTTTATTGTTACAAAAGTGTTAAAGAATGTTACAAAAATATTAATTACCAGAGTTAAATACATTTTGTACATAGCCTGAATACGCGCTGCTGTGAGATAGCTAGCTCAGATATCGGGCTGGAACAAAATGCTTATATAGAGGTATCAGTTGGGGTGCCACCCTCGCTGAAATTCATTTATACATCTGCTCGTTGGCCTCGTCCCTTTCTCGGAAACTGCAGTAAGATAGATGGTTGCTACGTCGGAATTTTCATGGCTGAAAGTCAGTATGGGTGACGCCATGCTTATTATCTGACCTCAAGGCTTTGATCAGGACGAGCCTTGACGTTGCTATAGCCCGTTTGATACACTCGCTCAGTGTCATCTATAGAAGAAGCGATATTAACCTTTATAAGCACCACCTATGACCTGATAGAATGGCCAGGGGTCGTAATATTCATGGCCATAGAGAGCGCCTGTATTCCCCTGCCTAGCGAACTGATTATGCCTCTTGCCGGCTGGATGCTTATTAAAGAAAGGTTCCTCCCCGCGACATTTACCTTGGCTGCCGGTGCTTACGGCGCTCTGGGGAACACCATTGGCTCGGCCATTGCCTATGGCGTGGGCATGTGGGGGGGACGTCCCTTTCTGGAGAGGTACGGAAAGTATATCCTTATATCACGCCGCGACCTCAACCTGGCTGACCGTTGGTTTAATCGAAGTGGTAGCTGGTCAATCTTCACTTCCAGATTGTTGCCTGTTGTGCGCACCTTTATTAGCCTGCCGGCGGGGGTAGCCAGAATGCATTTCGTTAAATTCCTAGTGTACACCTTTCTGGGCTCATTCATCTGGAGCACAGGCTTGGCTTACGGAGGTTATCTCCTAGGCGAGAACTGGGAAAGATTGCGCGATATTATGCGTCCTTTCGACCCGTTTATTATCGCGTTGATTATCGTTCTGCTTGCCCTTTATATTTACCGGCATATCAGACACGTAAATAGAGCGAGTTAAGACCTGGAATCGCACCGTGCTAGCGTTAAGATAGAGAAGTAGCTGAGGTGCTGCCATGTCCAGTGAATCCGAAGAATTGAGCGAGGTTGAAATTACGAGAAGAACGTATGACGAAATTGCCGAGGACTATGCTCGTAAACTTAAAGACCCGTATTTGGGTGGGTTCGAGGCCTATCATAAGATGGCGGTAGACAGGTTTTTATCCCTGCTGCCATCACCACAAGCCCGCATTCTGGACGTGGGATGTGGCTTCGGGCATGACCTCGGTTATTTCCTGGCGAAAGGGTTGCATACCTACGGCATTGACCTGTCTCGAGTTATGCTCTTGCTGGCCCGGCGGAGTTTCCCCACGGCCGGTCTGTGTCATATGGATATGCGGCAGTTGAATTTCAAGCCGGGGAGCTTCGGCGGCGTGTGGGCGGCACATTGCCTTTACCACATTCCCAAGCGGGACATCTGTCGGGTCATCGATGGTATAAGGCATGTTTTGCAGCCTCAGGGTGCCTTTTTCTGCAGCCTGAAGCTGGGTGAAGGAGAAGGGGTTGATACTGACCGGCAGGCAATAAGCTACCCCGGGAAGCCCCGTTTCTATGCCCTGTATACTGAAAGTGAAGCCAGGGAAATGCTGGGCGGCTTTGATATTGTGGAGTGGGAAGTCAGGCCGGAGATTTACTACGGCAGCGCCTGGCTTTATGCATGGTTGAAAAGAACTTGATCAAAAACCTGATGCTTCATATACCTGTTCATGATTTTCCTGTTTTGTCTGAGTTATAATGAATAAATAAGAACAGCCGAATGGCTGGTCTGCAGAATATGAATAATCATTCTGTATAGGAAAAGCCCGTTGGCTGCTGATAGATTGCCCAGGATATCCGTCATCATCCCGGTGAAAAATATGGCCGGCAAGATAGAGGCGTGCCTGAAGGCGGTTTTTGCCCAGTCGCTCCCTCCGTATGAGGTAATTGTGGTTGACGGGCGCTCCACGGATGGCACCGCGGAACGGGCGCAGAAATTTCCGGTGAAAGTCTTTGAGCAGGACTACGGGGCGGCTGGGGCGGCGCGGCAGATTGGTGTGGAGCATGCGGAGGGTGAATATCTCGCCTTCACCGATGGCGACTGCATTCCCGGCCGGGACTGGCTGAAAAATCTGTTGGCCGGTTTCGGGGAGGGCATTGTCGGCGTCGGTGGCGGAATACAGAATATCGGCAAAGGGCTATGGACGAAGTCAATCAACCTGGCCTTTGCCACCCTCCTGGGCAGCGGCCGTTCCGTGCAGGGCGGAGCTGCCTTTTCCGACCGCTTTGTGAGGAGCATCAGCGGCTGCAACAGCATGTACCGCAAAGAGGATATATTGCGGGCTGGCGGCTTTGACCCCAATCTGTCTGGCGCCGATGAGACGGAGTTGAATTCCAGGCTGCTGAAGTCGGGCAAGCTGCGCTACGTCGGGGACGCGGCTGTCCTTCACGACCACAGCCGGGGACTGAAGGAGTTTGCCAGAAATATGTGTCGATACGGCGGGTGGCGGAAGGAGTGTGGGGTGTGGGACTGGCCGGTGCTGCCGCCATTGCTGGCGCCACTGCTCCTGCTGACGATGCTCGCCAGCCGCTGGATTCTGCCGGCCATCATCGGCTTCTATCTGGTCATAGTCGGACTGCACGGGCTGTATTTTGCCATTAAAGAGAGAGATTTGAGGTATTTATTCACCGTACCCAGCGTCTATATTATTGAGCATCTGTGCTATACCGCCGGTTTCTGGAAAGAGGTATTTAGGCCGCGTAAAATGCCGCAGGCGACAGGGGAAAAGCCGCAATGAATGTCCTGATGCTGAATCCTCCCTTCAAGGGGAAATTTTCCCGGACGTCGCGGAGTCCCGCGGTTACCCTGGGCGGGACGATATATTATCCTTTCTGGCTGGCCTACGCTGCCGGAGTTCTGGAACAAAATGGCTTTTCTGTTCAGCTCATTGACGCGCCGGCGCAGGGCCTTTCCGACGATGATGTTCTGGAACGGGCGAAAAGCATGCCCCCGCAGCTCATCGTGATTGATACCAGCACGCCGAGCATTTACCGCGATGTGAAGGTGGCGGAACAGCTCAAGGAGAGCTTCCCCTCGTCATTTATCGCTCTCGTGGGCACGCACCCCTCGGCGCTGCCCGAGGAGACGCTGAAGCTGAGCGCCAGGGTAGACGCGGTCGCCGTCGGTGAGTACGACTACACTATGCGCGACCTCGCTTTCTGCCTGGATAAAGATGATGACTTGAAAACGGTGGACGGGCTTGTCTTCAGGAAAGATGGTCAGATTATGCGCAACCGGCCAAGGGCGCTCATTGAGAACGTGGATGAGCTCCCCTTTGTTAGCCAGGTCTATAAACGGCACCTGAATATCCACGATTATCGCTTCGCTGCGGCCAATTACCCCATGGTCATGCTCATCACCGGCCGCGGCTGCCCGTATAAGTGCTTTTTCTGCGTCTATCCGCAGACCTTTCACAGCCGCAAGTACCGGCCGCGCAGCGCTGCCAACGTGGTCGATGAGTTTCAGTGGATAACGGAAAATCTGCCGGAAGTCAAGGAAATCGGCATCGAGGATGACACCTTTACCGTTGACCAGGAAAGGGTCAAGGAAATATGCCGGCTGATACTTGACCGGGGGATAAAGGTGAAGTGGTACTGCAACGTGCGGGTCAATCTGGGGCTGGAGACGATGCGGTGGATGAAAAAGGCCGGCTGCCGGCTGGTCACCGTCGGCTTTGAGAGCGCCGACCAGGAGTCTCTGGACCTGATGCAGAAGGGGATAACGGTGGCGCAGATAAGGCAGTTCGTCCGGGACACCAGAGAAGCGGGCCTGCTGGTGCACGGCTGCTTCATCATCGGCAATCGCGGGGAGACCGCTGAGACGATGGAGCAGAGCTTGATGATGGCCAAAGAGCTGAACTGCGATACCATGCAGTTTTTCCCGCTGTTGGTCTACCCGGGAACGGAGGCCTACCGGTGGGCAAAGGAAAACGGCTACCTCGCTGCCGATAGCTTTGCCGAATGGGCAGACGAGGGCGGTATGTACCGCAGCGTGCTAAATATCCCCGGACTTCCCGCGGAGAAGGTAGAGGCGTTCTGCCTGCGGGCGAACCGGGAATACTATCTGCGGCCCGGATACATACTGATGAAGCTGAAGCAATTGATTTTCGGGCCGCGAGAAGTCAAGCGCACACTGGCCGGGGCACTCACTTACTTCAGGAGGCTGCCCCGGAGCTATCGCTCACGGCGGCAGTAACCTGCGGAATTTACGGTTGTCTGCTGCTGTTACCTCAAGCTATAGCCCCGGTAATCTCCTTCACGCTCTGCTTGATGTTCTCGATTTTCAGTATCTTCTTCCAGTCGGGCTGGAAGACCTGTTCCATGGCCTTGGTGGCGGCCAGTTTGGCCCCATCGGAAACCGGCGCGCCGGCGTAATCCCAGACGATGGCCACCGTGGTCCGTATGTGGCCGAGCAGAAAGTCGAGGACGGCCTGCCGGGGAAGGCCCATCTTGATGACCTCTTCCATAGCTTCGTGGATAACCATGAGGCAGGTCAGGGTTAAAGTCTCCACCAGCGCCGGCTCCAGAATCGCCATTTGCTCGGTGGTGACGCGATGAGCCCTCAGAACCGGGGCGAAGATGGTGCGGGCGATGGCTTCACCCTTGGCGTAATCTTTATCCGGGCCGTGGTGCAGCGAACAGACGATGTTCTGTTTCGCTTTGACGCCGCCAAACCAATCGCGCTGGGCCTCGATATCGGTTTCCTCGCCGAACAGCGGCGGGTGGCAGGGATGGCTGATGAAATAGCTGATGTCTGCGCGCTCCGGTAATAATCCGGCATAACCCGCCGCAGGGTCCAGCCCCATGACCATGGTGCCGCTCTTGAGCTTGGGCACGATGTCATGGCAGATTTTGCCTATGAGCCGGTCCGGCACGGCCAGGATAACGACGTCGGCCTGTTGCAGCGCCTCTTCCTGTGGCGTCGCCGCGAGACCAAGCTCCGCCAGGCTGGCTTTGCCGGCATCGCTTATCTCAACGTACAGTGTTTTGTAATCCTTATTATCTTTCAGGTTTCTGACGATGCGCAGGCCCATCTTGCCGCCCGCGCCCATCAATGCGATTGTGCTCATACTGCTGCTCCTTTTTATTTTTTGAGGATTCGCTCATGCTGCATTTCCGCATGACAAGCCTAATGGTAGTTTCTTTGCGCGGGCTTGTCAAACCTGTCCCTTAGTTGACAAGTAATTGGCTGTTTCAATAAATTAGAGACGTTGAATCGTTGCAAGGAAAGGGGGATGTGAGATGGAATGGGGAATGGCAAACCGTCTGGCGCAGCTAATTCAGCCTGATGGGCATGCGCTTTTCCTGCCCGTTGACCACGGGTATTTTCAGGGTCCGACGAGGAAGCTGGAGGAGCCGGGCAAGACCATCAAACCTCTACTGCCTTATGCTGATGCCCTTTTCGTCACCAGGGGGGTTTTACGCTCGTCAGTTGAACCGGGCAACAGCAAGCCCGTTATCCTGCGGGTATCCGGGGGCACCAGCATGGTGGGCAAAGACCTGGCCAATGAAGGGATTACCACTTCCATGGAAGAAGCCGTCCGCCTCAATGCCTCAGCGGTGGGTATCTCCGTATTTGTGGGCAGCGATTATGAAAAAGAATCTTTATTGAATCTGGCGAAGCTGGTTGATGATGGCGAGAGGTACGGCATCCCGGTGATGGCGGTAACCGCGGTGGGGAAAGAGATGGAAAAGCGGGACGCCCGCTACCTGGCCCTGGCCTGCCGCATCGCTGCCGAGCTGGGGGCACGGGTGGTCAAGACGTACTGGTGTGAGCACTTTGAGAAGGTAACCGGCGGCTGTCCGGTGCCGGTGGTTATGGCGGGCGGGCCCCAGGTTGATACCGAGTTCGAGGTCTTTGAGTTTGTCCACGATGGCATACAGAAAGGTTCCATCGGGGTCAATCTGGGCCGGAACATCTGGCAGAACGAATTCCCCGTGGCCATGATAAAAGCGATACGGGCCATCGTGCACGGGAAGGCAGTGTCCAGAGAGGCTCAGGAAATATACGATGGCGAAAAGGCCGGCAAGGCGAAGCAGTCATGACCAGTGCAGGCAAAGAGAGCATGCGTGTGGCCGTGTGGTATAACAACCGGGATGTCCGTGTGGAAAAGATGCCCATCCCTAAAATCGGCCCCGGCGAATTGCTCCTGCGGATAGAAGCCAGCGGCATCTGCGGCAGCGATGTCATGGAGTGGTACCGGCGGGACAGGGCGCCGCTGGTACTGGGCCATGAAATCGGCGGGCAGGTGGTGGGGGTGGGAAATGGCGTGGAGAACTACAAAGAAGGCGACCGCGTCTCGGCTGCCCACCACGTGCCCTGCAATACCTGCTATTACTGCCTGCGGGGGCACCACACCATGTGCGACACCCTGCGTAAGACGAACTTCGATCCCGGCGGCTTCGCCGAGTACGTGCGCTTGCCCGCCCTTAACGTTGACCGCGGTGTTTTCTTGTTGCCTGAGGAGATGTCCTATGAAGAGGCAACGTTTATTGAACCGCTGGCCTGCGTGCTTCGCGGCCAGAGAACGGCGCGGATACAGCCGGGAGACAGCGTGCTCATTATCGGCAGCGGCATTGCCGGACTGCTTCATTTACAGCTGGCCCGGACTCTGGGCGCGAGGCGGATAATAGCCACGGATATCAATGATTTTCGACTGGAGGCGGCCAAAAGATTCGGTGCCGATGTCGCCATGAATGCTCGGGAGTACTCACCGGCCCGGCTGCGCGAGGTCAACGATGGCTATCTGGCCGACCTTGTCATAGTCTGTACCGGAGCCGCCACCGCGGTTGACCAAGCATTGGGGTCGATAGAGCGTGGGGGAACGGTTCTGCTCTTTGCGCCCACAGACCCCGGCGTCTCCACTCCCGTATCCCTGAATGAGGTTTTCTGGCGCACCGACGTCACCCTGACCACCAGCTATGGTGCCAGCCCTTATGATTACCAGACGGCGCTTGACCTTATTCGGGCCAAAGCTGTCCCGGTGCAAAAGATGATTACGCACCGTTTGGCGCTGGCGGAGACAGGGTTGGGCTTCCAGCTGGTGGCCGCAGCCGGAGATTCCATCAAGGTTATCATCGAGCCCCAGAAATAGTATAGAATACGTAAACGTTAAAATAAGGCAAAGGAGGAGAGAAATGAAAGGCCTATTTGATTTGAAGGGCAAGGTAGCAATCGTCACCGGCGGCAATGGCGGCATCGGCCTGGGGATAGCGCGTGGGCTGGCCTCGGCGGGAGCTAATCTGGCTATCGCCGCCCGCAATGAGGCCAAAACGGCTCAGGCGGTGAAAGGACTCCAGGAAGAATTCGGTGTGAAGGCTATTGGAGTGAAGGTGGACGTTAAAGATGAGAAACAGGTAAAAGACATGGTGAAAAAGGTGCTTGATACCTTCGGGCGGATAGATATCCTGTTCAATAATGCCGGCACCAATATCCGCAAGCTACCGCAGGAGTACGTGGTGGATGAGTGGGAGGAGGTGCTGAATGTCAATCTGCGCAGCGCCTTTTTATGCTCGCAGGCGGTCTATCCGGCGATGAAAGCCGCAGGCGGCGGCAAGATTATCAACACTGGCTCCATGACCTCTATCTTCGGTGCAGCCAAAGTGATGCTCTACTCGACCAGCAAAGGCGGCATCGTGCAGATGGGACGCTGTCTGGCCAATGCCTGGGCACAGGACAACATCCAGGTGAACGCCATACTTCCCGGTTTCATCAATACTGACCTGACCAGACAGGGTAGAAAGGACATTCCAGAACTGGAAGAGCGGGTTAACGCGCGCACGCCTGCGGGCCGCTGGGGCGAGCCGGATGACCTGGCCGGAACGGCCGTTTTCCTGGCCAGCAAAGCCTCCGACTTCGTCACCGGTGTGGCACTTCCCGTCGACGGCGGTTTTTCCATCGCCATGCTCTAAATATTTACCAAACTCAGGACTCAGAAATCTTGGGAAAGAAAAGGAGAAGCTAACTATGCCTAAACCAATGTATTCGGGAATCGAAGGCAAGGTCGCTCTGGTAACCGGCGGCGGACGCGGGCTGGGCAAGGCCATGTGTCTGGCGCTGGCCAGAGAGGGGGCTGATATAGCTCTGACCGACCTGCAGGGCGCCGATGCGACGGCCAAGGAGGTTGAAGCATTGGGGCAGAAGGCGATGGCCTTCACCGCCGACGTGACCAAGGAAGCCGAGGTCAGGGAAATGGTCGACCGCATCGTCGCGGAGTGGGGAGGCATTGACATATTGGTGAACAATGTTGGCGGCGATCATGCCTATTTGCTGGAGGACATGCCGGTATCGCAGTGGGACTGGACGATGGAAATTAATATGAAGGGGCTCTTTAACTGCTGTCAGAAAGTGGCCGAGGTCATGAAGAAGAGGGGTGGGGGCAAAATCGTCAACATTGCCTCTCTCGCTGGCTTGAGGATGACCATGTACGGGGGAATTGCCTATAGCACCGCCAAGGCCGGCGTCATTGGCTTTACCCGCCACTGTGCCTTTGAGCTCGGCCCGGCCAAGATAAACGTTAACACCGTCTGCCCCGGACCCACCATGACTGAGGTGGTCCTGAACCGGATATCGCCGGAGGTGAAGCAGAAGACGCTCCAGTCAACGCCACTGCAGGACTTCACCTATCCCGAGGACCAGGCGGATGCGGTGGTCTTTCTGGCGTCAGAACGTGCCCGGATGATTACCGGAACCACCCTGCTTGTGGATGGAGGCATCAGCCTGCCTATAGGCTATGTGGAGTGGGACAAGTTCTACTCCGAACGGAAGCAGTGGCTCAAAGAGAAAAAGTGGGAAGGCAAGCAAACTTCAATGTAAGCGGAAGGGAGAATGAAATCATGTCAGCAAAGGGCAACCTGAGCGCTGAAGACCTGTGCTTTACCCCGGCGGTTGAGCTGAGAGAGATGCTCGGCAAGAAGGCCATATCTCCGGTGGAACTGATACAGGCATTTCTGGAGCGAATCGACCGGATTAACCCGGTAATCAATGCCTACTGTACGCTCGTGCCGGATATGGCGCTGGGAGCGGCCAGAAAAGCGGAGTCGGCCATCATGAGGGGTGGGGAAGTGGGGTTACTTTCCGGGCTTCCGGTATCGATAAAGGACGTTGTCCCCACCGTCGGCATCCGGACCACCTACGGTTCCAAGTTATATGAAAACCTGGTGCCATCGGAGGACGCACTGGTTGTGGAGCGGCTCAAAGAGGCCGGGGGCATCATTCTGGGCAAGACCAATACGCCGGAATTCGCTGCCGGCGCCTCCACCTTTAATCAGGTGTTTGGCATAACGCGCAATCCCTGGAATGCGGATTTCACGGTGGGGGGTTCCAGTGGCGGTGCAGCGGCAGCGGTAGCCGCTGGCATCGGTCCGCTGGCGCAGGGCAGCGACCTTGGTGGCTCGTTGCGCCTTCCTGCCAGTTTCTGTGGAGTGGTCGGGTTGAGACCTTCGGCGGGGCGGGTGCCCAAGCTTCCCAATGAGCTCAACTGGGACGAGCTTTCGGTGCAGGGGCCGATTGCCCGTACCATACCGGATACCGCGCTGTTTCTGGACGCGATGTCCGGCCCGGACGGCAGAAGCCCGGTGTCCCTGCCCAGGGAAACAACCCCGTTTCTGCAGGCGGCGCAATATCCAGACGCCAGGAATCTCAAAATAGCCTGGAGCGATAACCTTAACCTAATGCCGGTTGACCCGATGGTATTGAAGGAAGCCCGAAAGGCAATTGACGTATTCCGCAATCTGGGCAGCGAGGTGGCGGAGGACTGCCCCGATTTCAGCGGGGCCAAAGAAACAGCGTTGACGCTACGGGGAGTGCGCTTTGTTGCCCTCTATGGAGAGCAGTACCATAATGACCCGGAATTTCGTCGCTGGGTAAACCCGCTGGTAACCGGCAACATCGAGCAGGGACTGAAATTAACGGTTGAGGAGATAGCCTGGGCGCACCGGCAGCGTTCCGAGATATGGGTTAGAGTGAAGAGATTCTTTGATAAATATGACCTATTGCTGACGCCGACGGCGCCCATCCCACCTTTCCTCGCCGAAGTAAAGTTCCCTACCGAAATCGCCGGCAAGCCGATGGAGAACTACCTGGACTGGGCGATGCTGACTTATGCCATCACCATGACTGGCCATCCGGCGGTCTCCGTGCCCTGCGGCTGGGCGGAGAATGGACTGCCCATCGGGGTGCAGATGGTGGGCAAGCACCACGGCGAAGCGGCTCTCCTCAGGGCAGCGGCTGCCTTTGAGCAGGCGGCGCCGTGGGCAGACAAAAGGCCATCGCTGGGTTAAATAGCAATATAGCAGTGCGGCATCTGGTGAAGAGAGATCATTTTTGCTGGCTTTTCTTCACCTCTTCGAGCTTTGCCAGATAATCCTGTCTTGGTGGTGAGTAGATATCGAGGATTTGGCAGCCCTCAGCGGACATATACGTTCCGTGTTCCACGTTCGAGGGAATAACCAGAACGTCCCCCTTCTTTAAGGGATATAGCTTCCCTTCCACAGCCTCTTCACAGGCGCCGTCCATCACTATCAGGATTTGTTCCGCTTCATGTCTGTGCGCCGGCCCTACGGAGTTTGGCTCGGCATCAATGAAGCCGACGGTAATCCTTTCCGCAGATACGATGCGGTATTTCATACCGGGGGCTATCTCTACAATGGGAAGGTCTTGATAATGAATAACGTTTCGGTCACATTCCTCTTTGGTGGCGTAAGGCTCTTTTCTTTCCATTTTCAAGTAACCCTCCTTATCAGCGCCGGTCATCCACGCCAACGCCCCAGAAATCCCCTCTCGTTTTCACCTCTTCAATAAAGTCGGCGACCACTTTCTCGATGTCGGTGAACTCCGGTTTCCAGCCCCACTCCTGACGGGCGCAGGCGTCATCAATGGTGCTTACCGGCCTGGTGCGGTAGTACTCCATGACCAGAGGGTCAGGTTGGTAAGTTATCCGGGCATCGGGGATGAATTTCTTGATTGCTTTCTCCAGGGCACCGGTGGTGGGGGTCGGCTTTATCCCGGCCAGGTTATAGCAGACTGTTTTAATCTGCTCTGCGGGAGCTTCATACAGTTGCATGGTGGCGCGGACGGCGTCCTTGTAGTAGAGGACAGGCACCACGACATTCTCGGCGGCAAAGCATTCAAACGGTTCGCCCAGCGCGGCGTTCTCGACCATCCAGAGCATAAATACCGGCAGGGTGCGTATTTTGACACCGGGGCGCATCACCGTGCAGTAACGGACGGAACGAAAGTCCAGGCCAAACTTGCGGCGGTAGAACCGGCCCAGAAGCTCGATATACAGTTTTCCGGCACCGTACATGGTAATCGGTCGCTGCAGTGTCTCGTCGTCAATGACAGCCCCGGTGCCCAATCCGTAGGTGGCGTCCGTACTGGCGAAGATGAATTTCTTTACACCGAACAGCCGGGCCGCCTCCAGCACGTGCATTGAGCCCATGATATTTACCTGAAAGGCCGCCCAGGGGTTGAGGTCGGAAGGGATGCTCAGCATTCCCCCGTGATGAAAGATTTCATCAACGTTGTTGTCCCTGACCGCGTTCAGCATCTCGGGCCAGACCTTGAGGTCGCCCTGGACTATCTTTACTTCGTCTTTGATATCGGTCAGGCGCTGGGATTGTGGGGCGATGTCGAAGAGCACCACATCTTTACCTCTGGCGAGCAGTTCCTGTGCCAGGCCGACGCCGATGCCGCCAGTGCCGCCGGTAATCAGGACAGACATCCTTTTCCCTCCGGTTAGGTTTCTTCTCCGGCCATTTGCTGGAGGATTCTGGCGACCACGGACCAGTCCTTGTCCCCGAAGCCCGCGGCTCTGGCCATCTCAACCATCTGCCGGGTCAGGCTGCCCGCCAGCAGCGGTATTCTGGTCGCCTCGGCTGCGGAAAGAATGAGGCCGAGGTCTTTGGCCATCAGGTCGGCGGTGAAGCCGGGGGCAAAGTCTTCGTTGGCCGGACTGCCGGGGATAACGTTGGGGTAGGGTACCCGCGTCTGCAGTATCCAGCTGTTTCCGGAGCTGGCGCTCATTACGTCGTAAAGGACTTTCGGGTCGGCACCGAGCTTGACGCCAAACAGGAAACCCTCAAAGACGCCGATGCCGGCGATGGCGGCGGCCAGGTTGTTGGCCAGCTTGACCACCTCCCCCATCCCCACATCGCCGACGTGAATGATTTTCTCCCCCATGACCTCCAGTATCGGTTGGCACTGGTCGAAAACCCCCTTTTTGCCGCCCACCATTATGGAGAGGGTGCCGTCAGCGGCTTTGGGGGGCGCACCGCTCACCGGTGCATCTATCATCTCGATTCCCTTCCCGGCGGCGGCCGCCGCCACCCTGCGGGTCACGATAGGGTCGATGGTGCTCATATCGATTATAATGTTGCCTTTTTTCAGCCCGGCGAGGACGCCATCATCGCCATACATTATCTGCTCCACGTGGGGGGAAGAGGTCACCATGGTGATGACAATCTCCGAGTTCTCCGCTACCTCGCGCGGGGAACCGGCCGCTCTGGCTCCGGCCTTCACCAGTTCCTGAACCGGCCCAGGCCTGATGTCATGGACGGTCAGCGGATAGCCCGCTTTGGCCAGGTTCAAAGCCATCCCTTTCCCCATATTGCCTAGGCCGATAAATCCGAGTCTTTTCATCGCTCCTCCTTTGTCATCTAAAGCAGCCGGACTTCCGTCTATTTCTTCTTGACCGATTCTCTGACCGCTTGGGCAATGTGCCGGGCGGTCAGTTCATATTCTTCTTTCAGTTCCGGAATGGTGCCTGATTGGCCGAACCGGTCTTTGATGCCGACCCGTTTCATAGGAACCGGGGCGTTTTCGGCCACTATCTCGGCCACTGCCCCGCCCAGGCCGCCGATGATGCTGCTGTCCTCCACAGTAACGATGGCGCCGGTCTCTCTGGCGGCCTTGGTAATTGCCTCGGCATCAATCGGCTTGATGGTGTGCATATCCAGCAGTCGTACCTTAATGCCTTCTTTCGCCAACATATCAGTGGCTTCCAGCGCGTCAGCGAGCACCATGCCGGTGGAAATTATGGCGGCATCACCGCCATCTATCAGCGTCACCGCTTTCCCCAGTTCAAATGGGAAGTCGTCCCGGTATACGGTGGGCACCGCCGGATTGGAGATGCGCAGCGCCACCGGCCCAACATGCTCGGCGATGGCCCTGGTCACTTTCTTCGTCGAGGCGGGGTCGGAGGGGGAGACCAGCACCAGGTTGGGAATGACGCGCATGGCGGCGATTTCCTCGATAATCTGGTGCGAGCCTCCCATGAAAGGCCAGAGCATGCCGGAGTTGCACAGGACGATTTTGACATTCAGTTTATCAAAGGCCACGTTCTGCCGTATCTGGTTATACGCCCGCCCCACGGCAAAGATGCTGTGGCAGTGGGTGAACGGGAGATAGCCGCCACCCGCCAGGCCGGCGGCGGTGGTAATCAGGTTTGCCTCGGCAATGCCGACATCGTAGATGCGGTCGGGGTGTTCCTTCTGGAACAGCTCGCCGGCGGCACCGCGGGGAAAGTCGCCATACAGAAGCACGATTTCCCCATTTTTCCGGGACAGCTCTACTATTTCCTCATGGTAGGCCTGGTACATGGCCTTCATCTCACCGAGTGGTTCCAGCACATAATTCCGTTTCATCTTTCACTCCCTTATGGTCTTTTTAGGAATGGCGCACGGCCGCTTATTTGAGCGCCTCCAGCGCCTCGGCGTACATCTCGTCGGACAGCTTGCAGAAGTGCAGGTTCTTGTGCTCGAAGGAGGGCACCCCCTTGCACTTGGTGGTGTGGGCGATGATGATATGCGGCTTGCCCTTGACCTTGTCTGCGTTCTCCAGAGCAGTGAGGATGGCCTCAAAGTCGTGGCCGTCGATTTCGACCGTATCCCAGTTGAAGGCTTTCCATTTGTCCACCCACGGCATCATATTCATCCTTTCCTCAACGGTGCCGCTGGACTGGAATTTATTGTGGTCGAGGATGGCCACTAGGTTATCCACCTTATAGTGGAGCGCCGCCATGACCGCCTCCCATATCTGCCCTTCATTGCTCTCCCCGTCCCCGATGATGCAGTAAACGCGGTAGCGGGGAATGGGGTGGCCGGACGAGTCCTTTTGGGCATCGATGCGGGCGGCCAGCGCCTCACCCAGGGCAAATGACAGCCCCTGACCCAGCGAGCCGCCGGAATATTCGATTCCCGGCACGATACGCTCCGTGTGCGCCTGCAGGGTGGCCCCCATTTTGCCATAGGATTTATACAGCTCTTTGGAGAAGTATCCGGACTCACCGAGGGCGGCATAGACTGTCTCGCAGCAGTGGGCCTTGGAGACGATAAGCCGGTCTCTGTCCTCCCAGTCGGGATTTTTCGGGTCGTGCTTCATTTGGTGGAACATCAGTGCGGCGATGATATCCGCCTGCGAAAACGAGCCGCCTATCCATCCCAACTCGCCAGCCCAGATCATTTCCACAGCGTCTCTGCGGATAATCTTGGCTTTTTCCGCCAGCCTTTGAATCAGCTTTTCATCGTGTGTCATAGTTTCAGTACCTCCTGTAGCCTGCTAGATATATATTATACGGACGACACCGTTGGTGTAAACCAGTTCTTTTCAGGAATTAATTTACCCAAAAAGAAAGGGAAGGTTCCGTCAGTACTTTACAGATTCCTTCCTCTTTCATAGCGCTTAATCCAACGGTAAAAAGATACGTTGGAATATTATCTTCATTGCCGCCAGCGCGGCAGTTACAGTATCTCGTTTACCGTCTTGATCAGTTTTTCCTCGTCGGGAATCCAGAAATCTTCCAGGACAATCCCATAAGGCACCGGAGTATCCGGCGCGTTGACCCGCTTTATCGGGGCGTCAAGGTAGTCGAAGCCTTCATCAGCCACAATGGCAGCAACATACCCGGCAAAGCTGCCCGTTTGGCATTCTTCGGTATAGAGAACAAGGCGACCGGTCTTCTTCACTGAGTTCAGCACCGTTTCCTTGTCGAAGGGCACGATGGTGCGCGGGTCTATAACTTCCAGGCTGACGTTCTTTTCTTTCTGCAGCTTTTCCGCCGCATTCAGTGCCCTTGTGACCATGGCGGCGGTGGCGACCACGGTGACATCGCTGCCTTCCCGCTTGATATCCGCCTGACCGAAGGGGATGAGGTATTCCTCTTCCGGTACCTGGCTTTTGGGGCCGGCCCACATCAGGAACTTGTGCTCGAAAAACATCACCGGATTGTCGTCCCTGATGGCGGTCTTGAGCAGACCTTTGGCATCGTAGGCGTTGGAAGGCAGGACGATCTTCAGTCCCGGTATGCACATCATCATGCCCTCAATGCTCTGGGAATGCTGGGCAGCGGTGCGTCGACCGGCACCGCTAAGGGCATCCATGGTGAGTGGCATTTTTATCTTGCCGCCGAACATGTATCTCATTTTGGTCATCTGGTTCATGATTTCATCCCAGGCTACCCCCAGGAAGTCAGCGAATCGCATACGCGCGATGGGCCGCATCCCGGTAATGGCGGCGCCGATGGAGGCACCGAGGATAGCGGCCTCAGAGAGAGGGGTATCCCGGACCCGGTCGGTGCCGTATTTCTGATACAGGCCGCCGATTTCGCCCATAAGGCCGCCCATCGGGCCCACGTCTTCACCGATGATGAACACGGTGGAGTCTCGGGCCATTTCCTCGTCCAGAGCTTCTCCGATTGCCTCTCGGAAACTTATCTCTCTCATTCCTGTCTCCTACGAATAAACGTTCTCCAGCGCTTCTTCCGGTTCGGGGAAGGGGCTTTCCAGCGCGAACTTCACCGCCGAATCCATTTCGGCCAGCGCTTCCTTATCAATATCTTCTGTCTGTTTTTTGGTCAACACCTTCATCTCAAGAAGCTTTGCTTTATAGAGGTTGACGGGGTCTTTCGTCATCCATTGCTCAATCTCCTCTTTGGTGCGGTAGGCGCCGGAATCCCCCTCAAAGTGGCCGCGGAAGCGGTACGTCTTGGCCTCAATGAGGGTCGGTCCCTGTCCATTTCTGGCCCTGGCCACCGCCTCGCCCGCTGCCTCATAGACCGCGGTGACGTCCATGCCGTCGACCACCACGCCGGGGATGCCGTAGCTGACAGCCCTGTCAGCTACGTTGGGTATATTCAGAGAGCAGCTAGTGGGCACGGAGACGGCGTACAGATTATTTTCGCAGATGAAGACCACCGGCAGGCACCAGACGGAGGCAAGGTTTATGCCCTCGTGAAAGCGGCCGATGTTGGAGGCACCGTCCCCGAAGAAGGCGATGGTAACCTGGTCTGTGCCCCTCATTACCGCGGACAGCCCGGCACCGGTGGCGATGGGTATCCCCGAACCGACGATGCCAGCCGCGCCCAGCATGCCGATATCCAGGTTGGCGATGTGCATGGAGCCCCCTTTGCCCAGGCAGTAGCCGGTCTTCTTGGCAAACAGCTCCGCCATCATCTTGTCTGTTTCCCCGCCCTTAGCAATGAGGTGTCCGTGGCCGCGATGGGTGCTCATGATGTAGTCCTCTTTTTTCAGGTGAGCGATGGCTCCGGTGGCCACCGCCTCCTCACCGATGTAGAGATGGACGCTGCCGGGGATATTCCCATCGGCAAATTCACGGGCAACACGCTCCTCGAACCGCCTGATGCGGGTCATGGTGCGAAACATCCATATCAGCTTTTCCTTTGCGATAGCCATAGTTGCCCCCTTCTCCAAAACTGGGATTAATCAGCGGGTTCTGAAAGTGAATAACAGGACCGAATATCAGCACGCTGTAACCAAATCCCTAATATTATATTATACACTCTTCCAAAATGTGAAATATGGTTACCATGACCGTATGGTCTGTGAGATGCCGCCGTCAACCAGCAGGGTCGTCCCGGTGATGTACTTCGCCTCGTCGGAGTTTAGGAATAGGGCGGCATTGGCCGTGTCCCATCCTTCACCCTGCCGGCCCATGGGGCACATGGCATCCCGGCGGCGCCACATCTCCCCCACATCGCCTCCCGCCCAGGCATCCTTGTTATAGTATTGAGCCTGCGGCGTCTTCATCAGCCCCGGCAGGATAACGTTGCAGCGTATGCCCTTGTCGGCATACTCCAGGGCGATATCCCTGGTGAGGGCGATGATGGCTGACTTTGAGGCGGCATAGGCGCAGTTGGGCAGGGTGAACCGTATGGCACCCACCGAGGCGATATTGGTGATGGAGCCTCCCCCCTGCTTCAACATATGGGGGATGACATATTTGCCGGTGAGGAACATGCTCTTCACGTTTACCGCCATCACCTTGTCCCAGGTATCTTCCGCGGTCTCAACGACGCCGCCCCACTGCCCGATGCCCACATTATTGTGCAGGATGTCAATCCGGCCAAATTTCTCGATGCAGGCCTCGACCATCTTCTGGCAATCGCTCGCTTTGGAGACATCGGCCTGGAAGGTGATGCACTCGCCGCCTTCCTGGTCAATCATTTTCTTGGTTTCCGCAGCGGCCTCGGGGTTATAGTCAACGGCCATTACTTTAGCGCCCTCCCGGGCGAAGACGATAGCCGTCGCCTTGCCGTTGCCCATCCCGGCCAGAATTGAGCCGGCGCCGGTAACGATGGCTACTTTTCCTTTCAGTCTATCTCCCATGATAAATCCTCCCTCTCATTCTCACTACTTCTTTTCCGACGGCCAGGACCTCTGGGTCTGGGCCAGGCCGCCGTCAACCAGCAGGGTGGTGCCGGTGATATATTTCGAGTCATCGGAAGCGAGGAAAAGGGCAGCATAGGCCACATCCCATGATTCGCCCT
>DUFF01000085.1 GCA_011174815.1 Dehalococcoidia bacterium | reverse complement strand
CTGGGGCTGGTGCAGGGGCCGGAGCTGGAGTTGGCGCCGGGGCCGGGACTGGCGCCGGTGCAGCACAGGCACCCAACACCGCAACCAGCATTATTAAGATAGTTGCTATCAGTAATCTTTTCATATTCGCCTCCTATTCGCTGCATTCACTCTATAAAACGACAGCGCAAGCCAAAGGTTAGTCTATCCTGAGAGTTTCTGTCCTATTTTATTCATTTATGGAAAACATCCCAGTTGACAGCTAACTATCTTCACGGACAACCGGTTGGCTGCCTCGCCCACGTCACGGGGGCTGACCTTCAGCTCTTTGGCAATCTTGAAAGCGATGGCACAGGGCAGCCTGCCGTTTACCACCGATGATTTAATCTTTGTCTCCAGTTCGTTTTCCAAAGATATCCTCCTTTTTCCAGCTATATTTATCTTATCACGTTTTGTACATTTTGATAATGAATTATCCGGTACTCATTTCTTCCAGACCCTGTCATCACTCCATAACCGGGAGCATCTCATTCATAATCAGGCGCAGGTTGGCAATGTAGTCTCTGGCCAGCGGGTCAATCAACACCACCCTTCCCCCGATGGCTTCGGCGATAACCTCAGCGCTTTTGGGGTCAAACTGTGGTTCGGCGAAGATAACCCTGATGTCATGCGCCTTTGCCTGTTCGATCAAGCTCGCCAGACCAGCTGCGGTCGGCTCTTTCCCCTCCCATTCAATGGGCAGCATGGTCAGGTTGTATTCTCTGGCAAAATAGCCGAATGCCGGGTGATAGACCATGAACCGCCTATTTTTTACCTCAGACAGGCCGTCTCTCATTTCGCCGTCAATCTCAGCCAGCTGTTTTAGATAGGCGTCCCTGTTTTGTTCGTAATAGCTCCTGTTTTCCGGGTCTACCGTAATCAGTCCAGCACAGATGTTGCGCACCATTATCTGGGCATTCAGCGGAGACATCCAGATATGAGGGTCCATTCCGCCGTGGTGTTCTTCCTCATGCTCATCTTCCGCATTTCCATCTTCCGCAACCATTTCCTGCAGTTTCACCCCTTCTGAACAATCAACCACCACCATCTCCTTATTGGTCGCAATCAATTTGTCCATCCAGACGAGCTCAAATTCTACCCCCGAGCCTACCTTGGCGTACATTTCCGCCTCGGCCAGCGCCGTCATCTGCGTCGGCTTCGGTTCATAAGTATGGGGGCTGGCCCCCGGCGGCACCATTACCGTTACTTTGACCTTTGTCCCACCTACATTTTCCACAAACTCGGCCTGCGGCAGAATGGTAACCACCACCCCCACCCGGTCGCTCGCTTCCTTCTCAGGGGCACAGGCCACAGCTGAGAATATCAGCACTGGAACCAGCGCAAGGGTGAAAAACAGGCGGCTCGTTCTGGCAAATCTCTTCACTCTTCTCCTTTTCTCGCGTCACTTCGACCGGCGAAGGCGGTACCTGCGGTAAAATATGACGGTAATTGAAGCAATGATGACAATGCCAGATAGCCACTGCGCCGTAGGCACGCCAGCGACGGTCCAGACTTCTATCTTGAGCATCTCGAGGAAAAATCGTCCCAGGCAGTAGTAAATAGCATATCCGAAAAAGATGTCCCCGTCCAGAAGACGACTTCTCATTTTCCGTCCCAATATCATGAGCAGTGCGAAGCCGATGAGATTCCAGAGAGATTCGTAAAGGAAGAGGGGGTGAAAATGGCTGAACGCTTCATAGCCGGGGAGGCGATGCGCAGGGTCTATATAGATAGCCCAGGGCAGGTCGGTCGGGTAACCGTAGAGCTCCTGATTGAAGAAATTACCCCAGCGGCCTATCGCCTGAGCCAGAATGAGGCCGGGTGCGACGATGTCCATCCAGCGCAGGGTAACGAGCTTTTTCCACCTGGTGTAAATGATGAGGCCAACGGCTCCACCGATTACCGCACCGAAGATGCCCAGTCCAGCGCCGCCGATGATGGCCGTCGGGTTTTGCAGGTAAAAGTCCAGCTGGTCAATCACATGATAGAGTCGGGCACCGATAATCCCCAGCGGAATAACTATCAGCGCTGCACCGAGCACGTGCTCACTGTTTTCGCCCCTTCTCCTTGCCTCGATAACAGCGATGACGAGCTTGCTGATTACTCCCAGCGCCAGCATTATGCCGTACCAGTGTATGGCCAGCGGACCTATATGAAAAGCTATCCCCACTTCTATCTCCGGGATCAGTACACTCTCTGCCATTAAAGAATGATAACAGATTAATGTCAATGCGGCAATATACTACCTTGTAATTGCCGCATATAACAAGTTTTTTATTGAAATAATAATGAAATATTTATCATCATTATATTGACATTTAGTATACCAGCACCTTATAATGGAATACGGCAACCGTTTTCCGCTTATTGCTGGTGATCGATGTGAAAAGGGTGTATATTATTGAGGAAGCGTGTATGGGCTGCGGCCTCTGCGAGGTCTACTGTCGTCTGGAGCAAGCGGCATCGAAAGACATGATAAAGGCCCTGAAAGGAGACTCACCTCGCTCTGTGCCGCGCGTGGTAGTGCAGCGGAAAGCGCCCGTTTCCTTTGCCCTGCAATGCCGGCACTGCGATGAACCATACTGCGTCTATGCCTGCCTCACCGGTGCCCTGCAGCGCGACCCAGAAAGCGGCACAGTGCTGGTGGATACGGATAAGTGCATGGGCTGCTGGACCTGTGTCCTCTCTTGCCCTTTCGGTGTTATCCGGCGGGATACCGAACGGGGCACGATTGCCAAGTGCGACCTCTGCTATTCCAGCGGTACGCCGGCGTGCGTGGCCCACTGCCCTAACGAGGCTCTGGTGTATACTGAAATTGAATCCCCTGTTTCCACAGAATAGAAATACCGGTAAAATAGGAACACCGTTATTGAAATAAGCGATAGAGAGATATAAATGATTGCCATAATCGATTACGGTGCCGGCAACCTGCGCAGCGTGGCCAATGCCATGGCCAAGCTGGGCCATCAGTCCAGAATAACCAGCCGTGCGGAGGAAATACAAAAAGCTCAGGCGGTTATCCTGCCCGGCGTCGGTGCCGCCGGCGATACCATGGACAGCCTGAGAAAGCTAGGGCTGATAGAGCCGATAAAGCAACTCATCGCCGAAGACCGGCCTTTCTTCGGCGTCTGCGTCGGGCTGCAGGTGCTCTTCACCGGCACCGAAGAAGGCGGCGGGCATGACTGCCTCGGAATTATTCCCGGCCGGGTGAAAAAACTGCCCGCCGGGCGGAAAGTACCCCATATGGGCTGGAACCAGGTGAGGCAGCGCGTAAGCCACCCTGTATTTGAAGGCATACCTGATGGGGCGAACTTCTACTTCGTGCACAGCTATTACGGGGAGCCGGACGATAAATCACTGGCCATCGGGGAAACGGAATACGGTGTCACCATGGGAAGCGTCATCGCGCGCGGCAACCTAGTGGCGACACAGTTCCACCCGGAGAAGAGCGGAGATTACGGGCTGAAAATGTACCAGAATTTCCTCCGGCACGCCCGGAACGGCAAAAATGCGTAATCAGGAAGAAAGACAAGATGGCAGATAATCTGACGGAAGCGAAATATCTGATTATCGGCAACTCCGCCGGCGGCATCGGTGCCGCGGAAGCGATACGCGAGGTGGACGAGCACGGCAGTATAGCCATCGTCTCTGACGAGCCTTACCCGGTTTACTCGCGGCCGCTCATCTCCGAGCACTTGGCGGAAGGATGCTCGCTGGAGCGTATGCTTTACCGGCCGGCCGATTTCTACGAGCGCAACCGCATCAGCACCATTCTAGGGCAGAAAGCGGTCAGCCTTGACCTGGCCGAGCATACCCTGAAGCTGGAATCAAAGAGCACCATTTCATGGCAGAAGCTGCTGCTGACGACCGGCGGCCTGCCCATCGTCCCCCCCATGAAGGGCATCGACCGGGAAGGTGTTTTCACTTTCACCAGGCTGGATGATGCCAGGGCCATTAACCAATACCTCGGCGGAGCAGAGCGGGCCGTGGTCATCGGGGGCGGCCTCATCGGCGTCAGCGTGACCGAAGCGCTGGTCAAGCGCGGTGCCACAGTAACCATCGTCGAGATGAAGGATCGCGTGCTCAATACCATCCTCGATGAAGAGGTCTCCGCCCTTGAGGATACCGCGCTGCGTCAGGCTGGAGTGGATATCATCACCGGCCACGTTGTTTCGGAAATAAACGGCGGGGGAAAAAGGGTGCACGGCGTCACCCTGGACGACGGCAGCAAGATTCCCTGCCGCATGGTGATAATTGCCATCGGCGTCCGCCCGCGCCTCGAGTTGGTCAACGGCACCGGCATAAAGGTGAACCGGGGCATCGTCGTTGACCGCCACATGACCACCTCCCATCCCGATGCTTACGCCTGCGGTGACGTCGCCGAAGCCTATGATATCCCCTATGGGGAATGCCGCCTCACTCCGATATGGCCCAATGCCTACATCGGCGGGCGCACCGCCGGCTTCAATATGGCCGGACGGCCCACAGAGTACCCGGGCGGCATGGCTATGAACTCGATGAAATACTTCGGCCTGAACGTGGTCTCAGCCGGAATGGTGGTGCCACCGGATGAGAGCTATGAAGTTATCACATCGAACAAAAACGGCACCTACCGCAAAGTCATCCTGAAGAATGGCGTGGCTGTCGGCCTTATCTTTGCCGGAGATATAGAGCAGGCAGGCATCATCCGGGGTCTGGTGCAGAATCAGATAAACGTGTCTGAATTCAAGCAGTCGCTGGTGGCGGACGATTTCGGCCTGGCTTTCCTGCCCGGAAAGCTGTGGCGGCCGGAACTGGAAGTGCCCGCCGGAGCGGTGGTCTCGCCCGTGGCCGCAGAAGAACCCGAGGAAGTGATTGCCGGCGAATAATTTATTCTTCTTTGGAGATACATTATGAAAGACCTTGACCGAATACAGAACCCGTACCGGGACGATAAGGTAATCGATGCCTGCTCCATATTCGGCATGATGGACACGTCCGGCAAAAGGTTCTCGGGAAAAGATATCATCAGGGCCATCGCCAACATGCACGACCGCGGCAACGGGCTCGGCGGCGGGTTCGCCGTCTACGGCCTGTACCCCGATTACGCTGACCGCTACGCCTTCCACATCATGTACCTGACCAAAAAAGGGCAGGAAGAGGTAGAGTCGCTGCTCCGGAAAAAATTTCACCTCATCCACCAGGAAGAGATACCAACTCAGCCGACACCGGCCATCACCGACCCGCCTGCGGTCTGGCGCTATTTCCTGGAAATAAATGAGCTGAAACCTGAGGGCAAATCGGATGATGACTACGTGGTCGAGCAGGTAATGAATATCAATACCCAGCTTCAGGACGCCTTTGTCTTTTCCAGCGGCAAGAACATGGGAGCTTTCAAGGGGGTTGGCTATCCGGAGGATATCGCCGAGTATTTCTGCCTGGAGCAGTACGAGGGTTACCTGTGGACAGCGCACGGCCGCTTCCCGACCAATAGCCCCGGGTGGTGGGGTGGTGCCCACCCCTTCTGCATCCTGGACTGGACGGTGGTGCACAACGGGGAAATTTCATCCTACGGCATAAACCGGCGCTATCTGGAGCAGTACGGCTACCACTGCACCATGCAGACCGATACGGAAGTGGTAGCCTACGCCGTCGACCTGCTGATACGGAAGCACAACCTGCCGGTTGAGATTGCGGCCCGCGTCCTGGCCGCCCCGCTGTGGTCGGATATCGAGCGGCGGCCGCCGGCAGAACAGGAACTTCTTCGCACCCTGCGCCAGGTCTATGGCAGCCTGCTCCTGAACGGACCGTTCACCGTCATCATTGCCCACCACGGGGAGATGATAGGCCTCACCGACCGCATCCGGCTGCGCCCGCTGACCGTGGGCACAAAGGGCAGCATGCTCTACCTCTCGTCTGAAGAGTCGGCCATCCGCCTGGTCTGCCCCGACCTTGACGACGCCTGGATTCCGGCCGGAGGCGAACCGATAATCGGCAGCCTGCAGGCGCCTATAAAAGTCGATGTCGAGGAGATGGTTGCTCATGCTCACTAAGCGCATTATACCCTGCCTCGACGTCAAGGACGGGCGCGTGGTCAAGGGAACCAGTTTCGTCCGGCTGCGCGACGCCGGCGACCCGGTGGAACTGTCCGCTTTCTACTACGAGCAGGGCGCCGACGAGCTGGTCTTTCTGGACATCAGCGCCACGCCGGAAGGGCGGGATACGCTGGTGGACGTTGTCGAGCGCATCTCGGAGCAGGTGTTCATACCACTCACCGTGGGCGGCGGCCTGCGCACCACCGATGACATGCGCCGCATGCTGAAAGCAGGCGCGGACAAAGTATCCATCAATACGGCGGCGGTGCTCACTCCAGAACTGATACGGGAGGGCGCGGCCAAATTCGGCAGCCAGTGCATCGTGGTGGCCATTGACGCCAAGCGTGTGGAGAATGGCCCGCGGGCCAAGTGGGAGGTCTACACCCACAGCGGCCAGCAGCCGACGGGGATAGATGCCCTGTTCTGGGCGCAGCAGGCCGTTGCCATGGGGGCGGGGGAGATACTGCTGACCAGCATTGACGCTGACGGACACCGCGCTGGCTACGATATTGAACTGACCCGCACCATCTCGGAGGCGGTTACGGTGCCGGTTATCGCCAGCGGCGGCGCCGGCGCGCTGGAAGACCTCTACCAGGCACTGGTGGCCGGCAGGGCAGATGCGGTGCTGGCGGCCAGCATCTTCCACTACGGCATGCACTCCATTCCAGAGACGAAAGAATATCTGGCGAAAAAGGGAATAGCGATACGCATTGAGGGGTGAGGAAGGATGAAGACATATTTACCGCCCAAGTTTTTAGTGGAACGAGACCTAGAGCGCTGCATCAAATGCGAGGTCTGCGTCAACCAGTGCTCCTTTGATAACCATTATTATGACGCGGAAGACGACGAGATGAAGAGCCGCACCGAGAACTGTGCCGGCTGCCATCGCTGCGTCACCTTCTGCCCCACCGGAGCACTGACGGTGCGGCGCAACCCGCTGGAGTACCGGGACAACTATAACTGGCGCCCGGAGTATATCGAGGACATCATCAAGCAGGCGGAGACCGGCAGCATCCTCCTCACTGGCATGGGCAATGACAAGGGACAGCGCATCTATTGGGACCATCTGGTGCTCAACGCCAGCCAGGTGACCAACCCTTCCATCGACCCGCTGCGTGAGCCGATGGAGCTGACCACCTTTCTGGGCGGCAAGCCGGACCGGCTGGAGCTTGATGCGGACCGGAAGCTGAAAACTAAGCTGACACCTCAGGTCAGGCTGGAGGTGCCGGTTATGTTCGCCGCCATGTCTTACGGTGCGGTAAGCCTCAACGTGCACCAGTCGCTGGCCCGGGCGGCTACCGAGATGGGCACGCTTTGGAACACCGGCGAGGGCGGCCTGCACCCCACTCTCTATAAATATGGAAAGAATACCATCGTTCAGGTGGCCTCGGGACGCTTCGGCGTGCACCCGGAATATCTTGATACCGCCCGCGTGGTTGAGATTAAAATCGGCCAGGGGGCCAAGCCCGGCATCGGCGGCCATCTTCCCGGCGAGAAGGTCAGCGCCGAGGTCTCCACCACCCGCATGATTCCCCAGGGCACCGATGCCCTCTCCCCGGCGCCGCAGCACGATATCTACTCCATCGAGGACCTGGCACAGCTGGTCTACGCACTGAAAGAGGCCACCCATTACCAGAAGCCGGTATCGGTGAAAATCGCCGCCGTGCATAACTCGGCGGCCATCGCCAGCGGTATGGTCCGCGCCGGCGCCGACATCATCGTCCTCGACGGGCTGCGGGGGGCCACTGGGGCTGCCCCAAAAGTAATCCGGGACAACGTCGGCATCCCGATAGAGCTGGCCCTGGCCTCGGTGGACAGTCGCCTCCGTCAGGAGGGCATCCGCAATCGTGCCTCGATTGTAATCTCCGGCGGCATACGGGGCAGCGCCGACGTGGCCAAAGCAGTTGCCCTCGGCGCCGATGCGGTGTACATCGGCACGGCCGCGCTTATTGCGCTGGGCTGTCGCCTCTGCCAGCAGTGCCATACCGGCAAGTGTGCCTGGGGCATCTGCACCAGCGACCTCTTCCTCTCCAAGCGGATTAATCCGGAGATTGGCGCACGCCGCCTGGCCAACCTGCTGCGCGGCTGGAGCCTGGAGCTGAAGGAGATGCTGGGCGGCATGGGCATCAATGCTCTGGAAAGCCTCCGTGGCAACCGCCTTGCCCTGAGGGGCGTGGGCCTCAACGAAAACGAACTCGATACCCTCGGCGTAAGGATGGCGGGAAGTTAAAATGGCCACGCAGGTGAACGAGCCAAAGATATCGATTGACGCCAGCGGCCTGTACTACCGCGAGCTCAACGAACGCCTGAAGGAGCTGGCCAACAATGGCACGAGGCAAGTTGAACTCCATAACGTATACGGCCAGCGCTACATCGGCACCAGCCTGAATGCGCCCCTGGAAATCGAGATCCACGGGACGCCCGGCAATGACCTAGGCGCTTTCATGGACGGGCCCAGAATTACCGTTTACGGCAATGCCCAGGACGGCTGCGGCAACACCATGAACGACGGGGAAATCATCGTTCACGGCCACGCCGGCGATATCATCGGCCTCTCGGCGCGCGGCGGCAGAATCTTCGTCCGGGATAGCGTCGGTTACCGGGCAGGCATACATATGAAGGAATATCAGGAAAAGAAGCCAACGGTGGTCATCGGGGGCACGGCGCAGGACTTCCTCGGCGAATACATGGCCGGAGGCGTGCTGGTCCTCCTGGGACTGAACGGGGGAGGCGAACACAGGGCCAATTTCATCGGCACCGGCATGCACGGCGGCGCCGTCTATCTCAAGGGCAATGTGGAGAAGTATCAGCTGGGCAGAGAAGTAGGCATGGCTAGGCCAAGTGAAGACGACTGGCAACTGATAAAAAAACTGGTCGTTGAGTTCGCCGGCCACTTCAAATATAATGCTGATGAGATACTGAAGGGTGAATTCATCAAGCTCTTCCCTCTCTACCTGAGACCGTATGGCAGAATCTACGCACCCTGAAGGTGAGGTGGCACTTTGCCCCGCATTCTTATTATCACTGATGAAGGCCATAGCCTGAACGGCGTTTATTCCGGGCTTACCCAGAGCGGGTTCTACTGCTCGCTTGCTTCTGCGCAGGATGATGTAATGAAGCAGGTCAGTGAACAATCCCCGGACCTGGTAATGCTGGGAATAAGGGGCAAGCGCGGCCCGGAACTGGCCGGGCTGTCTCAGAAGATAAAAAGCAAAAGACAGCTGCCGGTTATGGCGCTGATAAACAGACGGGTTATTGACCGTCCTGGTATTGACCTGGAGGCCATCGACGACTTCGTCATGGAGCCGGGTGACGCCAGTGAACTGGTGCTGCGGATTGAGCGGCTCCTGAAAAAGGCCGGCAGTGCCGAATCAGGCGAGGTCATCAGATGCGGCGACCTCGCGATCGACCTGGACAAATACGAGGTATCGATAAGCGGCCGACGCATTGAACTCACCTTCAAAGAATACGAGCTGCTGCGGTTCCTCGCCAGCCATCCCGGCCGGGTCTATACCCGCGATGCCCTGCTGAACCAAGTCTGGGGCTATGATTATTTCGGCGGCGACCGGACCGTCGATGTCCACGTCAGGCGTCTCCGGAGCAAGATTGAGGTCCTAGGCCATACCTTTGTCGAGACAGTGCGTAACATCGGCTACCGCCTCAACTGCAATCAGTAAGCCCGCCTTTCTGCCTTATCTGCGGCACAGATTTAACATGCCCGTAATACTCCTGTAACATTTATCCTTTATATTTTTAACATGGGGGAGATATAATTTTTGACCGCAATTCACCCCAAATAACCGAGGGCGGGGAAAACCGTGGATATTTACCAAAAAACCTACCTGTGGGCCAGCCTCTCTCCCAAAATAAGCAGTGAGAGCAAATCCCCTCCGCTGAAATCCCAGAAGAACAAAGCGGGCCTGAAGCAGCTAAAGCAAACCGCCGGACAGAAGAGAAAGCAATCCTGAGAATAAGAAATGACTCATCGGGGGAGGTAATTAAAATGTCATACAACTGGGGGCCGTTTTATCTGGTTCCGACCGAGGTTATCAAAAAATATTCCGGCGCCGTGCAGCTGCGGGAAACCTTCGACGAAGACCTTATATTTAAGGAAATGGAGTCGCTTGGCATCTCCGGAACGATAGAGAAAATAGCCAACCCCTGGTACTACCGCAAGAAAGGTGCCGGTACCTGGGTAAAAATTGGCGAGTCGGAAGAGAGAAGCGAGAATTTCCCGGTGAGGTGGGACACCACAAAGCTGGAAAACGGCCAGTACGAAGTATTAGGCCTGATGCACGTTTTCATTAAAAGTGGCGATAGAGAAAAGGCAATTGCCCGCCAGAACGTGGTGGAAGTGACGGTAGAAAATTAATTTACCGAGTTTTTATCATCCTGAAATTCATTCCTTACCAAATCTCAGTAGCGCGAATCTTATTAATAGGGGTGGTTCATTCGCCATTAGCCGTGGAGCCACCTTTTTTGAACCTTGTAACCTAAATTTAAATTGCCTGTAATCTTTTGGAAACAATCCAGGCTTAAAATGAAGGCAGATAAGCGTAAACAGGAGTTCTGAGATGTCAATAAGTTCCGGTGATACCGCCTGGATTCTGATTTCCTCGGCGCTGGTCATGCTCATGACGCCGGGAGTCGCCCTCTTCTATGGCGGCATGGTGCGGAGAAAAAACGTCCTCTCCACCCTGATGATGAGCTTTGCCGCGCTGGGGCTGGTGGGACTGCTCTGGATTCTCTACGGTTACAGTCTGAGTTTTGGCCCTGACATCGGCGGCCTTCTCGGCCGGTTGGACTTTATCGGCCTGCGCGGGGTCGGCCAGGAGCCTTCGCCCGTTTACGCCAGCACGGTACCCCATCTCGCCTTCATGGTCTTTCAGGGAATGTTCGCCATCATCACCGTCGCCCTTATCACCGGAGCGGTAGTGGAGCGAATCAAGTTCAGCTCGCTCCTTCTCTTCTCGGCGCTGTGGCTGACCTTTGTCTACGCCCCGGTAGCACACTGGGTCTGGGGTGATGGCGGGTGGCTGGCAGAACTGGGAGCGCTTGACTTCGCCGGCGGCACCGTGGTCCACATCTGCGCCGGCGTTTCGGCACTGGCGCTGGCACTGGTACTCGGTCCGCGCAAGGGCTTCCGCGACGGTCAGCCCATGGAGCCGCACAACATCCCGATGGTTATGCTCGGTGCCGGGCTGCTCTGGTTTGGCTGGTTCGGCTTCAATGCCGGCAGTGCCCTTACTTCAGGGGGGCTGGCCGCCAGTGCCTTCGTTGCCACCAATGCCTCGGCCGCAGCGGCGGCCTTTACCTGGATGGTGCTGGACTGGATTTACCGCCGACCTACCATGCTGGGCACGGCTACCGGAGCGGTGGCCGGGCTCGTCGCCATCACGCCGGCGGCCGGCTTCGTCTCGCCGATGATGGGCATACCTATCGGCATGGGGGCGGCAGTGGTCTGCTACTACTGCATGCTCTTCCGCATGCGGCGGCAGATCGACGAATCGCTGGATGTCTGGGCAGTGCACGGTATGGGCGGCACCTGGGGCGCCATAGCCACCGGCGTCTTCGCCAGCGTTGCCGTAAACTCTGCCGGCGCCAATGGCCTGCTAATGGGTAATGTGCTACAATTGGGGAAACAAATGGCCGGCGTGGCCGCAGTATGGCTGTTTGCCTTCGGCGCCACCTGGGTCCTGGCCAAGCTTGTGGAGGTTACCCTAGGAGTGAGGGTCAGCGGCATGGAGGAAACAGTGGGGCTGGACATCGCCCAGCATGGCGAAAGGGCCTACGGAGGCGCGCTGCGATGAAGAAGATAGAGGCCATTATCCGGGAGGAGAAGCTGGAGCCGGTAAGAAAAGCGCTGGAAGACAGCGGTTACTTCGGCATGACCATCAGCGAGGTGAGCGGCCGGGGGCGGCAGAAGGGAATTCCACTGCAGTGGCGCGTTGGCGAATACCGTGTGGATTTCCTGCCCAAAATCAAGATTGAGCTTGTAGTCCTCGATGACGATGTACCCCAGACGGTACATGCCATCAACGCCAGTGCCCGTACCGGTGACATGGGAGACGGCAAGATATTTATCCTGCCCGTGGAAAACGCAATTCGTGTCCGGACCGGCGAAGCCGGCGAAAAAGCAATCTAGCCAATAATCAAAACATTACGGAGGTATGAAATGGTAAAAGGGAACAAACAAGAAGGCAAAGAATACGTCCTTCAGATGGCCAAGGAACACGATATCAAATTCATCCGGATGTGGTTTACCGACATCCTCGGTTTCCTGAAGAACTTCGCCATAACCGTCGAGGAGCTGGAGGGCGCCCTTGAGGAAGGGATGGGCTTCGATGGCTCCTCAATCGAGGGTTTCGCCCGCATCGATGAAAGCGATATGGTAGCCCTGCCCGACCCCGACACCTTTCAGCTGCTGCCCTGGCGGTCAACGGAGCACCGCGCCGTAGCACGCATGTTCTGCGATATCTTGAAACCGGGTGGTGAGCCATTTGATGGTGACCCGCGGTTTGTCCTGAAGCGGAACCTGAAACGGGCGGCAGACCTGGGCTACACCTATTATGTGGGGCCGGAATTGGAATATTTCTACTTCCGTAACTCGCAGGGCACGGAATTCCTGGACCAGGGAGGCTACTTCGATCTGACGCCGCGGGATGCCGCCACCGATATGAGAAAGGAGACCGTGCTCACTCTGGAGGAGATGGGCATTGGTGTGGAGTATTCCCACCACGAGGTCGCACCCAGCCAGCATGAAATAGACATGAGATATACCGATGCCCTGACCATGGCCGACAGCGTGATGACCTACCGCCTAGTGGTCAAAGAGGTGGCCCTGAAATACGGCGTCTACGCTACCTTTATGCCCAAGCCGGTGTTCGGCGAGAACGGCAACGGCATGCACACGCACCAGTCTCTTTTCACCGGCGATAAGAATGCCTTCTTTGACGCCAAAGACCCCTATCACCTTTCCAAGGTGGGCAAGTGTTTCATCGCCGGGCTATTGAAGCATGCCCCGGAGATTACCGCCGTCACCAACCAGTGGGTAAATTCTTACAAGCGCCTCGTTCCCGGCTATGAAGCGCCGGTCTATCTTTCCTGGGCGCGGCGCAACCGCTCTGACCTAGTCCGCGTCCCCGAGTACCGCCCCGGACGTGAGAAAGCCACCAGGATTGAATTCCGTTCCCCGGACCCGGCCTGCAATCCGTACCTCGCTTTCAGCGTAATGCTGGCCGCCGGGCTGGAAGGCATTGAAAAGGGCTACGAGGTACCGGAGCCAATTGAAGAGAACGTGTATGAGATGAATCAAGAGGAAAGGCAGCGGAGGGGCATCGGCACTCTTCCGGCCAGCCTGCTGGAAGCCATCCTGCTGGCCGAGAAGAGCGAAATAGTGCGGAAGGCCCTCGGCGACCATGTGTTCAACGCGTTTATCGAGAACAAAAAGATAGAGTGGGACCACTACCGCACCCAGGTTAGCGAGTATGAGCTGAACCGGTACCTGCCAATTCTATAAGTTCGCCTTCTCCCCGGTTCATGGATGGGAGGGATGAGCATGCGCCGGCTGCGCATTGGCATGGCTCAGATCAATACCACCGTCGGCGATTTTCTGGGCAACAAGAAAAAAATACTTAGAGCCATTGATGAGGCCAGGGCTCTGGGAATAGACCTTCTGACATTCCCAGAGCTTGCCATTTGTGGCTACCCTCCGGAAGATTTGCTCTTCAAGCCGCAGTTTGTCGCCGAGAACCTTAAAACTCTGAATGCCGTAGTCAGCGATTCTTCGGGAATAACCATCATTGTGGGCTGTGTTAACGCCAGAGAGGACATCTATAATGCCGCCGCGGTCATCCATGACGGCCGGCTGGTGGACATCTACCACAAGATATACCTGCCCAACTATGGCGTATTCGATGAGAACCGCTACTTTCAGACTGGAAAAGGCGTCCCCGTTTACCGGCTCGCTGATATCGGCATCGGGGTCAATATCTGCGAGGACATATGGTATGAAGCCGGACCGGCAACGGCACAGGCTTACTCCGGCGCCGAGGTAATCATCAACATCAGCGCCTCGCCCTACCACGCCGGTAAAGGCGACGCACGGCGGAAAATGCTCAGCACACGCGCCACGGACAACGTGGCCATCATCGCCTACAATAATCTGGTCGGCGGACAGGATGAGCTGGTCTTTGACGGCAACAGCATGATACTGGATGAAAAAGGCGAGCTTATCGCTCAGGGCAAACAATTTGAAGAGGACTTGATTGTGGCGGACCTGGATGTGGAGGCCGTTTTCCGAGCCCGTTTGCATGACCCCCGGTGGCGCAAGGAGTCGCTCCTCCTCGATGCGGAGCGATGCCAAGTCGCCAGGATAACCATATCGGATAAAGCGCCTGAGTATGACAAGCCGTCATTGCCGCCGAGGCAACTACAGACAATGAAATGGCCAGCAGAAGTCTATTCAGCACTGGTGCTCGGCACTCAGGACTACGTCCGCAAAAACGGCTTTCAGAAGGTGGTGATAGGGCTATCCGGAGGGATTGATTCCAGCCTGGTCGCGGCCATCGCCGTTGACGCGCTGGGGGCTTCAAACGTGGTCGGTGTCGCCATGCCTTCGCCATATTCGTCGCCGGGTAGCATCGCCGATGCTAAGGCACTGACCCAGAATATCGGCATAAAACTGTTGACCATACCCATAGGCGAAATCCTCCAGTCCTATCTGGAGACGCTGAAGGACAATTTTCAGGGAACCGCGCCTGATATCACCGAAGAGAACATTCAGGCACGCATCAGAGGCAATATTCTGATGGCGCTGTCCAATAAATTTGGCTGGCTGGTCCTTACCACCGGCAACAAAAGTGAAACGGCCACCGGCTACACCACTTTATATGGCGATATGGCGGGCGGTTTTGCCGTGATCAAGGATGTGCCCAAGACCCTGGTGTATGAACTGGCCAAATATCGCAACTCTCTCGGCGCACGAACATCGATACCCACAAGCGTGATTGATAAACCCCCCTCCGCCGAGCTCCGGCCCGACCAGAAAGACACCGATACGCTACCCCCGTACGAGCAGCTCGATCCCGTGCTCACGGCCTACGTCGAGGAGGATAAAAACATCGAGCAGATTGTGAACATGGGCTTCAGCCTAGACATGGTCAAAAAAGTTGCCCGCCTGGTAGATACCAGCGAATACAAGCGACGCCAGGCCCCTCCCGGCATCAAAATAACGCCCAGAGCTTTTGGGCGCGACCGCAGGTTACCCATCACCAGCCGATTTAAAAGCTGAGCTCGCATTATGGCAGGCTAACAGGACCCCCGTTTAGCTTTTCCTATTGTAAATGTTATAATAACATAAGTCTATTCAACAATAGGGAGTGGTCATGGTACAGGTAGCCAGTTTTGAGACGGAAAGAAAGATAATCGCTATCCTCAAGGTCCTGAGCGAATCTGCCGAGCCGCTCGGGTCAATTCACATCGCCCGGGAGCTGGAGCGACACGGCATTTTCCTGAGCGAAAGGGCGGTCAGGTATCACCTCAGAATAACCGATGAGCGCGGCTATACGCAGCCCATGGGCCACGATGGCCGTATGTTGACCGTGCATGGCCTGGAAGAACTCAAAATGGCGCTTGCTCCAGAGCAGGTCGGCTTCATCCACGAAAAGCTTGAACTCCTCGCCTTTCACACCACGTTTGACCCCAAAACACGCACCGGACAGGTCCCCATAAATACTTCAATTATTGACCGTGCCGATTTTGGGCCAGCGGTGGCCGCCATGAGCGAAGCTTTCCGTGCCGGACTCAGTGTCAGCGACCTTGTCGCCATTGCCCCTGAAGGGGAAAAGCTGGGGTCGGTAGTCGTCCCCAGAGGGAAAATCGGACTGGCTACCATCTGCAGTGTAATCATCAATGGCGTCCTGTTAAAAGCGGGCATTCCCACCGAATCAAGGTTCGGCGGTGTGCTTGAAATAAGAGATTCCCAGCCAAGGCGTTTTGTGGCCATTATCAACTACGCCGGCACTTCACTTGACCCATCTGAGCAATATATACGTGCTAAAATGACCACAGTTAATGAAGCGGCTAAGACCGGGCACGGCAAGATACTGGCCAATTTCCGTGAGATACCCGCACCGTCAAGGTCACTGGCCCAAGAAACCATCGACTCGCTCAAGAAAGCCGGGATACACGGTGTCTACGCACTGGGAAATACCAGTGAGCCCGTCTGTCAGATCGCCATCGGTTTGAACCGCGTGGGCATGGTATTGCTCGGCGGCTTGAACCCGGTGGCAGCGGCGGTTGAGGCCGGTATCGAGATTGAAAACATTGCCGAAAGCGGCATGGTTGAATTCAGCCAGCTGACCAGCTTCTGGAAGTTGAAATCATGAGCTACTTCGATGAGCTTGATAGAATATGGGGGAAGGGCGGTTCCGATTCAAATCAGCCCCTGAGAAGCAGGATAAGACCTCGCCAGCCCAGAATATGGCTGATTACCATCGGGGCGCTGATTGCTCTGTTCATTATTGCCGTCATCGGCAAGGGTATCTACACAGAGTGGCTCTGGTTTGACAGCCTGGGATTCGGCAGCGTTTACACTACTATACTGACCACCAAAGTCTGGCTCTTTTTTGTAGGCGCTTTTATTTTTCTGGCTTTGCTTCTGGCCAACCTCTTTCTGGCACGGCGGCTATCGCCGCCTGCGGGAGGCAACATACTCACCGGACAAGGACTCCTGTTCGTGCGTCGCGCCATTGACATCGGCATCCTCGCTGCAGCAGCCCTTATCAGCCTTATCTTCGGTCTGGTCACCTCCAGTCACTGGGAAATGGTGCTGCGCTTCGCCCACGCCACCGATTTCAACGTCGTCGAACCATTGTTGGAAAGGGATGTGGGCTTTTACTTCTTCAGTTTGCCCCTCTACCATTTCATTCAGGGATGGCTGGTCTGGGCAGTCGTTATCATATTGCTCTTCACCGGAACGGTATACGTTTTGAATATCGGTTTCAATCGCGCCGGATTCAGCCGGTGGATTAAAGGCCATCTCTTTGCCCTTGGCGCCGTCATCTTCTTCCTCATCGCCTGGAGCTATCGGCTGAACATCTTTGACCTTCTCTATTCGGACCGCAGCGTTATTTTCGGCGCCGGATACACGGATGAACACGCCCAGTTGCTTGCCTGGCGACTCCTCATCGCCACCACCATCGTCTCCGGACTGCTCCTGATATTTGGCATTTTCCGCCGCGGCTGGCGCTGGCTCTTCGGGCCGATCGCTCTGTGGGTTGCCTTTGCCATCATCTTCGGCAGTATTTATCCAGCCATAATGCAACGGTTTCAAGTGGAGCCAAACGAACTGGCCCGGGAAAGGCCTTACATCAAGTATAATATCCAGCTCACTCGCCTGGCTTTCGGTCTTGACCGCATTGAAGTCAGAGACATTCCCGTGCAGGTCGCCCCCAGCGAAGAGGATATCCTCAAGAATAGCACCACCATAAACAACATCAGGCTGTGGGATTACCGGCCTATCAGGGACACGTACAACCAGATACAGTCTATCAGGCTGTATTACGATTTTACCGATATTGACGTTGACCGCTATCAAATTGATGGCAGCTACCGCCAGGTGCTCATCGGCGCCCGGGAGCTTTCCCCGGAGAAGCTCGCCACCCAGGCACAGACCTGGGTAAACCGCCGGCTGCAGTTCACACATGGCTACGGTGTGACCATGAGCCCCACCAACGAGGTCACCGAACAGGGACTCCCCAATTTATTGATCAAGGATGTGCCGCCGATCGGCACTATTAAAATCGAGAGGCCGGAGATATACTTTGGGGAAAAAACAGACGATTACGTCATCGTCAATACCGGCGTCGCCGAGTTCGATTACCCCAAAGGAGATACCAATGTCTACACGCGTTTCAAGGCGGACAACGGCATCCGGCTAAACTCATTCCTGCGCAAGCTGGCCTTTGCCTGGCAGCTCGGTGACATCAACCTCCTGATCAGCGATGAGCTTAGCAAAGATAGCCAGCTTCTATATCGGCGCAACATTCAGAAGAGAGTAAACCTCATCGCCCCTTTCCTGAAGCTCGATAGTGATCCATACATCGTCATCGATAACGGCCAGCTTTACTGGATACAGGACGCCTACACGATGTCCGACCGGTACCCTTATTCCCAGCCTACTGCCAGCGGTATCAATTACGTCCGCAACAGCGTTAAAGTGGTCATCAATGCCTATGATGGGTCGGTTACCTTTTACCTCATTGATCCGGAAGATGCGGTGGTCAATACCTATGCCGCCATGTTCCCAACCCTTTTCCGACCGATCGATGAAATGTCGGAATCCCTCCGGGAGCACCTGCGCTATCCCCTAGATCTCTTCCGGGTTCAGGCCTCCGTCTATCAGACCTATCACATGACCGACCCGCGTGTCTTTTACAACAAGGAGGACCTCTGGACCATTCCCGTGGAAACCTATGCTGAAGCGGAACGCAGTATGGAGCCATACTACGTGATTATGAGGCTGCCGGGTGAAGAGCGGGAGGAATTTGTGCTCATGCTCCCCTTCACCCCTACGCAAAAAGACAATATGATAACGTGGCTGGCCGCCCGCAGCGATGGCGACAAATACGGTAAACTCATCGCCTACAACTTCCCCAAAGACAAACTGATTTATGGCCCGAGGCAGATTGAGGCCAGGATTGACCAGGACGCTGCCATTTCCGAACAGTTCACTTTGTGGAGTCAGAAGGGCTCGCAGGTTATCCGGGGCAATCTGCTGGTTATACCTATAGAGAAGTCAATCCTGTATATCGAGCCGGTTTACCTTCAAGCAGAGAGAGGTCAGCTGCCAGAACTAAGAAGGGTGGTTGTGGCCAGCGGCGACCTGATTGCTATGGAAGAGACCCTTGCTAAAGGTCTGAATACCGTCTACGCCGGCCTAACTAAAGAAGAACTACCCGAAACCACCCCGAAACCGCCGCAAAGATCGGATAAGATGGCGGAGCTGGCCAAGCTGGCACAGGAACACTACAACCAAGCACAGGAATACCTGAAAGAAGGCGACTGGGCTGGCTGGGGAGAAGAACTGGGCAAAATGGCTGAAGTGCTGCGCCAGCTGGTGGAATTTGCTGAGATCCAGCAAGAATAACCAAATAAGAGAAAAATCGTCCAAGTTATTACGGCCGTCAGAAACAGGAAAAGTAAATCAGCCGCATACGAGCCGGAAAAGTTATCCATATGATTATCCTGTTTAGTCCGAAGGGATATTTTTTTAACCTCTTGCCAGTTGACATTTATGCGATTAGTATTATATATAGAATAACAAAATACATATTTATACGAGGTAACTATGGTACAGAAGCGAGAACTTATTAAGGGAAGCTCTGACTCCCTGCTTCTCTGCTTGTTTGCGCAGCAGCCAATGTACGGGTATCAGATTATCAAGGAACTGGAGAAAAGGAGTCAAGGCTACTTCAAATTCAAGGAAGGGACCTTGTACCCGGCGCTTCATCGTCTGGAAAATGCTGGCCTGATAGAGGGTAAATGGCATATGTTGCCCAACGGCCGGCCGAGGCGATACTACCATATCACGGCCAAGGGGCACGCCACGCTTTCCACGGAGAGGGTTCAGTGGCAAGACTTCATCAGCGCCGTGAATATGATATTGCAGCCAGCAGAAGATTAAACGGACAACGCAATGACAACAGCGCTGAATCATTACCTGGAAATCATCCGGACCAACTTAAGGATTGACCTCGCTGAGGGAAAAGAGGTCATCAGTGAGCTGGAGACGCATATTGAAGACAGGCTTCAGGAACTGAAGGAGTCCGGCCTTTCCGAAGAAGAAGCGGAAAAAACGTGTCTCCGATTGTTAGGCTCCGCCAAAATAATCGCCAGACAGATCTATGAAGCCCACAGCCAGGGCAGCTGGCAGCAGGCACTTCTGGCAGCACTGCCGCACCTGCTGTTTTCCGCCCTGTTTGCCCTTAACTGGTGGCACCATGCTGGCTGGCTATCCTTTATCCTGGTTCTTCTCGTTGGAACTTCCATCTATGGATGGTGGCACGGCAAACCAACCTGGGTTTTCCCATGGCTGGGTTACTCACTTATCCCGGTGGCTGCTTTCGGACTCGTTCTCCTGTATTTGCCCAGGGAGTGGTCGCTCCTGACCATCCCGTTCTATTTCCTGTTTGCTCTATGGTGGATATTCTGTCTTGTGGTCCAGACAACAAAGAGAGACTGGCTGTTGAGCTCTTTAATGCTGCTTCCCATGCCGATAGTCATCGGCTGGTTTCTAACCCTGGTGCCGGGAGCAAAGATAACCGCCGAGACCCTGGAGAGAATGGACTATTTCGCTCCCTGGATTGCGGTCAGTTTCCTTATCCTGGCACTGACCATAGCCGCTTTCATTCGCCTGCGCCAGCGGTGGTTACGTATCGGCTTGCTGATTATTTCCGGGCTGCTGACGCTGACCATAGTCGTCTATTTTGTTGGCGGAAAACTCAGCACCGAGACCTTCGCTGGCCTAATCCTGGTAATGTGGGGGCTTTTCCTAGTTCCGCCCCTCATGGAATGGTTTTTCAGGAAGACCAAGCGAATATTGCAGCGCTACGCATTGTTTACGCCACCCCACCGCTAATCAGGAGGAGGACCCGCCGACGCAGAAGGTAGCCGTTGTTACGGATAGTATTGCGTGTCTCAACCGCGAGCTCGTAGAAGAATACGGAATCGGAATCATACCCCTCAATTTCTACGCGGGAGGCAGACTTTATAAAGACTGGCTCGATGTTACCCCATCTGAGGCATACGAGCTATTTCTCCGGGACCCAGACTCGTTCAAGACCGCAGCCTCTTCTCCCGAAGATTGCCTTAATGCTTTCAGCAAGGCCAGGCAAGTTGCCAAAAACATTGTTTGCGTTACCGTTTCCGTCAAACTCAGCGCCGTTTATAATGTCGCCCGCAAAGCCAAAGAAATCATCGAAAACGAACATCCAGATACTCGAATCGAGGTCGTGGACTCACACACGGCTACCCCTGCTGAGGGGTTCGTCGCTCTGGCGGCGGCCCACGCCGCACGTGAAGAAAAGGACATGCCCGAAGTAATCAGCGCTGCCCTGGAAATGAGAGAGCGAGTAAATGTCATTGCCCTCCTGGATACCATAAAGCACGTTTATCGTTCCGGGCGTATCCCCAAGATAGCCGCCAAGTTCGGCTCCATACTTAATATCAGGCCGATTTTCACCGTTAGCGATACGATCCATTTCGCCGGTATAGTGAGAAACAGGAAACGGGGCATCGACCGCATCCTGCAGGTGATGCGGGAAAAAGTGGGCAACAAAGTGGCCCACGTTGCCGTGATGCATGCTTATGCTCCCGAAGAGGCGGAAAAGCTGAAAGAAAGGGTCGCTGCCGAGTTCAAATGCGCGGAGCTGTGGCTGACCGAGTTCAGCCCGTTGATGGGCTACGCCTGCGGTACGGGAACTTTGGGCCTTGCTTTTTACGCTGAAGATTGAGAGAATAAACTGAAAATTCCACCCACACGAATTTTGAATAGGACTATTGCCGGGGAGATAAGGCAATGGCAGTAAATGCTGCCATAGCCATAGTTATTGCCTACCTGCTTGGCTCCATTCCATTCGCCTATATCGCCGGGCGACTGTTCAAGGGGGTCGATATCCGGCAGGTAGGCGGCGGCAATATAGGGGCATTGAATACCGCCCGAGAAATAGGGCTGGTGCCCGGGCTTCTGGTGCTGATAGCTGATGCCGGTAAAGGGTCGCTTGCCGTGCTTGTCGCCCTCTGGCTGGACGTACCGCTGATACTGGTCTTCGGTGCCGGCTTGGCTGCCGTGGTAGGACATAACTGGCCGGTATTCCTGAAGTTCAAAGGGGGTAAGGGAGCGGCAACTACCATCGGCGTTCTACTGGCACTGGCTCCGCTGGAGACGGCCATCAGCATTGCCCTCACGGTGGTCCTCATCGTCATCACCAGCAACGTCAGGCTGGCGGTGGTCATCGGGCTGATGGTATTGCCTGTAATCATCTGGCAGATGAACGGTTCGTGGATGCTTATCGTCTACTCGATAGCCATATTTCTTTTCCTCTGTGTCAGGGCGATGCCGAGCATCATAGCGGCCATGACGCACATCGGAGATAGAAAAAAGCTTATCATCGATCGGGAGTACCACTTGTGGCAGGCCAGGAAAAGTAAATGAAAGAAGTAGCCGTGGTAACTGACACCACCGCCTGTATCCTTCAAGAGCAGGTGGAGCGATATGACATTGAAATCGTGCCGGTTCAGCTTATCTTCGATGACAGAACCTACCGTGACGGCATAGACATCAACGCCTCTGAGTTCTATGCACGGCTCCGGCAGGCATCCAAGCCACCGACTACCTCCAGCTCCCCACCTGAGATGTACCTTGAGGCATATCAGAAAGCCAGCGAGGGAGCGGAGGGCATTCTCTGCATCACCGAGCCATCAAAGTTCAGCGCCATGTTTGACTCGGCGATGGTAGCCAGAGAAATCCTGCGGAAAACGCGGCCCGAAGTGAGCATAGAAGTGATTGACTGCGCTACGGCCGCCGCCGGGCAGGGGCTGGTAACACTGGCTGCCGCCAGGGCAGCGGCAACCGGCCAGAACCTGCTGGCAGTGAAGGAAATTGCCAAGAACGTAATGGAGCACGTCAACCTGTTCGCTACGCTGGACACACTACATTACCTAGTGAAAAGCGGACGTGTGCCTCAGGCGGCGGCGCTGGTCAACTCGATCCTACAGATCAAGCCCGTTTTTACTCTCAATCACGCCAGCGCACATACGGTGGCCCTGCCGCGCACCATCGAAAGTGCCATGAAGCGTATCCTGAAGCTGATGGAGCGGAATGTGGTCAAAGGAAAGCCGCTCCATGTTGCCGTGATGCACGCTGACGCTCTGGATAACGCTATGGTTCTGAGAAATCACATTGCCTCGCAGTTCCACTGCTCCGAGCTCTTTATCACCGAATTCACGCCGGTGATGGGCGTCCACACCGGCCCCGGACTCTTCGGCGTTGCCTTTTACAGCGAAAACGCCTGAGCCACTTGGCGCAATCGTGCAAAACGTTCTATAATCAGGATGTGACCGGGACGCAGGTTATCAGTGACAAGCAGCAGCTTCTGGAAAGTCTGGGGCAGCTCCCGGAGCCTGTGGTCAGGCCAGCCTTTATCGTAGTCAGCGGCCTGCCCGGGACCGGCAAATCATACTTCTGCCGCCGCCTGGCGGAGAGAATTCCGCTTATCATTCTGGAAAGCGACGCCATGCGCAAAGCGCTTTTCCCATCCCCTGCTTACAGCGCAGCGGAAAGCGCCCGCCTTTTCCAGGCCATCCACCATCTCATTGAGCAGCTACTCAGGAGGGGAATACCCATTGCTCTGGATGCCACCAACCTCTCGGAACGGAACCGCGAACACCTGTATCACATTGCTGACCGGCTGAATGCCAAGCTGATTTTGGTGCGTGTGGAAGCACCATCCGAAGTGGTGCAGGAAAGACTGAGAAATCGCGCCGAAGGCCCCGCCTCGGAGGAAGACCACTCTGAAGCTGACTGGGCGGTTTTTCAAAAGATGAAACCCTCGGTGCAGAAAATCGGTCGCAACCATTTTGCCGTTGATACCTCCCGTGACATAACTCCGGTACTGGATAAAATTGTCAGAGAGGTAAACCGATGAAAGGAGATTCAAGCTATGGAAATCAAGGTCATTACCGGTGATATTGCCGGTATTGAGGCTGACGCCATCATCGTGAATCATTTTGAGGGCATGGCAAGCCCTGAAGGGGAAACGGCGGCGGTGGACAGAGCGCTCGACGGCGCTATCTCGCAGCTTATCAAACGGGGCGAGATAAAGGGCAAAAAGAACGAGATAACGATGGTGCACAGCTTCGGCAAGCTGCCGGCCGCCCGCGTGGCGGTGGTCGGGCTGGGCAAGCCATCCGAACTGTCCGTCAGTAAAGTGCGGGGGGCGGTGGCCGAGGCCTGCCGCTGGCTGCGTGCCAGAGAAATCAGCACCATCGCCACCGTTGCGCAGGGAGCAAATATAAACGATATCAGCCCTGTTGATGCCGCCCAGGCCATCGTTGAGGGTGCCCTGCTCGGAACCTACACCTTCCGCAGGCACATGACCAAGGAAGAGGACAAGCCCGGTGAAATCAAGCAGCTATCCATTGTGGGCGCTGATGGGTTGAAAGCGCAGCTTGAAGCGGGAGTGAATAGAGGCCAGATTACCTCCGAGGCGACCAACCTGGCCCGCGATATGGTCAATGAACCGGCCAACTATATGACGCCCACCGATATGGCGGAAATGGCCACCAAGCTGGCGAAAAGCCATGGCATGGAAATCACTGTAATTGACCTTGAGCAGATGAAGGAGCTGGGGATGGGCGGTCTGCTGGGCGTCTCTCAGGGAAGCCGGCAGCCACCGAAGTTCATCGTGCTCAATTACAGAGGCGGTGCGTCCAAGGAACCGGATATCGCCCTGGTGGGAAAGGGGATCACCTTTGACTCCGGCGGCATCTCCATAAAACCATCCGAGAAGCTTGAGGAAATGAAAGGGGACATGGCGGGAGGCGCCGCGGTCATGGGCGCCATGTCAGCCATTGCCCGGCTCAAGCCCAAAATAAACGCGATGGCGCTCATTCCAGCCACGGAAAACCTGCCCGACGGCAACGCGCTCAAGCCGGGGGATGTCCTCACCGCCATGAATGGCAAGACGATGGAGATAATCTCCACCGATGCTGAAGGGAGGCTGATACTGGCCGATGCATTGAGCTATGCCAGAAAGCAAGGTGCCAAGAAAATAGTTGACGCCGCCACGCTGACCGGGGCCTGCCGCATCGCGCTGGGTGACATCTGCACCGGTGCTTTCGGCAACAACCAGGAGCTGGTGGATCGGGTTATCGCCGCCGGCAGGGAAGCAGGCGAGCTCATCTGGCAGATGCCGATGTATGACGAATACGCAGAGCAGAACAAGAGCGATGTGGCCGATATCAAGAACGTTGGCGGCAGGCTGGCCGGGGCCATTACCGCAGCCAAATTTCTGGCCGAATTCGTCAATGATGCTCCCTGGGTGCATCTGGATATCGCCGGCACCAGCCTGACCGATAAAGAGCGCGGCCATCAGATAAAGGGAGCTACCGGCGTGCCAGTGCGGACTCTGGTCAATCTGGTCATTTCCCTAGCACAGGAAGGAACAAAATAATATCAAGGAGGTCAAAAAATGAAAATCAAGTGGCTGGGACATGCATCGTTTCTGATTATCGCGGACAGCGGGGTGAGAATCATCACCGACCCTTATGAGCCAAACGATAAGCTCCGCTACGGTAACATCAACGAGTCCGCCGATATCGTCACCGTGAGCCATGAACACTTTGACCACGCCAACGTCGCTGCGGTAAAGGGCAACCCCCAGGTGGTCAAAGGCAACGCCGAAGTCAAGGGGATAAAGTTTAAAGGCATTGCCACCTTCCACGATGCCGCCGGCGGCAAAGAGCGCGGCCGTAATACCATAATCTGCTTTGAGGTCGATGGGGTAAAGCTATGTCACTGTGGTGACCTCGGCCACGAACCGACCGCTGACCAGCTGGCGGAAATAGGCTCCGTGGACGTGCTCCTGCTGCCGGTATGCGGCCTTTACACCATTGATGCCACTGTCGCCACCAAAGTTGCTGATGACCTCAAGCCCGCAGTTATCATCCCGATGCATTTCAGGTCAAACAAGTGCGATTTCCCCGTCGCCACAGTAGATGAATTCCTGAGCGGTAAAAAAGGCGTCAGCCAGCCCGGGGTTAGTGAAATCGAGTTCAAAGCGGGAGAGCTGCCGTCAGCCACCCAAATCATCGTGCTCAATCCGGCACTGTGACAGTTCGAAGTCTTTTAACCAACGGGAGGAAAACCTGATGGCGAAAATGTATTACGACCAGGACGCGGATCTGTCCCTGCTGAAAAACAAGACCATCGGCATCATCGGCTACGGCAGCCAGGGCCACGCGCAGGCACTGAACCTGCGCGATAGCGGCGCCAGAGTAATCGTGGCTGAAGCCCCCGGCAGCGATGCCTGGAAAGCGGCGGAGAAAGCCGGCTTCAGCGTCTCTGAGGCGGCGGAAGTGGCCAGAGAAGCGGATATAATCGTCCTTCTGGCCCCTGATGACCTCCAGCCGCAGATATACCGCCAGTCAATCGAGCCACAGCTGGCATCTGGCAAGACGCTCCAGTTCGCCCACGGCTTCAATATCTACTACCACCAGATTGTACCCCCACCAGCCATTGACGTTACCATGGTGGCGCCCAAAATACACGGCGTCCTGCTGCGCAAACTCTACACGGAAGGCCAGGGGCCGCCGGGGAGCGTAGCCGTTCACCAAGATGCCTCCGGGAAGGCGCTGCCGGTATCGTTGGCCTATGCCAAAGCCATCGGCTGCACCCGCGGCGGAGTCGTGGAGACCACCTTCAAAGAGGAAACGGTCACCGACATCTTCAACGAGCAGTGCGGAATTGGCGGCGGAGTGGTTGGGATTTTAAAGGCTGGCTGGGAGGTTCTGGTCGAGGCCGGTTACAGCGAGGAGACCGCTTATCTGGAACTGTTCCACGAACTCAAGGGCGTCGCCGACCTCATCAACAGCTATGGCATCCCGGGCATGATACGGCGCTGCAGCCAGACGGCACAGTTCGGCATCATGTCCCGCCAGCGCCGGGTGATTGATGATTCGATCAAGGAGAACATGCGACGGGTACTGCGCGAAATCGAGGACGGCACTTTCGCCCACCAGTGGCTGCTTGAGGGCAGCATTGGCCACCCCAATTACCTCACTCTGCTGAGCATGGAAGATGAGCACGGCTCCGAGGCGGCCGGCAGAAAACTGCGCGAGCTGATGCCCTGGCTGACCAAACCGTAGAAAAACCGGGCGGAAATCAGCTCCCTCCTCTGGAAGTTTGTGACACGTCATGGTAGAATATATTATTGGGGGAGAGGTTGCGGGGGCAGATTTACTACATTGGAAATAAGCAGTATTGTTCTTGCCGGCGGTAAGAGTTCGCGCCTGGGATACGATAAGGTTTTCAAATCTGTTGGCGACCGAAATTTGCTTGACTTGGTAATAAACTGTGTCGCCCCGCTTTCCCAGGAGACGATACTGGTAATTGGCAGCAAAGACGCTCCGTTTCAATCTGGTAAATATCCGGAATTAAAGTTGGTTACTGACATTTATCCGGGTAAAGGTCCGTTGGGCGGTGTTTACACCGGTTTGCTGAACTCAAAATCATTTTATAATCTTGTCGTCGCCTCGGACATGCCTTTTCTCAACCCGGCACTTTTGCGCTATATGATACAGGTTTCGGCTGATTACGACCTCGTGGTACCCAGAGTCGGGGAGCTGCTGGAGCCGCTGCACGCCGTCTATGCCAGTAGCTGTACGGAGTCCATAGAGCATCTGCTCAAACACAACGAGCTGTCAGTACGCCAGCTCTTCTCCAGGGTCAGAATCAGGTATGTAGAAGCTGATGAAATCGACCGGTTTGACCCTGACCACCTGAGCTTTTTCAATATCAATACCCGGGCCGACCTCTCAAAAGCAGAGGAAATCACACGAGGAATGAAACGATGATAAGCGTGGAAGAGGCTCTGGAAAAAGTGCTCGGCTATGTAGATGTGCTGGAAGCTGAAGAAGCCCCGGTTCTGGAAGCGCTGGGGCAGGTGCTGGCTAAGGATATAGTTTCTGATATAGATATACCGCCACTGGACAATGCCGCTATGGATGGCTATGCCATTAAAGCTGATGATGCGCGCGGTGCCAGCGAACAGTCGCCACGCTTCCTGCGCGTCATTGATACCGTCAGCGCCGGTACCATTTCCCAGCGCGAGGTCACACCAGGCGCGGCTATCCGCATCATGACCGGAGCGCCGGTGCCCGGAGGCGCTGATAGCGTTATCCGCTTTGAAGATACTGACGAGGCCCAGCGCCGGAGTCCAGATAAAGATGAAATTGGAATATTATGTGAAGTCAAGCCCGGGCTGAACATCCGGCGGGCTGGAGAGGACATCGCCAGAGGCACTGTTGTGCTCAGGAAAGGCACTGTTCTCAGGCCTGCTGAAATCGGTGTCCTGGCTTCCCTAGGCATGAGCACGGTTAAAGTTATCCGCCGGCCGGTGGTGGCGATTCTGGCTACCGGCAACGAGCTGGTCGATATTGACCGGCCGCTGCCCGCGGGAAAGATATACAACAGCAACACCTACAGCGTGGCGGCGCTGGTCAGGCGCTATGGCGGCATCCCCAGGATACTGGGCATCGCCCTTGATAGCGAGGACTCGCTGCTAGCCAAGCTCCGTCAGGGGCTTGATGCCGATATGCTCATCACCAGCGGCGGTGTATCCGCAGGCGATTATGATATGGTAAAAGATGTCCTCGCCAGCGAAGGTGAAATCACCTTCTGGACGGTGCGCATGAAGCCAGGCAAGCCGCTGGCTTTCGGCACCCTCAAGGGAATGGACAGAGAGGGCAGCCCCAGAAGAATACCCCATCTTGGCTTCCCCGGCAATCCGGTCAGCTCCATGGTTACCTTCGAGCTGTTTGCCCGTCCGGCAATGCTGAAGATGATGGGGAAAAAGAACCTGACCAAACCTATGGTTGAAGCCGTGCTGGAGGAGCCCGTGGCCAATACCGACGGCCGTCGCGTTTATGTCCGGGCCATCGTTACCAGGCGCGATGGCCAGTACTACGCCAGCCCCACCGGCCCCCAGGGCTCTGGTATCCTCACCTCGATGAGCCTGGCTAACGGGCTGGTGATTGTTCCCGAGGATACGGCAGGAGCTAAGGCCGGGGAAAAGGTCAAGGTGCTACTGCTGGGCTGGGATGACGAGGATACTATTTAACTGACGGTTTACCAGACATGCTTCCGATTGTTTCTATTGTGGGAAAATCAGACTCAGGCAAGACGACACTGCTGGAAGCCCTGATCAAGGTGCTCGGGCAGCGTGGCCACCGCATAGCCGTTATCAAGCACGCTGCCGATAGCTTTGAAATTGATACGCCTCACAAGGACAGCTGGCGCCTGAGCCAGGCCGGCGGCGAAGTAGCCGCCATCAGCTCAAAGGACAGGCTGGTCATCTTCCGGCATCTGGAGATTGAAGCAGACCCGCAGGCGCTGGCCCAGTATATCGGGGCGGATTGTGACCTTGTGCTCACCGAGGGGTTCAAGCAGTATTCATACCCCAAGATTGAGGTTATCCGCGCTGGGCAGGAGTCCGAAATTGTCAGCCCGCCGGAACAGCTGCTGGCCATTGTCACCGATAAACCCCTGGATATCAGGGTGCCACAGTTCACCGGAGAGGAAGTTACCAAAATAGCTGACCTTATTGAGCAAAAATGCCTGGCCGGGGCCGAAGATGGCGTCGACCTGTATGTCGATGGTACATATGTACCCCTAGGTAAGGCGGGTAGAAATTTGCTGCTCAGGACTCTGGTGGCCATGGTCTCCGGATTGAAAGGCATCAATCAATTGAGAAGGCTGACCATCTCGATGAGGAGAAAAGTTTGATATTCGAGGCTGATGATTTTGCCTTTAAACCGCCGACTGTGGTCTCAAGGGCACGCAGGATTCTAGTAAAGCCGACTGCCCAATATCCAGAGGCCTATCCGGTTTCTACGAGCAGAAGCATGCTGGCAACGATAATAAAAGGCATTCGCCGGGTCAGCGATGCCGATATTATCATCCTTGAGGGCACACCTGAAGGTGAGCCGATTTATCCCGTATACCAGACTCTGGGTTATGATTTTCCACGGGTATTGACCATGGACGTCAAGGACTGCGTATGGGTTGAGGTGGACAATCCCCTCCCCAAGCCCCTGGCCGTACCCACATTCTGGATACCAAACGTCATCCTCTCCAGCGATTACCTGATATCGGTGGCACCCCTGAAGGTAACCAGAGGCAGCGGCAGTCTCAGCATTATGAACCTGCTTTCACTGCTGCCAATCAGCAAGTATCAGGAAAAGTCTTCCAATATGTGGAATGCATTATACACCATGGGCATTGATAGAGTCATTGCCGACCTCTATTTCACCCTTCCCTTCGACCTGGGAATAATCGAAGCCCGAAAAAAGCTGGTCGGTGAAAATGACCTCTCTCGCAGCGAGGTTGAGGAATATGGTAAGATATTTGTCGGCGAGCCTTATGAGGTAGACCTTGAGGTCTCCGAAACGCTTGGACTGAAGACGCCGTATCTGGATTTGATCAAGACCGCCAAAGTTGAGCTTGAAACGTAGACAGGCTTTTTTACGCAGTATGACGGAAGACGACATCAAAACTGACCGACCAATAACACGCTGGGCTATTGACCTTAGCTGGTATCCACAGCGTGAACGCTCCATTTCCGCTCTTCTGCAGGGCTGCCTCTGCGATACCTGCCGCAAACAGCTGAATAAAGAGAGCAACCAGCCTCTTGACTCTGAGCTTCTCAATCGCATCCGAGAATGCTGCAAAAATAGCGCCGATTTTATCACCGGCCAGATGCCCATCCTGGAAAGCGTATTTCGGTTCTTCATCGCCAGCGGCAACGAGTCAATGACGGTGGAGGAGTTGGGAAGACATCTGAGCGAACGACGCGGCGATGACACTCCCCGTACGTCCGAAGGGATATTGCTCCGCCTGCTGAAAAATGACCGCTATTACGGATTCCGGCCGGTTCTTGATTAATATCTGACCCTGAAGCGGGAGTAGTTGCCAGTGTACTCAGACCAGGTGGTTTCTACCCTGCTCACTCTGGCCGCCGGTGGCCCCATTTTCAGGTATTCAACCAGCTTTTCCACACGTTCCCGTTCGCCCTCCGCCACCACCTCCACATTGCCAGAAGGCAGGTTGCGTACGTAACCCCTCAGTCCAAGCTGCTGCGCCCGCTCCTCCACAAAAGCACGGAAGAATACCCCCTGGACTCGACCGTAAACAGTAGCACGAACGGATGCCGGAGCATTCATTAACCGAATTATATGCTACCAGTGAATGAGTCGCAATGGAAGGGAAACGCGTTCATCAAGGCGATGCAGGCCGTAGCGCCGGGCCAGTTCCAGCGCCGCCGAGAACTCCTCTCCGGTTATCGGTCGTGATAACTGTGGATAATCAAAAGCCTGGTAGCAGGGGTGATACTGAGCCATGACATTCAGGTAGGTATCAGTGGAAACTTCCTCCGACAGGAACTTCATCACGCCCTCGGTTCCGGCCAGTCCATGGGGCAGGACGAGGTGACGTACCAGCAGCCCCCGCATGGCCACGCCTGACTCATCTAATTGCAAATCTCCCACCTGGCGGTGCATCTCCTTAACCGCCGCCCGGTTTACCTGAGGATACCCTTTGGCATCGGAGAATTTCTCGCCGATTTTTGCCTCGGAGTACTTCATATCCGGCATGTAGATATCAACTATGCCGTCCAGCAGCTCCAACGCCTCGAGGGAGTCATAGCCGCCGGTATTGTAAACGATGGGCAGCTGCAGCCCCTTGCCTGCCGCTATCTCGAGTGCCTCCAGAACAAATGGCACTGCGTGCGTTGGGCTCACCAGATTGATGTTATGACAGCCTTTTGTCTGCAGGGAAAGCATCATACCCGCCAGCTCAGTACTGTCCACAGTACTGCCCTCGCCAAGCTGGCTGATACTGTAATTCTGACAGAATACGCAATGCAGATTGCAGTAGGCGAAGAATATGGTTCCTGAGCCATGCCTGCCCACCAGAGGTGCCTCTTCCCCGAAATGCGGCCCGAAGCTGGACACAATGGCTTTATCTGTCGTCCGGCACTGTCCGCTTTCACCGTTCAGGCGATTGACCCCGCATTTGCGGGCGCAGAGATGACACCGGGCAAGAAGTGACCAAGCCTTTTCTACCCTGGCCCTGAGTTCCCCGGCACGGTAAAGGTGCTGATAAGCGGCTACTCTTCCTCCTCCACTTCTTCCCGTTTCTTTTTCCCCTTCTTGACTACTTCTACCTGCACCGGTGACTGTATGATACTGACCGGCGCTATTTTCTTGGCATCCTTTTTCTGCTTCTTTGGCTCTCTGTGTCGGTAATCTCGTCTCCCCATCGCATAGACCCTCTAATTTGATTTGTAAACAGCAGTACCGGAATCTAATTGCAGTTTAGCAAAGAGCCGCTACCCTGTAAAGTCATTTCTGAGCTGCTCCAAAGCGTTGCGCGCCGCTTCCGTTTCGGCCACCTTTTTGCTTTTGCCGTAACCTCTCCCCAGAACCCTGCTGCCAATCTGTACCTCAACGGTGAACACCTTATCGTGGTCCGGGCCGGTAGCCTGTACCGTCCGGTATAAAGGCGCTGCACGATATTTCGATTGTATTAGTTCCTGCAGCCGCGATTTGTAATCGACTTCCCCTTTCCTCGTCATCAGCTCCTGAAGCTCCCCGGCCAGCCATCTCAGCACCAGCTCTCTAACCACCGCCAGACCCCGGTCCAAAAAAACGGCGGCAATCACCGCTTCCAGTGCGCCCGCCAGGTTGGCCGGTTTCTGCCGCCCCCCGCCTGCCTCCTCACCTCTTCCCATATACAGGTAATTTCCGAGCTTCAAAGCTTTGGCTATCTGCGCCAGCGTCTCCCGCCGCACCATGGCCGAGCGGACTCTGGTCATCTCGCCTTCCGCCAAGTCAGGAAAGTCCTGGTACAGTTTCTCCGCCACGATGAAGTCCAGTATAGCATCACCGAGGAATTCCAGCCTCTCGTTGGAAGCTGACACCGTGCCCGGATATTCATTGAGATAGGAGCTATGAACCAGGGCCTGCTCCAGCACCTCGGGGCTTTTGAACCTGACGTTCAG
>DUFF01000084.1 GCA_011174815.1 Dehalococcoidia bacterium | reverse complement strand
GCCGACCGCGGTGAGCTCAGCCCCGAGACCTCGGTGGGGGTCATCTTTTCTCTTATGCTCGGGCTGGCGTTTTTGTTTATGGGCCTGATGCCCGGCACCAAGTCGGGGGCACTGGAGCTGCTGTGGGGCAGTATCCTCACCAATACCAGAGGCGACGTCATTTTGCTGGCTATTGTAGCGGTGCTGGTAGTGGGTCTGATAGTCGTCTTCTATAAAGAGATACAGGCCACCATCTTTCACCGGGGCATAGCGCTCTCGGTGGGTATCCCGGCCACCGCGATATTATACGGCATACTGTTTTTGACTGGCGCCACCATCACCGCCACCCTGCGCTCCATCGGCGGCATCTTGATTTTCAGCCTGATTCTTAACCCGGCGGCAGCCGCCTACCAGCTTACCTACAGTATGAGGAAGATGTTCCTGCTCGCAGCGGGATTCGGCGTGCTGTCGGGCTGGATGGGACTGCTGTTTTCCTATCTTTTCAATATACCAAGCGGTGCCACCATAGTGGTTACTTCCTCGGTTATTTTCCTCCTGGCCGCCGTTTTCTCGCCCAAGCGCCGGGTGAAGGGCTGGCGGACAAATGCTCTTGCGGAGGCGAGCCATGATTAGGACCTACTTCAACGGTAAGGCAGCCATCTGGGATGAAATGGCGGCAGAAAGGGACCAGTCCAAGCTGAGGCAAATGGCGGCGCGACTGGATATCTGGCCGGGGTCAACGGTTCTGGATATCGGCACGGGTACCGGCGTTTTTCTGCCTTTTTTGCGGCAAAGAATTGGCAGCGAAGGGAAAATCCTGGCGCTTGATATCGCCGAGGAGATGCTGCACCGGGCACAGACAAAGGCCTTCGATGGTGTGGTGGCCTATCTGAACGCCGATGCCGCTCATATCCCGCTGCCTGAATCATTTGTTGATAGTGTGGTCTGCTACTCCAGCTTCCCGCACTTTCAGGATAAAGCGGGGGCGCTGGCGGAGATGTACCGCGTGCTCCGGAACGGCGGGAGCCTGCATATCTGCCATACATCTTGTCGGGAGGCGATAAACGGACTGCATAACGGCATTCCCGAAGTGTGCCACGATGTTATCCCTGAAGAGCGGGAAATGCGCCTGATGCTTTCCGAGGCCGGTTTTGCCGACGTAGAGATAGAGGACAACTGTGAAAACTATCTCTGCCGGGCGTCAAAGCCGGGCGGACTTGAAGGATTCGGGGTCGAACTCGAGGCTGATATCCAGCGCCTTCGGTGAATGGGTGAGGGCGCCGATTGAGATGTAATCCACACCGGTCAGCGCGGCCTGGCGGACATTGTTCAGTGTGATGCCCCCCGAGGCTTCAATCTTTACCTTGCCCTTTAGTGATTTCACTACCTGGCGCATCTCGTCCGGGCCCATATTGTCCAGCATGATGATGTCGGCATCGGCTTCGGCGGCTTCCATCGCTTCCGGAACCGAATCGACCTCAACTTCAACCTTGAGTCCGCGCGGGGCGTTCTTTTTGGCCCTGGCCACGATTTCCTTCAGGCTCATACCGAGGGCACGCAGCGCGGCGAGGTGATTGTCCTTGATTAATATTCCGTCGCCGAGGTGAAGGCGGTGGTTCCTGCCTCCGCCCATGCTCACGGCGTGCTTTTCCAGCCGGCGGAGCCCGGGGGTGGTCTTTCGGGTGTCGGCGATGTACGTCTCCAGGCCGTGCATTTCCGCGGTATACTTTGCCGTCAACGAGGCGATGCCGCTGAGGCGTTGCAGGAAGTTGAGCGCCGTGCGCTCGGCGTTAAGGATACTTATCACCCGGCCGCTGACCTCGGCGACTTTAGCGCCGGACCTGACCGCAGCGCCGTCCTTGCACAGCACGGTGAATGAAATCGAGGGGTCAATCTTGAGAAAGACCTTCCCCGCTACCTCAACTCCGGCCACGATGCCCGCTTCTCTGGCGTATATGGTGGCCCTGCCCTCAAGTTCGGGCGGGACCAGTATCTCGCTGGTAACGTCGCCATGCCCCAGGTCTTCGGCGATGGCGAGGTCAATGATGGCCGCTATCTGTTCTTCCGGTCTCGGCGCTTTAGCCACTTTTGGCTCCTCTGGATTGCTCTGCGGTGAAGACGATATGGCACTGCCACTGCGGGGCTTTTTCGGGAAAATCGGAGCGGTAGTGCGCCCCGCGGCTCTCCTCTCTTAGCAGTGCCGCCTCGGCGATCAGCCTGCCGGTCAGCACCAGGTTGTGCAGCTCATGGGAAGGGCGGTCGGTGGGTGGCGGCAATTTATGCTGCCACTCTGCCAGAATGTCGGCCGCCCGGGATAGACCAGCACGGTCTCTAATCACGCCCACGTTATTCCAGGTGAGTTGCTGCAGGCTGGTGAAACTGGGTGCAGGCAATGCCCTAGCGACCTGTCTTGCGCTCAGTTTACCTTTGATTTCCGGGCGCTTGGCGGCAGCCGGTGCCATGGCCTTGGCCCCTCTGGCAGTGCGCTCCATGATGCGCTTGCTGAAAACGACCACCTCCAGCATGGAGTTAGAGGCGAGGCGGTTGGCCCCGTGCACTCCGGTGCAAGCGGTTTCGCCAGTGGCGAACAGCCCGGACACGTTTGTTTCTCCCCACGTATTGGTCCTGATACCGCCCATCATATAATGGGCGGCCGGCGCCACCGGCACCATCTCTTTGGTGATATCAAGGCCATGATCGAGACAGAAGCGGTAGATATGGGGGAAGCGGGTGGTGATTACATAGGGAGAAAGATGGGTAATGTCCAGATAAACCCGGTCGGAGCCGGTCTTTTCCATCTCGTAGAGGATGCTGCGTGCCACCACATCCCGCGGGGCTAGGTCACCCTGCGGGGCGTAGTCGGGCATGAAGGGATGTCCTGAGGCATTGCGCAGGATACCGCCCTCGCCCCTGACCGCTTCCGAAATGAGAAAAGGCATCACCCCGGGAAGGTGCAGGGCGGTGGGGTGAAATTGAAAAAATTCCATATCTATGATTTCCGCCCCGACCTTGAAGGCGAGGGCGATGCCGTCACCAGTGGCGATGTCGGAGTTGGTGTTGAACCTGAAGAGCTGGCCGGCGCCGCCGGTGGCGAGAATGAGGTGGCGGCACTCAAACGTCTCTATAGAGCCAGCATGGCAGTCCAGCACCTTTATGCCCTTGACCGCATTCTTCTCCACCAGGATTTCCGCGGCCTGGCTGTCTTCCAGTACCGGAATTCGGGCAAGACGCACCAATCGGCTGAGCGTGACCTCAATATGCTCACCGGTGGCATCACCGCCAGCATGCAGGATGCGAGGGACACTGTGGGCGGCTTCCAGAGTAAGGGCGACTCTGCCGTCCAGCGTGTCAAACGGGACACCGAAATTGACCAGCTCGGCAATGCGGGCCGGGGCCTCATCAACCAGAATGCGTACAGCCGCTTCATCGCACAGGCCGTCCCCGGCGGCCAAGGTGTCCTTGAAGTGCAGGTCAGGGGAATCATCCTGTCCGATGGCGGCGGCGATACCTCCCTGGGCGTGCCTAGTATTGCAGTCCTCAATGCTGCCCTTGGTAATCACCATCACGCTGCCCTGCTCTCTGGCAAGGAGCGCCGTATAGAGGCCAGCGATGCCGCTGCCCACTATTATGTAGTCATAGCCTTTCATGTGCTATTGCTCTTGACGCTGGCCGGCAATGCTGTTTCGGGCAACGCGGATAGTGCCGCCCGATTCAACTTTCAAAACTACGCTGTCATCGCTCAGGCTATCGACAATGCCGTAGATGCCTCCGGTGGTGATAACCTTATCACCGCGTTTCAGTTCCTGCATCAGTTCCTGATGTCTTTTCTGCTGCCGACGCTGCGGCCGGATGATGAGAAAGTAGAAGATGGCTACCAGCAGGACGATAAAGATAATAAGTGTCCAGTCGAAACCACCTTCCTCAGCCCCTTCCGGCGGTACGCAGCCGCCGAGTACCGCCAGCAACGTGAGCAGCATACCCGTAATCAGACCATACTTTACCATTGTGCCTCCTTACTTTGATGTATCAACACTGCCCTGGAGTGACCATGGGCTCGTCTTTCCTATCTGAACATTGGCCATTTTCCACAGATAGTCATGGCTATCGCGGAAAAATACCAGCTTGCCGGTGCGGGTTCTTCCCTGCCATTTGCCCTTCGCCCTGGACTCGACCAGGATTTCCACCGTTTCACCAAGCAGATGCCCGTTGATTTCCGCGGCGATTTTCTCTTGGAGATGTTCAATGACGTTCAAACGTTCTTTTTTCACGACTAGTGGGATATCATCTGCCAGCTCTCGGGCAGCGCTGGTTCCCGGCCTAGGTGAATATGCCGCCACGTGTACGTTGTCAAACCGCAGCTCGGAGAGCAGGTGCGCCGTTTCCTGGAACTGAGCTTCCGTCTCCGAGGGGAAACCAACGATGACATCCGTGCTCAGCGCCACGCCGGGGACGGTATGCCGTATTCTTTTCACCAGCCGCCGGTATTGCGCGGCAGTGTAGCCCCGACGCATCATTTTGAGTATGTCGTCGCTGCCGGACTGAACCGGTAGGCTTATCCATTCGCAGACCTTGTCCAGACGGGCAATGGCGTCAATGAGCTTATCGCTCATATCTTTGGGGTGGTTGGTCAGAAAACGTATCCGTACCAGGCCATCAATTATATCAAGCTCTTCCAGTAAATCGGCAAGATCGGGCTTATCGGGCAGGTCATGCCCGTACGAGTCCACATTCTGCCCTAGCAGCGTTACCTCTCTGACACCTCGCCTGACCAGCTCTCTGACCTCGCAGACGATTTCTTTTACGGGACGGCTCCTCTCCCGGCCGCGGCGGTGCGGGACAATGCAGTAGGCGCAGAAATTATCACACCCCTGGATGATGGGCACATAGGTGGCCGGGGCAGGGTTCTGCGGCAATGTTACCGTAGTCTCTGGTCTCTCCAGCCAGGGTGGGTAGTCGCCCGGCTTGAAGAAGAAATCTACGTAAGGAAAGTCCTTTTTCAAGCGTGTGGTGTCAGAGTTCACCAGACATCCGGTAACGGCCAAAGTGATATCTGGATGTGCCCGGACGTAAGATTGCAGCGCTCTTATTTTATTGACCGCCCGATTTTCCGCGCTCTGGCGCACCACGCAGCTATTGAGCAGGATAACGTCAGCATTCTCTGCAGCGTCCGTGGCCCGGTAGCCCAGGTGCTCGAAGAAGCTGCCCAGCCGCTCCGATTCCGCCTTGTTCATCTGACAGCCGATGGTCCAGATATGATAACTGGGCATTTCACTCCACAACTTATCCTTAATAGTAATATACCCCTTTTCAGGGGTATGTGTCATCGATTGCTATGGCGGAGGGAGTGGGATTTGAACCCACGACCCCGGTTTCCCAGGGTAAGCGCTTAGCAGGCGCCCGCACTAGACCACTATGCGATCCCTCCCGCAAGCAATGTTTTATGTATATTTACTATATCATAAATTTACCCTCTGCTCAATCGCCAGCGGCTGAGGTTTGCTGGCCTGTTGAGGCCTGTGCTATGATGATTGGCACATAGCGGCTATGGAGATTAATATAATCATTGACGGGGAATTTGAAGGTTGCCCCGGTGCAGACTGGCTTTGCTCCGTTGCTGAGCGGGCGCTTGAGGCGCAAAACGTCAGCCCGAATGCGGAAATGGGCCTGGTCATAACCGACCAGGCAAGGGTGCAGGAGCTGAACCGGACCTATCGCGGGGAGGACTACCCGACCGACGTCCTCGCCTTTTACATGACAACGGAGGAAGAAAAGCACAGGGGCGAGCCAGCTCCATTTGTAGTGCCTCCTGATGGCATTATCCATCTCGGCGAGGTGGTCATCTCCTATCCGCAGGCGGCCATACAGGCGCAGGAGCACCGCCATCCCGTGGTGAAAGAGCTGGCAATACTCATCGTTCATGGCGTGCTCCACCTGCTCGGCCATGACCACGAAAGGCCGGAACAGAGGAGAGGAATGAACGCCAGGGAGCAATACATTTTGAATAAAATCTTGGTAGATATGGAGGAAAAGAACGATGAACAAGGTTGAGCTGCAACCTGATCGACTTTTGTATCCCCGACCAACGCTTCTGGTAGGGTCAAATATCGATGGCAAAGCCAACTTCATGGCGATGGGCGGTGGTGGGGTGGTCAACGCGGAGCCGCCGATGATGGGTGTGTTGCTGCGACACAAGAGTTACACGCTGAAGGGCATCTGGCAGAACAAGACGTTCTCCATAAACACCCCTTCCGTTGGCCTGGTAAAGGAGGCCGACTTCTGCGGCATCACCTCCGGCGCCGATGTGGACAAAGTGAAGGTTTGCCAGTTCAAAGTATTTTACGGGCATCTGGAGACGGCGCCTCTGATTGAACAGTGCCCGGTCAATCTGGAGTGCCGGGTGGGGCACATTATGAACCTGGGCAGCCATGACTTCATCATCGGACAGGTGGAGGGGACTTATGTCTCCGGGGATTGCCTAACCGACGGCAAGCCGGATGTGGATAAAATAAGGCCAATTATATTCGATGTTACTTTCCGGAGGTACTTCGCCTTCGGCGAGATGATTGCCGAAGCGTATAAGGCCGGGCTGGTGTTGAAGGAGAAGGCATAGCTTCAGTGCCGGGCGGCGCCAACCAGCTCGCTGATGTCTTCGATGCCCTCTCTGGCCATGAACTGCTCGATGCCCTCCAGCACATCAAGGGAGGCGCGGGGATTTATAAAGCTGGCCGAGCCCACCTGCACGGCGCTGGCGCCGGCCATGAAGAACTCAATGGCGTCGCTGCCGGAGGTGATGCCTCCGCACCCGACCACCGGTAAATCAACCGCCCCCGCCACCTCATAGACCATGGCTAAAGCTATGGGCTTTATCGCTGGGCCGGAAAGGCCACCGGTGCGATTGCCGAGCAATGTCTGTCGCGTGTAAATATCGATGGCCATGCCCCGGACTGTGTTGATCAGGGAGATGGCATCAGCACCGGCCTCGGCCACCGCCGCAGCCACCCCGGCGATTTCGCCGGTGTTAGGGGTCAGTTTCACCAGCACGGGGAGTGAGGTGTTTGTCCTGACCGCGGCGGTTACCCTGTTGGCTGACTCAGGGTGCGCGCCGAACTCCGCCCCGCCGGCGCTGATGTTGGGACAGCTTATATTGACCTCCAGACCGCTGATTCCGGCGACATTATTTAGCTCTTTCGCCAGCGCGGCGTATTCCTCAACCGTCTCACCGGCGATATTGACGATTACCGGGACGCGCCATCTTGCCCAGATAGGCGCTTTTTCTTTTATGAGGGCTTTCACTCCGATGTTCTGCAGGCCGATGGAATTGAGCATGCCGGAGGGGGTCTCCATTAAGCGCGGCTGGGGGTTGCCGTCTCTGGGTTTCAGGGTGGTTCCTTTACAGACGAAGGCGCCGAGCTTCTGGATATCAAACAGGTGACTGTACTCGGTGCCGTAGCCAAAAGTGCCGGATGCGGTCATGACCGGGTTGGCCAGCCGCAAACCCACACTGCTTTTCGGGGCCAGTTGTACCGAAAGGTTCGCCACGGTTCCAATTATAGGTTATCTCAGTGGCAGCGGCAATAGCTTGGCCGGTCAGGCAGTGCTGGCAGTGTGGCTGTCTCCCCGTGTTCTGCGACGCAGTTTGTTTATCCCGAAAGAGAGGAACAGCACCGTACCGCTGACCAGAATGATGGTGGCGCCGGAGGCTAAATTGAGCACGTAGGAAATCCACAGGCCACTGAAGGTAAAGACCACTCCGGCTGAAATAGCCAGCAGCATCATTTTTTTAAGGCTGTAAGTAAACTGCCGGGCCAGCGCCGCCGGGATGGTGAGCAGGGCGATGACCAGGATGATGCCGACCACTCTTATCAGGACCACCACGGTCAGGGCCACCAGGCAGAGCAGGAGAAGGTAGAGGCTTTCGGTGGGCACACCGGATACAGTGCTGAACTCTTCATCAAATGAAAGGTACAGGAATTCCTTGTAGAGAAGCGCAACCAATACGATGATAACCACATCCAGTATGAGCATCAGCATTAAATCAAAGAAAGGCACAGTCAGGATGTTTCCGAAGAGATAGCTGAAAAGGTCAGGAGCGTATCCCGGGGCCAGACCGATGAAGATTATACCCAGTGCCATCCCCATTGCCCACAAAATGCCAATGGCGGTGTCCTCGGGCAATCTGGTGCGTCTGGTTACCAGGCCGATGCCCAGCGATGAGGCGATGGTAAAGGCCATTGCCCCTAGCACCGGATTTATGCCCAGCAGGTACCCCAGCCCGATGCCACCGAAAGATGCGTGAGCGATGCCACCGCTGATAAAAACGATTTTCTTGACCACCACGTAAACGCCGACGATGCCGCAGGCGATGGCTGCTAGCAGCCCGGCCAGCAGGGCATTCTGCATGAACTGATACTGAAGTGCATCGAGCATGGCTTAGTGTTCCCTGAGTACCCGATGGGGCACGGTGCCATGGGCAATGAGCTGGATGGGGCAGTGGTAGGCTTTCTCCAGCTCCTCCGCCGATACCTCTTTGGAACCGTGGTAGAAAAGCTGGTGATTGAGGCAGGCAATCTCGCTGACATAGATGGAAACGGCGCTGATATCGTGGGAGACCAGAACAATGGCCATGTCTTCCTTCAATCTGTCCAGCAGTTCGTAGAACTCGGCCTGCATATTCGGGTCGATGCTGGCAGTCGGCTCATCAAGCAGCAGCAACCGTGGGTTGGTCACCAGCGCCCGGGCAATAAAGACGCGTTGCTGTTCGCCGCCGGAGAGCCTGCCCACCTGCCGGTCTTTGTAGCCGAGCATATCCACGGTCTTCAGGGCGGTAATGGCTGCCTCTCTATCTTCTTCACGGTAACGATGGAAGAGGCCGGATTTGTTATAGCGGCCCATGAGGACCACTTCCAAAACGCTGATGGGAAAATCGTGGTCAAAGAGGTTGAACTGTGAAATATAGCCGATGTATTTCCTTCCTCGCTCCGGCGGCATGCCCAGTACGGTGACCCGGCCGCGGTTCGGCTTTATCAGGCCGAGTATTACTTTGAGCAACGTGGTTTTGCCGCCGCCGTTGGGGCCGATGATGCCGAGGAAGTCCTTCGATTCAATGGAGAGGTTTATGTCTTCCAGTACCGGGATACCGTCATTATATACCCAGACATTTTCCATCCTTACCAGTTCTTTGGTCGCCATTTCTGCTCCCCACATGGCCAGTCTAGACAATATTATTATGCAATCACCCGATTGGCGTCAACCATTATCCTTCCGGATGTGGCGTCACCCAGGATGGTGTTCTGGCGTTAGCTGCCGAGTCATAGCCGGGCAAATAGGGCTTGATATCGATTACCGGGGTACCGTCAAGGGCATCTAGGCCGGAGACGGTAAGCACGTTTCTCTCTCTTTTCAGTAACCTTACCGTGGCCTTGCCGATGGGGTTAGGCCTTTTCGGAGCGCGCGTGGCGAAAAGCCCGACCAGTGGGAACGAAGGGTCGCGTCTGGGGTGGACTTTCAGCGGCTGAGGTTCCGGTTTCAGTCTATCCATCCAGTAGAGGACAATGATGTGGGAAAATTCGTCAAGACTATCAAGCGCCTCCGTCAAACCGGGTACAATCTCAATGCGGGAGACGACTTTGTCCCAGCCGTAAGGCGGCTCTGGCGGCTTCCGGATTTCGTTACTCACCACGCCGATTGGCTTTACCCGGAAAGGTGGCTTATCTCTTTCTATTTTCGGTCACCTCCCGTTGCTGGTAAATGATAAGGGCTGCTTTTAATGGCAGCCTTGGTAATTTAATGCTACTCCGGTTACGCCAGCGGCGTTAGCGTCAGCAATTTTTTGGCTATCTTGGGGTATTTGGCGATGAAAAGCAGTTCATCCTCAACGAGCGGTTTCTGCGCTTCGACATTGGCATAGCGGACGAGCTCCAGAATCTCGGCAGCTTCCTCGCGGCTACTGAACTGCACTTCCATCCTCCCCATGAGGTGACTGAAGCCGGAGATACCGCTGTACTGCCCGGCAATTATCTCTCTCCCCGTTTCCACCATTACCGGGTCGCCCCGTCCCAGCTCCTCATACCCATAAAGCTCATAGTTCTCCGGGTCTTTCAGCACGCCATCAGCGTGAATGCCGGAGGCGTGGGCAAAGGCGTTGGCGCCGACTCCGGGCTGGTTGATGGGGATCGGCACGTCAAAAGCGTAGCTGGCGAACTTGGCTATCTTGAACGACTGTGATAAATCAATCGGCTGTCCAAGCTGGTACTTCTCGGCGAATTGCTTTGACTTCATCGCCGCCAGAACCACCGCTACCAAGTCGGCATTGCCGGCCCTTTCGCCGATACCGTTCACGGTGGTATTGATGTAAACATCTTGGCCGCCGTCAATGACACCTTTGGCCCCGGCGATAGAGTTGGCCACCGCCATCCCCAGATCCCCGTGACAGTGAATCTCAAGCGGCATGCCGGTGTTTTCCACCAGACTCTTGATGGTATCGTAAATGGTAAAAGGGTTATCGTAGCCGAGGGTGTCGCAGTACCGGAGGCGGTCGGCGCCGTGTTCTTTGGCCGCCAGACCGAACCGGATGAGAAATTTGATGTCGGTCCTCGATGCGTCTTCCGCATTCACCCCCACCGTTTCCGCTCCCAGTTCCTTGGCAGCGTCCAGTGCCTCGGTCATATCATGGATGATGTCATCCTGCTGCTTTCTGCCCTGAAATTTGCCATCTATCATCTGGGTTGATGTGGAGAGGGAAATATTCAGATGTTTGATATTCGGCACCAGTCTGAACGCGGTCTCGACATCGCTGGCCACGGCTCGAATCCAGCCTTCCAGCCGGATTGGTTGCAGCACTCCCATCTCCGCCAACTCCAGATTTGCCTGCAGGTACAGAGTCTCGTGTCTGGTGGTGGGAAAGCCAAACTCCGACTGGAAAACGCCCATCTCATTCAGGTAAAGGTTCATCATCGTTTTTTCCAGCTTGGACAGGCCTAGCTTGGCGGTCTGTACCCCGTCGCGGTTGGTCACGTCAATAAAATAAATCTTCGGCATCTGGCTATTCACCTGTGGGAAGAATGGATGGCTGGTTTTCTGGTTCGTTCAGGATTGAATACATAATCATAGCATAAGTTGCCTGGCGCGGGCAAGCTGTATAGGCTGCCTCTTCAGCTATCAGTTTGACACTCCTGAAGCGGAATGCTACATTAAGGACAGGGACGGCCGCTACCAGATATAATTTTAACTTGTTCATCCGTCTCTACCGGGTACATCATGCATGTCGGCGTGTGCAAGGTAAATCTCCGCCTGCCGGAGAACGGGTCTCTTAAAGGCAAGCGACAGGTAGTGAAATCCATCATCGGTCGCGTAAAGAACAGGTTCAACGTCTCCGTGGCGGAAGTGGACAATAACGATCGCTGGCAACTGGCGACCATCGGCATCTGTTGCGTCAGCAATGAGAACCGGCATGCCAACGAAGTGCTGTCCAAAGTCGTTGATTTCGTGATTAACAGTCGATTTGAGGCCGAGATTCTCGATTACGAAATCGAGATACTGCCTGTCTAGTAAGGAGGGTCGTGTTGGATACTCTGGCCTTCCTGCATCATCTTGAGTCCCAGCCCACCTTCGCCGGCCAGATTGCCCATATAGAGCGTATTACACCCCGCCGGGCCGAGTATGCCGAGCTTGACCGGCCGCTGGCTCCGACACTGCGGGACTGTTTGCGGGCGCAGGGGCTATTTCCCCTCTATGCGCACCAGGCGGAAGCGGTCAACAGGATACGAGACGGGCAGAACGTCATGGTGGCCACGGCCAGCGCCAGCGGCAAGACCCTCTGCTACAATATCGCCGTTGCCGAGGCTCTTCTAAACGACCCGGGAAGTCGTGCTCTCTATCTCTTTCCGACCAAGGCACTGGCGCAGGACCAGCTACGTGCTTTACATAAATTATTTACCCCCGACCTTTTCCATATTGAGGAACTGGACACGTTTGATGGCGATACGCCGAAAGGGGAACGGGCCGAGATACGGAAGCGTGCTAAAGTAATCCTGAGCAACCCCGATATGCTTCATGTGGGTATCCTGCCCAATCATCAGTACTGGTCCAGGCTGCTGCGCCACCTGCGCTACGTGGTGGTGGATGAAGCCCACACCTACCGCGGTGTCTTCGGTTCACACGTGGCCGGTGTGCTGCGCCGGCTGCGGCGTCTGTGTCGTCTCTACGGTTCCGAGCCCCAGTTCATCTGTTCTTCGGCGACCATTGCCAACCCCGGCGAACACGCCGAGCAACTGGTTGGGCTGCCCTTCGAGGTGGTTGACCGTGATGGCTCGCCCCACGGCGGCAAGGACTTCGTTTTCTGGAACCCGCCGCTTATTGACCAGGCAAAAAGTATCCGCCGTAGCGCCAACAGTGAGGCCACCCATCTCTTCACCGAACTGGTGCACCAGGGTATCCGCACACTGACCTTTGCCCGAACCCGCCGCCTCACCGAGCTGATTTACATTTATGCCAAAGAGAGGCTGGCCGAGATGAGTGTAGGCCGGCCGCCGCAGATAACGCCCTACCGCGCTGGCTACCTTCCGGAGGAACGCCGCCGTATCGAAAGAGAGCTTTTCCAAGGGCGGCTCGCCGGGGCGGTGGCCACCAATGCCTTGGAACTGGGCATAGACATCGGCGACCTTGACGCAACGGTGCTTGCGGGCTATCCCGGCACCATCGCCAGCACCTGGCAGCAGGCAGGGCGAAGCGGAAGGCGCCAGGAACAGGCGATGAGCTTTCTGGTGGCGCTGGACAACCCGCTGGACCAGTATTTTATGAGACACCCGGATTCATTCTTCGGTAAAAGTTTTGAAAATGCGTTGGTCAATCCGGGCAATCCCTATATTTTACGAGCCCACCTGCTGTGCGCCGCATGGGAATGCCCCCTTGACAGCGGCGATGAGGTGATATTCGGCCCCGCTTTCAAGCCGGAAAGGGATATGCTGGTGGAACAGGGAGTCCTCCGGGAACGCAACCAGAGGTGGTATCTGTCCCCAGCAATCGCCTACCCGGCACAGGCGGTCAATATTCGCTCCACATCGGGAAAGAATTTCGATGTGGCGGACATGTCAACGGACTCGTTGCTGGAGACGGTGGAGGCCAGCGTGGCTTTCTTTCAGGTACACCCGGGCGCTATCTATCTCCATCAGGGAGAGTCTTATCTGGTAAGGGAGCTGGACTTGGAAAACCGCGTTGCCTACGCTGAGCCGAAAGCGGTCAATTACTACACTCAGACCAAGGAGGTTGAAGACCTGCACATCGTGAAGGTGCTTAGTAAGAAAAAGGTCGGGAAGGTGAACCTGTACCTGGGGGAGGTTGAGGTCACCAACCACGTCGTGGGCTTCAAAAAGAAGGCGCAGTATACCGACGAAGTAATAGGGGAGGAACCTCTCGACCTGCCGCCGCAGACCTTCGCCACTGTTGGCCTGTGGTTTGACCTGCCAGATGGTGCTGAATACCGCCTTGAAGAAGCGCAGCTTGACTACGCTGGCGGCCTGCATGCGGTGGAGCACGCGGCCATCGGCATCCTGCCGCTTTTTGCCATGTGCGACCGCAATGATATCGGCGGCGTGTCCACACCACTGCACCCGGACACCGGTCGTGCCCAGGTGTTCATCTATGATGCCTATCCCGGCGGCGTCGGCATCACCGAGAAAGGCTTTGACATCATTACCGAATTATGGCAAGCTACATTAAGGACGATTGTGGAGTGTCCGTGTGAGGACGGCTGCCCGAGCTGTATACAATCGCCCAAGTGCGGCAACAACAATCAGCCTCTGGACAAAGAGGCTGCCCGGGTATTACTGAAAGAATTGCTCACATAAAATTCATTAAAGGTATAATTAATTTTAGGGTGTTCAAGAGGGGCGAAGCCCCTCTTTTAAAAATTCTCCGCCCTCTCCTTTGAAGGAGAGGGGGATTAAGGGGGTGAGGTAGATAGCTGGTCTATTTACACAAGCCCTGAAGAAAAGTCGCGAGGCCTGGTTTTCCCGGGCCATACACCTCTTCGACCGCCCCACGGTTGGCGACGAAGTATGGGAAGAGCTTGAGGAACTGCTCATCGGCGCTGATGTGGGCATAACTACCGCCGAGAAATTAATCGGGGCGGTGAGAGAGAAGGCGGATAAGGAGAGGTTGAACGGCTCACAGGTGCGGGAAACCCTCAAGGCGGAGATGGTAGATATCCTGAATATAGCTCCTCAGGGAGAGCCGGCTGTTCCAGCGCCGCTCAGGGTTTCTCTCTTCGTCGGGGTCAACGGCGGCGGTAAGACGACGTCCATCGCCAAATACGCTCACCGACGGCAAAGGGACGGTAAACGAGTCTTGCTGGTGGCGGCAGACACGTTCCGGGCGGCGGCCATTGACCAGTTAAAGAAGTGGGCTGAGCGGGCCAAAGCGGAGGTAATCGCCCACCAGCCGGGGGCAGACCCGGGGGCGGTGGTCTATGATGCTCTTCAGGCGGCACAGAACCGGCAGGTCGAGGAAGTTATCATTGATACCGCTGGCCGTCTCCACACCAAGTACAACCTGATGGAGGAGCTGAAGAAGATAAAGAGGGTCGCAGCCAAGATGGACGAGGCGGCACCGCATGAGGTGATTCTGGTCATTGACGCCATCACCGGCCAGAATGGCCTGACACAGGCCAGATATTTTACCGACGCGGTGGGAGTTACGGGCATTTTTCTGGCCAAGCTGGACGGTACTGCCAGAGGAGGCATCGTGCTCACCATCTGCGATGAGCTGCAGATACCGATTAAATACGTCGGCACCGGAGAGAAACTGGAGGATATGGCTGATTTTGATGCCGTGGCCTTTGTTGAAGCGCTATGTGCCTGATTGTGGAGAAATCCGATGATTACGATAAGCATTGACCCGGTCGCTTTTACCATCGGCTCGATTGAAGTTCGGTGGTACGGCATTTTCATCGCCTTGGCGATTTTAACCGTTGTCCTGTGGACGGCCTGGCAGGTGAAAAGGGGTGCCAGAATTTCCTATGATACCGTGTTTACGGCGGCACTGGTGGGCATCCCTTCCGGCCTGGTGCTGTCCCGGCTGCTGCACGTGATAGACCGCTGGGAATACTATGGTCTGTATCCGGGGGAGATAATCGGTGGCGGGGGGCTGACCGCTTACGGGGCGGTGCTGGGCGCCACTGTGGGTATCTGGGTTTACAGCCGATTCAGCAAAATGAATTTCGCCTACTTCGCCGATGTGGTGGCACCCGGTATTATTCTGGCACAGGCTGTAGGCAGGGTGGGCTGTACGCTCAATGGCTGCTGTTACGGGATGGAAACGACGTTACCTTGGGGTATTGTCTACACCCATCCCGATAGCTTCTGCCCGGTTGGCGTGGAGGTACACCCGTCGCAGGTATACGAGATATTCTGGAACCTGCTCGTTTGCGGGATATTGCTCCGGCTCAAAGGACACCTCAGGCCTGATGGCTCCATCTATCTGATCTACATCAGTCTGTACTCGGTGTATCGCCTGGGCACGGATTTTCTGCGCGAAGGGACGTCTTTCCTCTTTGGTCTGCATCAGGCACAGGTCATCGCCGTCATCGTGCTGTCGGTCGCCGTGCCGATCATGGTTATGAGAACAAGGTGGGTGAGGGCAGGGGAATAATGCCTTCGCCGCGGCGCTTCTCAAACATTTTCTACGGGTGGTGGATCGTCGGCGCCTGCTTTATCATCGCCCTGTATATGAGTGGGGTGATATTCTACGGCTTTACCGCCATCTTTGAGCCGATAGCCGAAGAATTTGGCTGGAGCTACACTTCGATTTCAATCGCCGCTTCCATACGCGGGCTGGAAGCCGGGATGCTGGCACCGGTAGTAGGCATACTGGTCGACCGCTGGGGACCGAGAAGAGTGATCTTCATCGGGGTGCTGTTAATGGGGCTGGGCCTGATGCTGCTCAGTCAGGTACACTCTTTACTTATGTTCTACATTGCTTTCATTTTAATGTCGCTCGGCATCAGCAGCTGTGGCATATCGGTCACGGTAACGGCGGTAGCCAACTGGTTCCACCGTCGGGTGGGGCTGGCCAGTGGTATCATGATATGCGGTTATGGCTCCAGCGGGCTTCTCGTTCCATTGGTAGTTAGACTGGTCGACCTTTACGATTGGCGGACGGCAATAGTCATCATGAGTATCGGCATGTTCGTTATTGGACTACCGCTCTCGCTGCTCCTGCGGCATAAGCCCGAGCAATATGGTTATCTGCCTGATGGAGGGGAAGCTCGTGGAGTAACCTTTGACAGCAGTTCCATGAAGCTGCCAGCCCAGGAGATAAGCATCAGCGCCCGGCAGGCGATGAAGACCCGTGTCTTCTGGCTCACCGTGCTGGCGGTGATGCCGCAGTTCATAGTGATACCGGCGGTGATAACGCACGTGATGCCATACCTGAGTAGCCTAGGTTTCACCCGGACTATGTCAGGCCTGGTGGCAACTGCCATCCCGCTACTGAGTATCAGCGGGCGTTTCGGTTTCGGCTGGCTTGCCGATAAATATGTCGCCAAACGGTTGTCAACGCTCGCCCTCATCATGTTGGCACTGGGGCTGATATGCTTTGAATATGTTTCTCTGGGGTGGATATGGTTGCTGGTACCTTTCCTGGTTTTCCTGGGCTTCGGATACGGAGGCATTAATACCATGGTTGGCGTACTGCTGCGGGGACATTTTGGACGGGGCAACTTCGGCACCATCATTGGTTTTGCCTGGGGTATTTTGATGGTCGGAACCATGGTCGGACCGCCGATAGCCGGCTGGGTATTTGACCACTGGGGGAGCTATCAGGGCACGTGGGTGTCCATGGCTGGCGGTGCATTTATCGGTGCCATAATTATGACCATGACGCCACGGGGCGGTGAACAGCAAATACGCTGAATTAACTTACGAAGCCAACACTGCTTAAAGCCGGTCCTTAAAGTTTCGGCGGAGAAAGACATGGCGCCAGCTGCCTCCCTTGTTGCGCATCTCCTTCATTCTGGGGAGGTATTTAATGCCGGGCAGCAGCAGAATGCCGATAGAAAAGATAATGAATTCAAGGGAATGGTATTTCAGCCAGGCGACGAATGGGAAGCAGAGAAAGGCTAGGCTGTAGCTCAAAGTGGGGTAGCGCGTCAGCAGCAGGCTGAGCCCGAAGATGGCGGCATAGACAGGGATGCCCCAAGGCATAAGGTAGATGAGAATACCAATACAGGTGGCGCCTCCTCTCCCGCCCCGGAATTTCAAGAAGACAGTATATGCGTGACCGGTCACGACAGCGGCGCCGGCTAACAGCTGGGCATAGAGCGGCACGCACAGCCAGCGGGCCAGCGCCACCGCGGCCGCCCCTTTGCCAATGTCCATCGCCAGAACCGCGAGTCCCTCCATAAATCCAATCTGGTAGAAGACGTTCATAGCTCCCATGCTGTGGCTCCCTATCTGGCGAATATCGACCCCTTTACGCAGTCGCCCCATAATGTAGCCTGAAGGGACGGAGCCGACAACATAAGCACAGACAATGGCAATGATAGTGAGTGCTATCTGGTTATCCATCTACCTAAATGTTTTACGGAGATTGGCTGCTTGGTGCGAAATCCAGGATATTGAGCCTGAGTGTCTCCTTTCCCTGCCAGCGGTCTATTTCCAGATTATATACGATATCTATAACGGGAGAGACATCTGCTAGGCAGCTGCCCAGACGGAAGGCAACAGCGTCCCACCTGGTACCGTTCTGCCTGAGCTTCAGGCGCAGGTGTTCGCCACCATTGCCCATGGTACGGCAGTCCGTAACTTCAACGCGCCGGCTGAGGTAGGTGGGCAGGGGGTTGCCGCGGCCAAAAGGGGCCAGCTGCTGCGTTATCTGGAAGGTATCTCCACCGAGGTCGGGTAATGTAATCTCGGCGTCGATATCAAGGCTGGGGCGCAGCTCAACTTCTCTGAGCTGAACGGTGGCCAGGTTCAACAATATTTCCTCAAGCCGGGGCAGGTTTCGAGTGGGCAGGGTGAAGCCAGCCGCTTGGGAATGCCCGCCGAACTGCGAGAGCAGGTGTCGGCTCTCTTTCAGGGCAGCGATGATGTTGAACTCCGGAATGCTGCGGCAGCTGCCGCTGCTCACTTTTCCACCGGTCTTAACGACCACCGCCGGGCGATAGAATTCCTCAGCCAGTCGGCTGGCCACCAGCCCGGCAATGCCGAGGAAGTAGTCCCGGTCGCTGGCCATGAGAAGCGGCAAGATGCCGCGCGAGAGAACCTGCTCCCTGGCCCGCATCAGTGTGCTGGAGGTGAGCTTCTGTCGCTCGGTATTTTTCTGCTCCAGCCAGCGTGCCAGTCGGCGGGCTTCAGTTGAGGAGTCGGTGGTGAGCAATTTGTAGCTGGACATGGCGTGTTCCAGTCGTCCCGCGGCATTAAGTCGTGGGGCAATCATCCAGGATATGCATTCGGCGTCAAGACTTCCGCCGCTTAACCCTGCTTGGTCGATAAGCGCCCTCAGCCCCAGGCGTGGATTCCGGTTCATCAACCGCAGCCCTTCTTTTACCAGGTAGCGGTTTTCGCCCTGCAGCGGTGACATATCGGCGACGGTGCCGAGTGCGGCCAGGTCCACCAGTTCCTCCAGTTGCCCTTCCCGACCAACGCTCTGGTAGAGCGCCTGGAGCAATTTAAATGCTACCCCAGCGCCGGTCAGTTCCGTAAAGGGATAGGCAGAACCGGCCAGCTTTGGATTGACAATGGCCACCGCCGGCGGTATTTCGGGCAACGGTGTATGATGGTCGGTAATAACGATATCCAGCCCCAGTCTCCTCGCCCGTCTGACTTCGGGCACGCTGGTAATCCCGCAATCGACGGTGACCACGAGCCTAAAGCCCTGCTGACGGAGGTTCTCCAGTGCCGTTGTTTTCAAACCGTAGCCTTCAGTCAGGCGGTGCGGGATATAAGGAACCACGGTGCCGCCTAGTGCGGAAAGGCCCTGCACAAGCAGAGCAGTGGCGGTGATGCCATCAGCATCATAGTCGCCGTAGATGGCGATCGGTTCTCCGGAGAGCAAGGCCCGATATATTCTGGCTACAGCCGAATGGATATCCGGCAGCAGCAGCGGGCTGCTGCAGAGGTTTCGGTCGACGGCGAGGAAAGACGTTAATTGTGCCGGCTCTTTCAAGCCGCGATTGAACAGGAGCTGGACCAAAAGAGGAGGAATGCTCGAGTTGCTCGCCAGATACTGGCGCGGCACCGGTGGCAGCACATTCCAGCGGTAGCGACTCAAGCTTATGCCTCGGAATATTTTCGGAATATCAGTACCGAGTTATGTCCGCCGAACCCGAACGAGTTGGACAGTGCCGTATTAACTTCCGCCTCGCGGGCGACGTTGGGCACGTAGTCAAGGTCACAATCGGGGTCGGGGTGGTCGTAGTTGATGGTTGGCGGGATAATGCCGTTCATGATGGACAGGATACAGATCAGTGCTTCGGTGGCGCCGGCACAGCCGATGAGGTGCCCCAGCATGGACTTGGTAGAGCTTATCGGCACCCGGTAGGCGTAATTACCGAAGACGGTTTTTATAGCTCTGGTCTCCATGGTGTCGTTTAACTGCGTCGAAGTACCGTGGGCGTTGATATAATCGATGTCTGTCGGAGACAACCCCGCCTTTTTCAGCGCGATGCGCATGGCTTTGGCAGCGCCTTCGCCGCTTTCCAGCGGCTGAGTAACGTGAAAGGAATCGGCCGTGGCCCCGTAAGCAGCGACTTCTGCCAGGACAGGAGCGCCTCTTTTCAGGGCGTGCCCCAACTTCTCCAGGATAAGTACACAGGCACCCTCGCTGATGACAAATCCGTCGCGCTCGGCGTCAAAGGGGCGAGAGGCTTTCTTGGGAGCATCATTTCTGGTGGAAATCGCTTTCAAGGCGCTGAAGGCGGTAATGCCCAGCGGATTGATGATGGCCTCGGTACCGCCGGCCAGCATTACCCGAGCATCACCGTGTCTGATGAGTTCACACGCGGCACCGATGGCATCCGAGCCGCTGGAACAGGCCGACGTGGTGCAGAAATTGGGCCCCTTGATGCCAAGTGCTATAGATATCTGGGCGGCAGCAATATCGGCAATCATCATTGGAGCTAGGAATGGGCTGACGCGGTCTGGCCCTCTTTCCACGAGTATTTTGGCCTGTTCAAACAGGGTGGTAAGCCCACCAATGCCTGAGCCGATGATGACCCCGATGTCCTCGCTGTTGGTATGGTTGATTTCCAGCCGCGAAGATTCTACCGCCTCCCGGCTGGCTGCGACTGCCAGCTGGGCAAAGCGATCCATGCGGCGTGCTTCTTTGCGTTCAACGTAGTCCGTGGGTACGAAACCCTTCACCTCACCGGCGAACTTGACCTCCATGTCTGCCGGGTCAAACAACGTTATGTAGTCAATGCCGGACTGGCCGGCAACCAGTCCTTCCCAGGTGGTTTTGGTATCCAGGCCGAGGGGGCTGAGAGTGCCCATCCCCGTGACCACAACCCGATCTTTATTGCTATTCATGAGCGATGCTCCATATTTCTCTTTAATAGATTAGAACCCGTAATTTCTAGGTGATTTAATTAGTTTTTTACCATAATTGCTGCCCGTTTGCAAGCGGAGCCCTGGCTTTGACCGCTGGTGAATGACGACTCTATAATGATATTGAAGATAGGGGCAATGAGCGATATTAGGATTGCTTTAGACACGCTTGGCTGCAAGCTGAACCAGGCGGAGGCCGAAACACTGGCACGGGAACTGGCGGCGGCGGGTTATACGCTGGTCAGGTCCGTGGCCGAGGCCGATATCTATATACTAAATACCTGCACGGTGACGCACATCGCCGACCGCAAGGCCCGGAACCTGCTCAGGCAGGCGCACCGCCGCAATGGTGCTGCCCGGTTGATAGCCATTGGCTGCTATGCGGAGAGGTCGCCTCAGGAACTGGCCGGGATAGAAGGTGTTGACCTCGTCCTCGGCAACGACCGGAAGACACAGGTGCTCGATAAGCTGCGGGCATCTGGCTGTCTTGCCTCTTTACCTCCGGGCGAGCACAACGGATATGATTATGGACGGAACCGCTCCTTTCTGAAAATTCAGGACGGCTGCCGTGATTTCTGCAGTTACTGCATCGTGCCGCTGGTGCGGAGGAAAGTGAAAAGCGTGCCCGTGGAAAAGGTCATCGCTGAAGTGAAAGACCGGATAGCCGGCGGAGCTAGGGAAGTGGTGCTCACGGGCACCGAAGTCGGAGCCTATCACTGCGATGGCATAAATTTCGCTGGTCTTTTAAAGCGCATTCTGGCGGAAACTGGAGTAACCAGGTTGAGGCTGTCATCTTTGCAACCTCAGGAGGTATCCGCAGAGTTGCTTGAGCTGTGGGAAGATAGTCGATTGTGTCCGCAGTTCCACCTTTCCCTGCAGAGCGGCAGCGACTCTGTCCTCAGGCGGATGAAGCGGCGCTATACTTCGGCGGACTATCAGTACGCGGTCGCTTTGATTAGAAGGGAGTTGCCGGATACAGCCATCACCACCGACGTTATCGCTGGTTTCCCTGGTGAGACCGAGGCCGAATTCAAGGAGAGCCATGATTTCTGCCGGCGGACTGGCTTTGCCCGTATCCATGTCTTTCCTTACTCACGGCGGCCGGGGACAGAGGCCGCCGATATAACGGACCAGGTTTCAGATAAGGTAAAGAGGGAGAGGGTCAAGAAGATGCTGGCGCTGGCCGGGGAAAGCGCCCTTAATTTCCGGCAGCACTTTCTGGGCCGAGCCATGCCGGTGTTGTGGGAGCAGAAATCAAATGGCGTCTGGTCAGGCTACACGGCAAACTACATCAGGGTCTACACAAGGAGCAATGAGGATTTGACCAATCAGCTGGTGCCCGTAAAGCTGGAGAGCATTTACCAGGATGGGGTGTGGGGGACATGGTCAGACTTTTAATTTTTTCGCCGGGTTTTTGAACTCGCAGCGGACACCGGTCTGGCATAGCCCGCAGCCGGCCACTTCCACGCCGTATCTCTGCCTGATGTAGCCGATTTCATCGTGCTGGTAATCACGGCATCTTATCTTATCATGGCCCTGTTCGGTGATGGCGCCGGCAGGACAGCGGGGAATACACTCCCGGCATTCATTGTTGACATAAAATAAGCAGTTTGAATACGGTGTTTGAGCAGTCCGCGGGCTGATGGGGAGGGGCATATCGGTGACCACGCTGCCGCAGCGGTGGGCGATGCCCCGCTCGGTGATGAAGCCGTCGGAGAGGCTGAAGGTGCCCAGCCCGGCGGCGTAGGCGATGTGCCGTTCCGACCAGTTGGAAAGAGGGCCGGCGTAGTTGTCCATTCTCTTGAAGTATGGCTGGAGCATTGGTGCGGTGGCAAGATAGCCTCTCTCTGTGATGACTTCGACCACGTGTGCCCTCAGCGCCTCGTTGAGCTTTTCTCCGTACCATCGGGTGTATACCCAGAGACGCGATGGTACCCTCTTTTGAGGTCGATTTGATTCCCGCGTCTTGCCGGTAATGGGCAGTATCCAGCTGACGACGGACAGCTGTGCTGGCAGGTCTCCGGGGCTTTTCTCATAAGCTGCGGCCAGGGCTTCACGGGGGGTGAGGTGGGAGGGGTCAATTATCTTTTTATAATCGTTGAAGATTGAATCATTGCCATCGGCAAACTGGACCAGTGGTTCGTCAAAGATAAAGTCATCATCGGCATCAGGCATGCGATTCAGCGGGCTATTGCGCACAAAAGCCCTGATTTCTTCCTGAATGAATGCTGCTTTTTCCTGCGGATTAACATGAGCTGTCAAAGGATATGCCTATCCTCCTTTGTCGTTTTCTGATATCGAGAGAACCGATGCCTACTCAGCCTCAAGCGCGTGAGTCAATACCTTTTTCATGTGCTGGCCTGGCATCAGGAAATCTTCCTCGGAAAGGTCCTGCCCGATCAGCCTCAAACGCTCGAGCAGTGCGTAGAAGTTAATCGCCCAGCCGACGCCAAACGCTTCGGGGACCAGGATCCGGCTGTCGTAGGGGTTCCAGTATGCTTCCCTGATTCGTTCCATAGTGGGCATCCGGAAATCATAAGGGACAAAGCCAGCCGCCTTCCCATGCCACTCACGTTCTTCTTTTGGCTTTTCCAGTTCCTGGCATACTGCGATCATTGAGAGGGTTATCACCGCTGCCTGAAGCAGCCGATTCAGAGACTTTACATTCATCTTGACTCCTTCATGCCTGTCTGCAATCTATACCCAGCACCACGGAAGTTTCAATCTGTCGCCGGGGAATATCCCAGTATGTTTTCAGCAGCAGGTCTTTATCGGGCAACAGATGAAATCCATGTTTCTGGTAGAAAGAAATCGCCCAGCTGGCATCGGCCCATGTCCCCACCAGCAATCGGGATGTCTTCACCATACGTTTAATATGGTCGAGCAGTTTAGTGGCAATGCCTTTTCGTTGATGCTCGGGCAAAACGTAAGCATGACGGATAAGAGTTACATCTTTGATTGGTTCCATTCCCATAATACCCACTAGCTCTTCACCTGCTACCCAGCCGTAGAAGGTAGCCCGTTCCATTTCCTCTCTTAGTTCACCCATCGACATATAGGGCTGCTGGTAACGGTCGGGCGGAATCACGCCTTCATACGCTTCCGCGGCTTTATTGATGATAAAGTACATTCTCTGGGCATCACTGGCCCGGCACTGACGTATCATATATGCCAAACTTTATTACAAATTATACCATTCGACAACGGTCTATTGAAAGAACGAAATATTTAGCTAAAATCGATGCAGGAAGACCAGCCGCGCAGCCACCAAGAATTTATTCGGCAAACTGGTTCTGTTTGGATGAAGAGGGAAAGCTCATCTGGCCGGGATTTGGAGAGAACATACGGGTGCTGAAATGGATCATTGACCGGGTGAAGGGTCGCATCTCAGCAAGGGAGACACCTTTGGGGCTGATGCCGAATCATGAAGATTTAACTCTCGATGGCCTAGATTTTCCGCGGGAGAAGTTTGAAAAGCTTTTTGCTGTAAATAGAGACGAACGGGCGCAGGAAATCGCTGAGATTCAAGAGTTCCTCAATAGGTTCGGTGCCAGAATGCCGCAGCAGATATGGGGGCAATACCAGGCGCTGAAAAGGCGGTTAGCTGCCCATTTCAGCCAATTCTAGGACCGTTAAATAAATATATATCCAGCGCTTGCGAAAAATATAGTTCAACCGCTCATTGCTGCGCCATGTCTTCGATGATGATTTCGGCAGCAAGCCTGGCACCTATCGCCGCGGGCAGCGCGCATTTCGCGTAACCTTTGGCATCTATAAAAGCTTGCATATTCTCCTGGCTGGCCCTGGGATCCATGAAGCGGCCGAATATCGCGTCTTCCTGTATTTCAGCGCACTGCAGAGAACCGAGCACCTCCTCAAAGCGGGGCAGAAATTTACGGGCTGCACTGATAGCAGCGCCGGTTTTCGAGTAATCGGTCATGTCCGCGCTGCCAAAATACAGGCCGAGAGCAACAAGGCCTCCAGATACGGCTCCGCAGATTCTGCCGGTGGCGCCAAAGCCGGGAAAAGGTGAAAGCGCCTGGATAATATCCATATTTCCCAGGCCGAACTCCTCCATCACGGGAAGAGCCGCACCCTTGGCTCAGCTGTGGCTGAGGAATTCACATTCCTCGCCTTTTCGCTGGACACGGTCCAGGACTTCCTGTTTACGGGCGATTATTTCCTCGCGCAGTAAAGTCTTTCTGGGAATATCTTCCTCGCTGAGTTTGTTGAACCAGGCCCTAATAGGCTCACTATCCCAGGATTTCTCGGCCAGTTCTTGAATCCTTTTCTTTAATGCTTCATAGTCCGCCATACATAACCTCCTTGGGAACAAATATTTAAAAAATGGCACATCACTTTATACCTACCAGATGGTCGAACCACCCTCGACGAGCAATGTCTGGCCGGTGACAAAATTGGAGGCTTCCGAAGCGAGAAAAACCGCTGCACCCATGTAGTCCGAGGTGTCGCCCATTCTGCCCATGGGAATGGACTGTACCGTCTGCTGCAGTTTCTCCGGGTTTTCGTCGTAGTATTTTTGATTCAAAGGGGTGCGCGTCGGGCCGGGTCCAATGGCATTAACGTTGATATTATGTCCTGCCCATTCTGTGGCCAGGCATCGTGTCAGGTGGGAGACGCCAGCTTTGGAAGTGGCATATACGGAACGTTCCGGCATGGCTCTCTGGCTTGCATCGGAGGAGATATTGATTATTTTGCCTTTTTTTCGCTTTATCATTTCTCTGCCCACGAGCTGACAACAGAAAAACACGCCTCTCAGGTTGATATTCATAATATGTTCCCAGTCTTCTCTGGTAGTCTCTTCGGCGGGTTTCCTGACGATGACTCCGGCATTATTAACCAGAATATCGATTTTCCCGTAACTGTCGATTACCTTGGCCACCATTGCTGCTATCGATGACTCATCACTGACATCGGTGGGGATGGAAATTGCATTTAAGCCTTCTTTTTTCAGGGATTCGGCCGCATTGGCCCCTTCTTCGGCCCTGCGGTTGGCGATGATAACCGCGGCGCCAGCCTGGGCCAGGGCACGTGTGATGGCCAAACCGATTCCCTGATTGCCGCCGGTTACTATAGCCACTTTTCCGGATAGATCAAACATATCCATTATGCTCACCTCCTTGTGCTAATACAATATATAAATAAGCAGTGTTCGTCAATGTACCGGCGAGTATGATAAAATATTAAATCGCTCCCTGACAGTATAATCATAATTTAATTCTTGTATCTTTGTATTGAGACTATGCCATCAGCTGCAGAACACCAGACATCGTTAATTGAATACCGGAACGTTGTCGTCAGCAAGAATGACCGCATCGTATTAAATGGCATAACGCTTGCTGTTAATGTAGGGGAGCATGTTGCCATACTTGGCCCCAATGGCGCGGGCAAATCGTTTCTCATCAAAACCATCACCCGGGAATGCTATCCCCACGCCGGGATCCCTGATTCCTATGTACGTATTCTCGGTAGAGAGGACTGGAACGTCTTTGAGTTACGCAAATTGCTGGGGATTGTCACCGAAGATTTAGTTGCACTCAGCACCGGGAACTTCACCTGCGGGGAAATAATTCTTTCCGGCTTCTTCAGTAGCATAGGGGTCTGGCCTTATCATTATGTAACACCAGCGATGGAACAAAAAGGGCGGGAGGTAATGGAGCTGCTGGAAATATCGCACCTTGCGGAACGAAAGATGAACCAGATCTCAACGGGTGAGGCGCGGCGCATACTGATTGGCCAGGCTCTGGTACATGAACCTCAGGCCTTGGTCCTCGATGAACCGACCTCAAGTCTGGACTTTCACGCTGCTCATAAACTGCGGAATATACTGAGCAAGATTGCGGGCGCAGGCACCGGCATTATCATGGTGACGCATAATACTGCCGATATCCTGCCTGAGATTGAGCGTGTTATCCTCCTCAAGGCAGGCTTGGTCTTCAAGGACGGCGGCAAAGAGGAGGTGGTTGCATCGGAATCGCTTTCCCATCTCTTCGGCACGCCATTAGAGGTAGTGAAGCGCGACGGGTTTTACTACATCTGGTAATCAGTTTTAACCTCCGGTGGGTGGGGGATAAGGTAAAAGGCGCGGAAAACGGATGATATGTATTGCCTTCTAGCTTTAGTTAAAGAGCACTTTTATTTTTTCACGTTTATGTGTACACTACATATCGTCAACTGAAAAATCAGAAATAAAACTGGAGGTAGTTTCATGAAAAAGAACATATATGGCATTGTCACCCCAATAGCAACTCCTTTTGACAGCAATGAAGAGCTGGATGAAGCAGCCTTGCGGGCAGATGTTCGCTTCCTCATCGAAAAAGCCGGAGTACATGGCATAGCTGTCGGCGGGAGCACCGGTGAGGGACATACTTTGTCCACACAGGAACTGCGAAATTCGGTAGCAGCTGCCATCGAGGAAGCCCGCGGCCGAGTGCCAGTTATCGCCGGAATCATCGTTGATAGCACCAGACAAGCAATCGAAACGGGAAAGGCCGTCGCCGACCTGGATGTCGCCGCTTTGCAGATAACGCCGGTACACTACTTGTTCAAGCCCGATGATGCAATGATGCAGAGGCATTTTGCTCAGGTAGTCGAGAAGGTCGGCTTACCCGTCATTATATATAATGTTGTGCCCTGGTGCTATTGTTCTCCCAGTCTGCTGACGAAAATCATAACTGAAATCGAAGGAGTCATTGGAGTCAAACAGAGTGGCGGTGACCTCAAGCTCTTAGCTGACCTAATTCTCAGTGTAGGTGACCGGGGTGTGCTCATGTCTGCGGTTGACGCCCTCCTCTATCCTTCTTTCTCTCTGGGGGCAGATGGAGCCATAGCCGCTATACCAACGGCAGTTCCCGCTTTATGCGTCCAACTGTGGGAAGCGGTACAATCAGGCGACCACGTCAAGGCCTTGGACTTACACCGAAAACTATTGATAATCTGGAATGCTATAAACGGGGATAATCTACCGGCGAATGTAAAGTACGCCATGGAGATTCAAGGACGGAAAGCTGGCCCACCTCGTTCACCGATGCCAGCTAGCTCAGAAAAGCAGAAAACGGCGATTCGTGAGGCATTAAGCCAGGCCGGTATCCAGCTCGTCAAGTGAGCACAGACAGTTCCCGCACATGTGAATTGCATTGGTTACCAAAATATTTTTTTAAGGCTTCATAGTTCTATATTATCATATCAAGTTGGGCATAGCCTCTATTCGAACCTCAAAGCCTCAATTGGGTTCAGACGTGACGCGTTCCAGGCGGGATAGAAGCCGAAGAAAAGACCGATGCCTACCGATACCGAGACTGCCATAATAACTATGTCAGCCGAAACCACAGTTGATACCAGCCCTGTGCTGGAGACAATATAGGAAACTACCCAGCCTGCGATAACCCCGATGATACCGCCGGCAAAAGTCAGGAAAGCCGCTTCAATGAGAAACTGAATCCATATATCCCTCTCCCTGGCTCCGAGGGCCTTGCGAATACCTATCTCCCTGGTCCTCTCCAGAACGGAGACCAGCATGATATTCATCACGCCGATACCTCCCACGAGTAATGAGATGGCGGCGATAGCGCCCAGCAGAAGAGTCATCGTGCCTGTTGCTTCGGTTACCGTTTGGGCCAGTTCCTCCATGGACCTGATGTTGAAATCATCCTCATCAAGGGGACCAAGCTGGTGGCGAGCGCGGAGCAGGGTAGTGATTTCAGCAACCACGTAGTCCGCCTGCTTCTCGTCGCTTACTGTCAGCGATATGGATGATACCACGCGTTCCCCCTGAGCCGTTCGCGGCTGGGCAACCGCCTGTTGCATGGCGGTCAGCGGGATAAAGATGGCGTCATCAGGCGAGCCAAACATCTGTCCCTTGCTCTCCAGCACGCCGATGACGCGCACGATGATACCGCCCATGCGTATCTGCTGCCCCACGGGGTCAGCATCGCCAAAGAGCGTTTCCTTAATCTCGGAGCCAATCACGACTATCCTCGCGCCACGCTGATATTCGAATTCGGTGAAAAAACTGCCGCTGGCAATTTCCAGATTGTTTACCGACATATACTCTGGAGTTACCCCGGTAACCTGGGAGTTCATGTTCTCACCGCCGGCGACTACCTGAAGGTTGCTTGAGTAAGAAGGAGCTACCGCAGATATGTAGGGGACCTGCTCCGCAATTGCCTCCGCATCTTCTATGGTGAGGGTCTGGGCACCGCCGGCAGCACCACCTACGCCGCGGAAAGTAAACGACCCGGGGCTGATGGTGATGAGGTTGGACCCGAGGGTCTCGATGCGGGAGAGGATGTCTTCCTGGGCCCCCCTACCGATGGACATCAGGCTGATTACGGCGGCCACGCCGATTACTATCCCCAGGATGGTCAAAAAGCTGCGCAGCTTGTGCGTGGCCACGCCGACCCAGGCAGTGCTCATAGGTTCAAGCCACTTCTTCATACCTGCTCCTCCCTTTCTACCTGCCCGTCCATGAGGTGGATGATACGCTGGCAATGGTGAGCGATGTTTGCATCATGGGTTATCATAAGCAGGGTGATGCCCTGTTCAGCGTGCAGCGAGGTCAGGATGGAGATTATCTCCGCGCCGGAGCGGCTGTCCAGATTGCCGGTAGGCTCATCGGCCAGAATCAGGGGTGGGTTTTTCACCAGAGCCCGGGCGATGGCCACCCTTTGCATCTCTCCGCCGGACATCTCGGTAGGACGATGATTAGCTCGGTCGGCCAATCCCACTCTTTCAAGTGCCTCCAGAGCCTTGGCACGGTCCACACCGCCGGCGTACCTCATGCCCAGCTCCACGTTGGCGAGCGCCGAAAGCCGTGGCAGCAGATTGAAGGTCTGAAAGACAAAACCTATCTTATTGGCTCTGATTCCGGCCAGTTCACGGCCATTCAGTCGGCTTACCTCTTTGCCCTCCAGGTAGTAATTGCCCGAGGTCGGTTTATCCAGGCAGCCTATCAGGTTGAGCATGGTAGACTTGCCCGAGCCTGAAGGACCCATAATCGCCACCAGTTCGCCCTTTTCGATATCAACGCTTATCCCTCGGAGCACCGTTAGTTCTCGTTTGCCCATGGGGTAGACCTTGGTTATATCGCGTAATTTAATCAATGTCATCGGCTCCTTATCTGGGGGGCGGTCCGAACATTATGCCCCCTCCCGGACCTCTCGATTGCGTTGTCGATGTAACGGTAGTCCCCTGCGGTACAATCACCTGCTCGCCTTCGCTCAGCCCTTCGGTTACCTCGGTGTACTGCCAGTCGCTGATGCCGGTCCGTATGGTGCGCTGTTCGGTGTCACCAGACGATGATACCACCTGGACATAGCTCTGCCCTCCCTGAGTGGTAATCGCCGCGTTGGGGACGAGCAGCACATCGCTTCTCTCGGCCACCACGATGGTTACGGTGACGGTCAGGCCTTCCCTGAGCTGAAAATCTTCAGGTATTGCTGAGGACAATTGCCATTGCTGCGCTCCCGGCAACTGCTGCATCTGATTTATCATTTCTTCCGCCTGTTCCTGCGTAATCCGCCCCTCTTCGATTGCCTGTTGCAAGCGCTCGGGAAGTTCCCCCTCCTGTATTCTCTTTGCTGCCTCCTGCTGGGCTGCCTGCTGCTCCTGCATCATTTCTTCAGGTGACGCCACTTCGACTTTTACTTTATAGTTCACCACCCCTTGTGAAATGGTAGCTGTGGGTGAAATATGAGTTACCTCAGCGGGAAGGGTCAGGCCGGATAGAGCATCAACCTGCACCCAGGCTTCTCCTCCCTCTTTTATTTGCGATATATCCATTTCACTTACCATGATCTCTGCTTCAAATTTGTTGGGGTCGGCAAGCTGGACAGCAACTGTACCGCTCAACACCTCGTCGCCACCTTCCACATTTACCTTCGTGATGAACCCGTCGAACGGTGCCACAATAATCGGGCTTTTGCTGTTTGCCTTTTCCAACTCTTCCTGGGTGTCCCCCAGCGCTTTCTGAGCATCCTCTACATCTAACTGAGCATCTCCCACATCATGCCTGGCATCCTCCACATCTAACTGTGCATCCTCCAAAGTATATCTGGCATCCGCTACCGCTTTCTCGGCATCGTCTACCGCTATCTGCGCATCCTCAAGTGCCAGCTGCTTCTGTTTGACCTGTAGCTGTTTTTCTGCTACGTCCAGTGCTACATCGTCTGATATCCGAGTACTGAGGTCATTCAGTATCTCCTGCAATTCCTCCTGCGCTTCAGCTAATTCTTCCTCAGCGCGGACTTCCAGCTCATTCCAGTAGGCGAAGTTGCCCTGCAGCCCTCCGCCTAACTCGCCCCTTTGCACCATTCTAATAAGCCTCAAATTATCTTCCGCTTCATCTACAGCGTCCTGCGCTTCTTTCACCTCGTCTATTTCGCTTAAGTCATATTCCGCCGTATCCAGGTTGAGCTGCGCCTGGCTCACGGCAATCTCCTTGGCAGTAACCTGGCGTTCAGCCTTGGTTACATCATCTTCTTTATCGACAACCTCGCGCTCAAGGTCGATAACTTTGCGCTCAGCCTGGACTAGGGCGCGCTTCTTTGCTGTCAAGGCACGCTCTGCTTCGGTCAACTTGTCCTGCAATTCGTCTAGATTATCCTCCCATTCCTCAGTGTCCAATTTGACCAGCGCCTGTCCTTCCTCAACGATATCTCCCTCTTCCACCAGAACCTCTTCTACCGTTCCTTCTTGATAGAATAGGTCAATGGATAAGTCCTCGGTACGGGATAGCGCCAGATTGCCGGCAGCGGTGATTTCCACGGTCAGGTCACCCCGCTCTACGGTGGCTATCTGAGTTTCCGCTGGCCCCGCCTCGTCTGGCTCCGAACCGCAGCCCAACGAGGGAAGGGCAAGCCCGACAATAATAAAAACTATAAGGGCTATCTTTACCATTCTCTTCATATTCCCGGCCTCCTATTTGCTCTATTATCAGTGAGAAAAAATAATTCTGCAATTAGTATGGCAGGGAAATATTAAGAAATTATGAAGATTTATACTTAATCAATGATCATCATTGATTCCTCTACAATCGGGCACGATATCGGCTTCGCACAATGGTTTGCCGCTCTCTTAGAATCTTAATCAGATTTTAATATTTGTTCTTTATCATTGTTGATAGAATTCACAAAGGAAAGGAGGTGCAACCGAAATGTGGCGAAGTAAAAAGTTTATTATTGTTACATTGCTGGCAGCGGTAGTCTTGGCCGGGAGCCTCGGTGGGGTAGTCCTGGCTAACGGTGATGATGACAACCAGACTGAAACCCGATACGGGGCGCTGCTGGACAGGGTCTGTGAAATCTACGAACAGAATACCGGCGTCGCCATTGAGCCAGAAGCGCTCGAAGATGCCTTTGCCCAAGCCCGAAGCGAGGAGCAAACTAAGTTCATGCAGAACCATCTTCAGAGCCTGGTAGAAAAGGGCGAGATAACTCAGGAACAGGCCGATGGGTTTCTACAGTGGCAACAGGCAAGGCCTGATGTTCCGTTTGAATTCGGCTTCAAAGGCCATGGCGGGCCCCGTGGTTTTCCTGGACCGTGTATGCCGTGGAATGGCCAGTAAAAGTCGTAGCGGTTTCATTTAGTGGCCGTGCCAGGAGAGGGGGACATTCTCCCCCTCTCCTTTCTTTAATGGGCCAACAGAGAATTAATAATTTCTTAACATTTATGGTATAACATTAACTGAGGACTGGTTAATGGGAAGATTCAACGATGGCAGGCAAACGGGTATTAATTGTTGATGATGACCAAAAAACGGTGGAACTGGTCAAACTCTATCTGAACCGGGATGGTTACCGGGTGCTGACGGCTTATGATGGCATTGAAGCCCTGCGTCAGGCCCGGGAAAGACATCCTGACCTTATTGTTCTGGACCTTATGTTGCCCGGCATGGACGGGCTTGAGGTCTGCCGCACCCTGAGGGAGGAATCCGATGTGCCAATCATTATGCTCACCGCCAAAACAACCGAACAGGACAAGCTGACCGGCCTAGACCTGGGAGCAGATGACTATGTGACCAAACCCTTCAGCCCCAAGGAGCTGGCGGCCAGAGTGAGGGCCTTGCTCAGGCGTCTCCCCGGGGAGCGTGGTCCATCTGAAATCAAGAACGGTAAACTTATTGTAGACTTCGGGAAGCATCAGGCATTTCTTGATGGCAGTTCTCTGAATCTGACGCCGACTGAATTCAAACTGCTGGGGATTCTGGCAAAAGAACCCGGCAGGGTTTTCAGCCGGGCCGAAATCATCGACAAAGCCCTTGGTTATGACTTTGAAGGCTTTGACCGTACCATAGATGTCCATATCCTTAACCTGCGTCGCAAGCTGGAGGCAGACCCTGACCATCCTAAATATATCAAAACAGTATACGGAGTCGGTTATAAGTTTTTAGAGGCGGGTAATGATACATAGCCTGAGATTTCGTCTTTTAATCGCCTTCCTTTCGGTAATACTGGTGACCATCGGCACGGTTTCTCTCTTCATAAGCCTGAGGACAAGCGGGGAAATCGGGCGCTTTGAGGAGCGGCGTGAGGAGGCGCACTTTGCCCGCTTGCTGCATTCGCTCACACAACACTATTTCGAGCAGGGGGACTGGACCGGTATTCAGACCCAGGTTGAGGAGATGGGAAGCTTGTACGGCCGCCGCATCGTGCTCACTGATAAAAGCGGCGTAGTTATTGCTGACTCTCAGGGAGCACTGGTAGGGCAGACATACCAGCCTCCGCCATCAGAAAAACCTTTGCTCTTACCGCCGCAGCCCTTTCCGCCACATCCTTTTTTGCCGCAACCACCAACGATAACGGAATCGCTGGGTACCATCTATATCGGTCCGGAATCGTCAACAGACCCGACTTCGTCACTGTTTCTATCTCACTCGATAACGCAGTTTGTTATCTGGGGGTGTCTTATAGGGGGCGGCGTGGCGCTGGCCCTGACCCTTATCTTATCGCGGCGAATCCTGTATCCCATAAAAGCGCTGACTGAAGCCGCTAGGAGGCTGGGGCAGGGAGATTTCTCCCAGAGGCTGGAGCTCAAGGACAAGGGCGAAGTGGGAGAGCTGGCTCGGGCATTCAATTCAATGGCCAATGACCTGGAACGTGCTGAGCAATTGCGGCGCAATATGGTGGCTGATGTGGCGCATGAGCTGAGAACCCCCCTTTCCAATATCCGCGGCTATCTGGAGGCAGTGAACGATGGCGTAATGAAACCGGATGCCGAGTCTATCCAATCACTAAATGAAGAGGCGACCCGACTAGCAAGGCTGGTTGACGAGCTTCAAGAGCTGAGTCTCGCCGAAGCGGGCGAATTGAAACTGATATGCCAATCTGAGGACATCTCTAAGTTGATAAGCCAGTCAGTACTGGCTTTCCAGGCTCAGGCGGCGTCAAAAGGTGTGGCATTATCTGTTGACCTCGGCGATGAGCTGCCATCGGTGAACATCGATTCTCAGCGGATTGCCCAGGTGCTTCATAACCTTCTGGATAACGCCATGGCTCACACTGACAGCGGTGATAGCATTAACGTTAGTGCCATACAGAAGGACAACTGGGTGGAGGTTTCTGTGGCTGATACGGGTAAGGGCATCCCCGATGAAGACCTGCCTAACATATTTGAACGTTTCTACCGTGTTGACAAGTCCCGAGCCCGGGCTACGGGCGGTAGCGGCCTCGGACTTACCATTGCTAAACGCCTGGTCGAGGCCCATGGCGGTGGCATTGAAGTCCAGAGTGAACTGGGCAGGGGCACCCGTTTGACCTTCACCCTGCCCAGTTCCAAATAACCCTCTCATGCTTGTTCTGCTGCCCATCAAACAGAAGTCCATTTCGCATGATTAGGGGAAGCTATTTCATTACCCTAATACACGACCTAGCTTTTTGTTAATCAACGCGTTTAGCAGGAACAAAAGATATTGACATCCCACCAAATAGGATTATAATTTAGTCGCTCGTACATAAAATATTAAGGTGAAGAAAGGAGCCGTATGAAAAGAGATATCCCTTTCCCTGAGATACCCCGCGAGGAATATGATCTGAGACTGAGAAAGATCCAGAAAAAGATGAAGGAAACGGGTGTCGATGCGCTATTACTCTTTGCGAAAGAAGATTTAACTTACTTCACAGGTTTTCGAAAAACCTGGTATTTCCCCGGGCTTCACGGCGCAATCGTCCCTCAAACGGGAAGCCCTATTTTAATTCTGCCACAAATTTGTCATGTGCTGGCAATGCACATGAGTTGGGTTGAAGATGAGAATATCCTGCCCTGGGGAGGGGCTGAACATTGGCATTTACCCCAGGAACCTACGGAGATATATATCAATAAATTAAAAGAGTTGGGACTGGAAAAAGGAGTGATCGGAACGGAAGAAGGCGGCCCAGCCTATATCTATATGGACGCCAGTTTTTCTGAATTTGAAAAGATCAAGGAAGGCCTTTCAAAGGCAACTTTTACCAATGGCACGGATCTTATCTGGTCTTCTCGGTCCATCAAAACCGATTGGGAGATAGGTGTTATGCGGGAGGTCTGCAAGATCACGGTGAACGGGATCCGGGAAGCTGTGAAAAAGATAAATATCGGTATGACAGAGCGTGAGCTCCTCTACATCCTGGAGAAGAGTTTTATGGACCAGGGTGCCTATGATACGCCAATGCATGGCGAAATGATGTTTCGGGGTGGTGCAAGGCATTACAGCATGTCCACCGGACGACCCTCGGATAAAAAATTGGAGGCAGGCAGACAGCTCTATTTCGATGGAGGCGCAAGCCTGAAAGGGTATCGAGTAGATATGCAGAGAATGGTGTGGTTGGGAGAACAGAGCGAGCTTGAAAAACGCCTCTTTTACGTTGCAGAGGAAGGACAAAAAGCCGCGG